>DATHUD010000033.1:0-23057 GCA_035462575.1 Thermoanaerobaculia bacterium | reverse complement strand
GGCCCGGTGCCGCGGGGCGCGCCGGCCGGGGACGCCCCCCGCGCCCTGCCGCGGATCGCTCTGGCGGCGCTGCCTCGAGAGGCGCGCCGGCTCGAGGCCGCGCGGCTGGCCTCCCTGCACGCGGCCTGGCGGTTCGACCTGGCGCGCGGGCCCCTGCTCGCCGCGGCCCTCCTGCGGCTGGAGGAGGACCGGCACCACCTCCTGCTCGCGATGCACCACATCGTCTCCGACGGCTGGTCGATGGGTGTCCTGATCCGCGAGGTCGCGGCGCTCTACGGAGCCTTCGCGGAGGGGAGGCCCTCGCCGCTCCCGGAGCTCCCCCTCCAGTACCCCGACTTCGCCCTGTGGCAGCGCGAGACCGCCGCCGCCCTTCGGGAGCGAGACCTGGCCTGGTGGAGCGAGCGGCTCTCCGGCCAGACCGCTCCCCTCGATCTGCCGGCGGACCGGCCGCGGCCGGCGGTGCAGACCTGGCGCGGCGGCTGGGTGATCCGCACCCTCCCGGCCGATCTCTCCGACCGCCTGCGGAGCTTCGGGCAGGCGGAGGGCGCCACCCTCTTCATGACGATGCTCGCCGGGGTCAAGGCGCTGCTCCACCGCCTCGCCGGCAGCGACAACGTCGTCGTCGGATCGCCCATCGCCGGGCGCCGCATGGCGGAGACCGAGCCGCTGATCGGGTTCTTCCTGAACCTCCTCGCGCTGCGCACGGACGTCTCGGGAGACCCCGGCTTCCGGGAGCTGGTGGCACGGGTGCGCGAGGTCACCCTGGGCGCCTACGCGCACCAGGACCTGCCGTTCGAGGCCCTCCTCGCCCGGCTGCAGCCGGAGCGCGACCTCTCGCGGACGCCGCTGTTCCAGGTCCTGTTCAACCTGCTCAACTTCCCCCTGACCGAAGAGCGCCTGGCGGGCCTCGCGATCGAGGCGATCTCGCTGCCCGACCTGCCCTCCAAGTTCGACCTGACCTTCTACGTGCGCGACGACCCCGGGCAGGGGATCGCGGTCCGGATGGCCTACAACGCCGACCTGTTCGACGCCGTCCGCATGGAGGAGCTGGTGGACCAGCTCGCGCTGCTCCTGGCGGAGGGCGTCGAGAGCCCGGAGCTGGGCGTCGACCGCATCTCCCTGGCGGCGACCCCGCGGGCCCGGTCGGTCCTTCCCGATCCGGCCGCGGAGCTCTCCGCCGCCTGGGAAGGCGCGGTGCACGAGGTCTTCGCGCGGGAGGCCCGCCGCGCCCCCCAGGCCCTCGCCGCCGCCGATCCGGCGGAGTCGTGGACCTACGGCGAGCTCGACCTCCGCTCGGACCGGCTCGCCGCCTTCCTTCAGGCGGGCGGCGTGCGGCCCGGGGACGTGGTGGCCTTCTGGGCCCACCGCAGCGCCCCCCTTGTCTGGGGGGTCCTCGGCGCTCAGAAGGCAGGGGCCGCGTTCCTGATGCTCGACCCGCGCTACCCGGCGCCGCGCCAGGCCCAGATGCTGGGGATCGCCCGGCCGGCCGCCTGGCTCCGGGTGGCGGCCGCGGGTCCGGTGCCGGCGGAGATCGAAAGCGCGCTCGACGCCATCGGCTGCGCCTGCCGCCTGACGCTGCCGGCCCGGGCCGAGGACCCCGATTTCCTCGCGGACGGGCCCGCTGAGCCCACTGCCGTCGAAGTGGGCCCGGATGATGTCGCCTATGTGGCCTTCACCTCCGGCTCGACGGGCGTGCCCAAGGGCGTGCTCGGCCGCCACGGGTCGCTCTCGCACTTCATCCCGTGGCTCCGCCGCCGCTTCGAGCTGTCGGAAGCCGACCGCTTCAGCATGCTGTCGGGCCTGGCGCACGACCCGCTGCACAGAGACCTCTTCACGCCGCTCCAGATCGGGGCCGCGGTGGTGATCCCCGACCCGGAGACGATGGACGAGCCCGGCCGGCTCGCCACGTGGATGCGCCGCGAGGGGGTGACGGTCGCCCACCTGACGCCCGCCCTGGGGCAGGTGCTCACGACCGAAGCGCCGAACCGGCCCCGGGTCGAGGTCCCGTCGCTGCGCTACGCGTTCCTGGTCGGCGACGTCCTCACCCGCCGCGACGTGGCGCGCCTGCGCCGCCTCGCCCCGGCGGTCACCTGCGTCAACTACTACGGCTCGACCGAGACCCAGCGCGCGGTCGGCTACCACGTGGCGGAGGAGGACGGGCCCCGGGAGATCCTCCCGCTCGGCCGCGGCATCCCCGACGTCCAGATCCTGGTCTTGAACCCGGCCGGCGCCCTGGCCGGCATCGGCGAGCTCGGCGAGGTCTCGATACGCAGCCCGCACATCGCCCTGGGCTACCTGGGCGATCCGCAGCTCACCGCCGAGCGCTTCATGGCCGATCGCTACCGCACCGGGGACCTCGGGCGCTACCTGCCGAACGGGGAGGCGGTCTTCGTCGGGCGCGCCGACACGCAGGTCAAGATCCGCGGCTTCCGGATCGAGCTGGGGGAGATCGAATCGGTGCTCGGCGGCTTCCCGGGGGTCCGCGAAGCGGTCGTCATCGCGCGCCAGGACCGCGGCGCGGAGCTCTACCTGGCCGCCTACGTGGTCCCCGCCGCCGGGGCCGCTCTCGCGGCGCGGGAGCTGCGCGCTTTCCTGCGCGAGCGGCTGCCGGACTCCATGGTGCCGGCCACGTTCACGCTCCTCCCCGAGCTGCCGCTGACGCCCAACCGGAAGGTGGACCGAAAGGCCCTCCCGGCGCCCGACCGCGGCGAGGAGAATGCCGCGTTCGTGCCGCCGGAGACCGATCTCGAGCGGGAGATCGCCGCCGTCTGGCAGGAGGTGCTGGGCGTCGACCGGGTGGGCGTCCACGACAACTTCTTCGAGATCGGCGGCCACTCCCTGCTGCTCGTCCGTCTCCTCTCCCGCCTCCAGGAAGCCCTGAAGGCGGACCTGTCGCTGATGGACCTGTTCAGCCATCCCAACGTCCACGCGCAGGCCGAGCACCTCCGCGGCCGGGGGGCCCGGGAGCGGCGCGATGCGCTCCCGGCGCGGCGGAGCCCGGCCCCGGCGAGCGGCCGGATCGCCATCGTCGGCCTGGCCGGCCGCTTCCCCGGAGCGCGCGACCTCGAAGCCTTCTGGCAGAACCTGCGCGAGGGGGTCGAGTCGGTCTCCTTCTTCTCGCGGGAGGAGCTGCTCGAAAGCGGCGTCCCCCTTGAGCTGCTCAAGAACCCGAGCTACGTGCCGGCGCGCGCGGTGGTCGACGGCGAGGACCTCTTCGACGCCGCGTTCTTCGAGGCCTCGCCGCGACAGGCCGAGCTGATGGACCCGCAGCTCCGGTTCTTCCTCGAAACCTCCTGGCACGCCCTGGAGAGCGCGGGGATCGACCCCGAGCGCTTCCCGGGCGCCATCGGCATCTACGGCGGGGTGACGGCCTCGAGCTACCTGCTGTCCAACCTCCTCTCCCACCCCGGGCTCCTTCAGGAGATCGGAGCGGGCCCGCTGCTGCTCGGCACGGACCGCGACTTCCTGACCACCCAGGTCTCCTACAGGCTCGGGCTCCGCGGCCCGAGCGTCGACGTCCAGACCGCCTGCTCGACCTCTCTCGTGGCCACCCACCTCGCCTGCCAGGCCCTGCTCACGGGGGACTGCGAGGTGGCCCTGGCGGGCGGCGTCTCGATCAAGGTGCCGCAGCGGGCCGGGTACGTCTACCAGGAGTCGGGGCCGGACTCCTCCGACGGGCACTGCCGCGCGTTCGACGCCAAAGCCGACGGCTCGATCTACGGCGCCGGTGTGGGCCTCGTGGTGTTGAAGCGCCTGGAGGATGCGATCGCGGACGGCGATGTGATCCACGCGGTGATCCTCGGGACCGCGATCAACAACGACGGCTCGCAGAAGGTCGGCTACACCGCCCCCAGCATCGAGGGGCAGGCGGCGGTGGTGGCCTCCGCCCTGGCGCGCGCCGGGGTCGAGCCTGAGACGATCGACTACGTCGAGTGCCACGGCAGCGGCACCGCCCTGGGAGACCCGATCGAGGTGACGGCTCTGACCCGCGCCTTCGGAGACACCGGGAAGAACGGGTTCTGCGCGATCGGCTCGGTCAAGACGAACATCGGCCACCTGGGAGCGGCCGCCGGCGTGACCGGGCTGATCAAGACGGTGCTCGCCCTCGAGCACCGGGAGATCCCGCCCAGCCTGAACTTCGAGACGCCGAACCCGAAGATCGGCTTCGCAGGCAGCCCCTTCCGGGTCAACGACCGGCTCTCTCCCTGGCCGGACGACGGCGGGCCGCGGCGGGCCGGCGTGAGCTCGCTGGGCCAGGGCGGCACCAACGCGCACGTGGTGCTGGAGGAGGCTCCCGCGCGGGAGCCCTCCGGCCCGTCGCGCCCCTGGCAGCTCCTGGTGCTCTCGGCCCGCACGGCGACCGCCCTCGAGGCGGCGACCGGCAACCTGGCCGCCTGGCTCAAGAAGAACCCGGACGCGAGCCTCGCCGACACGGCCTTCACGCTCCAGGTGGGCCGGCGCGCCTTCGCGCACCGCCGGGCCGTGGTCTGCCGCGACGTGGACGAGGCGCGGCGGATCCTCGAAGAACGCGATCCCCGCCGCCTCTTGGCCGGAGCTCAGGACGGCGGCCGGCGCCCGGTCGCGTTCCTGCTCGCCGGCGTGGGCGACCACTACCCCGGCATGGCCCGCGGTCTCTACGAGACCGAGCCGGTCTTCCGCGCGGCGCTCGACCGCTGCTTCGAGATCCTCGCCGACGGCCCGTGGCGCGATCTGCGCGAAGCGGTTTTCGCCGGGGGAGAGCGCGCGGCCGAAGGGGGCCTGGACCTGCGCCGGATGCTCGGGCGGGGGGACGGCCCGGACGAGGCGGCGCGGCGGCTCCACCGCACGCTCTACGCCCAGCCCGCGGTCTTCGCCGTGGAGCACGCCCTGGCGCAGCTCTGGATGTCCTGGGGCGTCGAGCCCGAGGCTCTCCTCGGCTACAGCCTGGGCGAGTACGTGGCGGCCTGCCTCGCCGGGGTCTTCCCGCTGGAGGACGCGCTGCCGCTGGTGGCCGAGCGGGCGCGCTGGATCGAGGAGCTGCCCGCGGGCTCGATGCTCGCGGTGCCGCTGCCCGAAGCGGAGGTCCGGGGCCGGCTCTCGCCGGGGCTCGACCTGGCGGCGGTGAACGGCCCGCGGCTCTGTGTGGTCTCCGGGCCGCCGGAGGAGGTCGCCGCTCTCGCCCGCCTCCTCTCGGAGGAGGGGATCCCCGCGCGGCAGCTCCCCACCACCCACGCCTTCCATTCGCGGGGGATGGAGCCGCTCGCGGACCGCCTGACCGAACAGGTCCGGCGCCTGCGGCCGGCGCCACCGCGCATCCCCCTCCTGTCCAACGTGACGGGGACCTGGCTGACCGCGGAGGAGGCGACGGATCCCGCCTACTGGGCCCGCCACCTCTGCGGTCCGGTGCGCTTCTCGGACGGGCTCGCGGAGCTGTGGAAGAACCCCTCGCGGGCGCTGCTGGAGGTGGGGCCGGGGCAGGGGCTCTCGGCGCTCGCCCTGCAGCATCCGGCCGCCGGGCGTGGCCGGACCGCGCTCCCCTCGCTCCCCCATGCCCACGAACGGCAGGACGACGCGGCCTTCGCGCTCGGCACCCTGGGCCGCCTCTGGCTCGCCGGGGTCGCCATCGACCCGGCCGGGCTCTGGCGCGAGGAGCGCCGCCACCGCCTGGAGCTCCCCCTCTACCCCTTCGAGCGCCGGCGCTTCTGGGTGGAGGCGTCGCAGAGCGAGAGGCGCCTGGAGCCGGCGATCCTCTCCTCCACTCTCGAGGAGGAGCAGACCCCGGCACCGGCTCCTCCGGCGCTCCCGCTCCACGCGCGCCCGAGCCTGCCGCAACCCTGGGTGGCGCCGCGCAACCCGACCGAAACATGGATCGCGGGCCAGATCGAGCGGCTGCTCGGCATCGCGGGCGTGGGCGTCCACGACAGCTTCTTCGAGCTGGGCGGGCACTCGCTGCTCGGGACCCAGCTCCTGTCGCGCCTGCGGGACGAGCTGGGCATCGAGTTGCCCATCGCGGCCCTGTTCGAGTCCCCGACCCCGGCGGAGCTGGCGGCGCGGATCGAGACGGCGCGCGGCGGCGCGACGGAAGCCGCGCCTCCCATCGAGCGGCTCCCCCGCACCGGCCTCCCGGCCGATCTCCCCCTCTCCTTCGCCCAGGAGCGGCTCTGGTTCCTCGACCAGCTCCAGCCGGGCAGCGCGGCCTACAACATCCCCACCGCGCTCCGCCTGGAGGGGCCCCTGGACGGGGCGGCCCTCGCGAGCGCCCTGACCGAGGTTGCGCGCCGTCACGAGACGCTCCGCACCACCTTCCCGGCGATCGACGGCGTCCCGGTCCAGCGCATCTCCCCGCCGGGCCCCTTCCCGCTGGCCGTGGTGGACTTGACCGGGTTGCCGGAGGAGGCGCGCGAGGCCGAGGGGGCGCGCCTCGCCGTGGAGGAGCCGCGGGCCCCGTTCGACCTCGCGAGCGGCCCGCTGGCTCGGGCCTCCCTGGTGCGCCTCGGCGAGCGCGGCCACCTGCTGCTCGCGACCCAGCACCACATCGTCTCCGACGGCTGGTCGCTCGGGCTCTTCGTCCGCGAGGTGGCGTCCCTCTACCGCGCCTTCGCGAACGGCCAGGTCCCGGAGCTCCCCGAGCTGCCGGTCCAGTACGCCGATTTCGCGGACTGGCAGCGCCGCCGGCTCTCCGGCCCGGTGCTCGAAGGTCAGGTGGCCTGGTGGCGGGAGCGGCTGACGCCCCCGCCGCCGGTCCTCGAGCTCCCCGCGGACCGGCCGCGGCCCGCGGCCGAGACCTTCCGCGGCGGCCGCCAGCCCTTGGCCGTCCCGGCGGAGCTCACGGCGGCCCTGGCCGCCCTCGGCCGCGAGCAGGGCGCCACCCTGTTCATGACGCTCCTCACAGGCTTTGCGGCCCTCCTCGGCCGCCTGACGGACCAGGAGGACGTGGCCGTCGGCTCACCCATCGCCGGCCGTACCCGCGGCGAGGTCGAAAACTTGATCGGCCTCTTCATCAACACCCTGGTCCTGCGCGCGGACCTGTCGGGCGATCCGACCTTCCTCGAAACGCTCACGCGGGTGCGCGAAACGGCGCTCGGCGCCTACGCGCACCAGGAGCTCCCCTTCGAGCGGCTGGTCGAGGAGCTGCGGCCGGAGCGCAGCCTCGGCCACTCGCCCCTGTTCCAGGTGCTGTTCATCCTGCAGAACCTCCCGGCCGAGGAGGCGGGGGCGTCCGGGCTCACCCTGCGTCCCCTGGACGACGTCTACCACGGGGTCTCGCGCTTCGACCTCACGCTCTCGGCCACCGAGATCGAGGGCGGGCTCCGCGGCTATCTCGAATCGAAGACCGACCTGTTCGACGCGGCCACGGCCGCGCGCTGGCTGGGGCACCTCGGCACGCTGCTCGCGGCGGCCGTGGCCGAGCCGGGCCGGCGCCTCTCCGAGCTTCCGGTCCTTTCAGAGGCCGAGAGGCGCCAGATCCTGGAGGACTGGAACGACACCTCCGCGGAGGTCCCTGCGGCCTCCGTCCACCACCTGATCGCCGAGCGGGCGGCGCGCTCCCCCGAGGACGTGGCCGTCGTCTACGAGGGGGAGCGGCTCACCCGCGCGGAGCTCGAAGACCGCGCGGCCCTCCTCGCCGGCCGCCTGTGCGCCCTGGGCATCGGCCCGGAATCCCTGGTCGGCATCGCCCTCGAGCGCTCCCTCGACCTGCTGGTCGCGACCTTGGGCGTCTGGAAGGCCGGCGGCGCCTACCTGCCGCTCGACCCCGGCTACCCGGCCGAGCGGATCGGCTTCATGCTGGCTGACAGCGGCGTGCGGGTGGTGCTCACCCACGAGCGGCTGGCAGCCACGCTGCCGGCGCACGGCGCCCGCGTCCTCTGCCTCGACCGCGAGACGGACAGGGCCGTGGAGCCCGTGAACGACGGCGGCGCCGGCCCCGACTCTCTCGCCTATGTCCTCTACACCTCGGGCTCCACCGGGCGGCCCAAGGGCGTCCAGGTGACGCACGGCGCGCTGGCCAACTTCCTGGCCTCGATGCTCCGCGAGCCCGGTCTGGCGGAAAGCGACGTCCTCCTTGCCGTCACCTCGCTGTCCTTCGACATCGCGGGGCTGGAGCTCTACCTGCCGCTGCTCGCGGGAGCGCGGCTGGAGATCGCCTCCGCCGAGCTGGCGGCCGATGGCGCGCGGCTCGCCGCGCGGATGCGGGAGTCCGGGGTGACGGTCCTCCAGGCGACTCCGGCGACCTGGCGCATGCTGCTGGAGGCGGGCTGGGAGGGCGGCCTCCGATCGGCCCTCTGCGGCGGCGAGGCCCTGCCGGGCGATCTGGCGGCAAGCCTCCTGCGGCGGGCGGAGGCCGTGTGGAACCTCTACGGCCCCACCGAAACCACGGTCTGGTCGGCGGCCTTCCGTGCCGGCGAGGGCGCGGCCGGGATCGTCCCCATCGGCCGGCCGATCGCCAACACGCAGATCTACGCGCTCGACCGGCGCCTGGACCCGCTGCCTCCCGGTGTGCCGGGCGAGGCCTGGATCGGCGGCGCGGGCGTGGCGCGCGGCTACCTCGGCCGCCCGGACCTCACGGCCGAGCGCTTCCGGCCGGACCCGTTCTCCGAAGCACCCGGAGCCCGGCTCTACCGGACGGGCGACCTGGTCCGCAGCCGGCCGGACGGTACCTTCGAGTTCCTCGGCCGCGCCGACCACCAGGTCAAGATCCGCGGCCACCGCATCGAGCTGGGGGAGATCGAGGCGGCGCTCGGCCTACACCCCGGCGTGGCCCAGGCCGCGGTCGTGGCCCGTGACGATTGGGGCGACCGCCGGCTCGTGGCCTACGTGGTGCCGGCCGCCGGGCAGGAGGCGCGGACCGCGGAGCTGCGCGCCTTCCTCCGCGAGCGCCTCCCCGAATTCATGGAGCCGTCGGCCTTCGTCACCCTGGCTGCGCTCCCCTTGACCCCCAACCGCAAGGTGGACCGCCGGGCCCTGCCCGCGCCCGAGGCCGCCGCCGCGGCCGGCGCTTACGTCGCGCCGCGCAACCCGGTCGAGGAGGTGCTGGCCGGCCTCTGGGCCGAGGTGCTGGGGGTCGAGCGCGTGGGCATCGACGACGACTTCTTCTCCCTGGGCGGCCACTCTCTGCTCGCAACCCGCATCGCCTCGCGGGTGGCGCGGGTGCTCGGCACGCCGCCGCCGGTGCGCTGGATCTTCGAGCGGCCCACCGTGCGCGGCCTCGGAGACCGGATCGCGCAGGCCGCGAACGACTCAGGCCGCGAGCCCGAGCCGCCGATCGCGCCGGTGCCGCGGACCGGCGACCTGCCCCTCTCCTTCGCCCAGGAGAGGCTCTGGTTCCTCGACCGCTTTCAGCCGGGCGGCACGGCCTACAACATGCCGGTGGCGCTGCGGCTCGAAGGGGACCTGGACCTGCCGGCGCTCGCCGGGGCTCTCGCGGAGATCGTCCGCCGGCACGAGTCCCTGCGCACGGCCTTTCCGGAGCGCGACGGCCGGCCGCGCCAGGAGATCGCCCCCCCGGCGCCCGTGCCGCTCCCGGTGCTCGACCTCTCGGGCCTGCCCGCCGGCCGGCGCGACGCCGAGCTCGCCCTGAGGCTCGCCGCCGAGGTCCGGCGCCCGTTCGACCTGCACCGGGGGCCGCTCCTCTACGCCACCCTGCTCCGGCTCGGCGCGCGGGACCACGCCCTGGCGCTCGCGACCCACCACATCGTCGGCGACGCCTGGTCGATCGGGATCTTCGTGCGCGAGCTCTCCACCCTCTATGCCGTGGCGGCTCGGGGAGAGCGCTCGCCGCTGCCGGAGCTGCCGGTCCAGTACGCGGACTTCGCCGCCTGGCAGCGCCGGTGGCTGACCGGGGAGCGCCTGGGCCGGCTGGCCGCGGCCTGGCGCGCGCGGCTCGAAGGCGCCCCCGCGGCCCTCGAGCTGTCCACCGACCGGCCGCATCCGCCGGCGCAGACCTTCCGCGGCGGCAGCATCGGCGTGCGCCTGCGCCGGGAGCTGGCCTCCGGAATCGAGGCCTTCACCCGCCGCGAGGGGGCGAGCCTCTTCATGACCCTGCTCGCCGCGTTCCAGACGCTCCTCCATCGCTACAGCGGCCAGGAGGACCTGGTCGTGGGCACGCCCATCGCCGGGCGCAGCCGGCCGGAGATCGAGGGGCTGATCGGGGTCTTCCTCAATGCCCTGGCCCTGCGCGGCGACCTGCAGGGGGACCCGAGCTTCCGCGAGATGCTCGCCCGGGCCCGCGAGGCCGCCCTCGAAGCCTACGCCCTTGAGGACCTCCCCTTCGAGACGCTGCTCACGGAGCTGCAGCCGCCCCGGGACCTGTCGCGGCCCCCCCTGTTCCAGACGATGCTCATCCTGCAGAACGCGCCGGCCGAGGCGCTCACCCTCCAGGGGCTCGGCTTCACGCTCCTGCCGGTCGAGACCGGCACCGCCAAGCTCGAGCTGCTGCTCTCCCTGGGCGAGGGCGGCGGAGAGATCGGCGGCTACCTGGAGTACAACGCCGACCTGTTCGACCGCTCGACCGGTGGGCGCCTGGCGCGCCACTTCGAGACCCTCCTCGCCGGAGCGGTGGAGAACCCGGAGGCCCGCCTGTCGGAGCTGCCGCTCCTCTCCCCGGGCGAGCGCGAGCAGCTCGTCCTGGGGTGGAACCACACGGCGGCCCCCCTCCCCGCGGCCCCCGTCCACGAGCTGTTCGAGGCGCAGGCGGACTTGACCCCCGGGGCCACCGCCGTGCTGGCCGGCAACGAGCGCCTGACCTTCGCCGAGCTCGACGCCCGCGCCAACCGCCTGGCGCATCACCTGCGCGGCCTGGGCGTCGGGCCGGAGGTGCTGGTCGGCCTGTCGGTCGAGCGCTCCGCCGCGATGGTGGTGGCCTTGCTCGGCATCCTCAAGGCCGGCGGCGCCTACCTCCCCCTCGATCCCTCCTACCCGCGCGAGCGGCTCGCCTACATGCTCGCGGACTCGGGTGCCCGGGTGGTGGTGACCGAAGAGGCCCTGCTCGAAAGCCTGCCGCCTTACGCGGCGACGACGGTCCTGCTCGACGGCGACGCCGAGGAGATCGCGCGCCGGCCGGCGGAGCGGCCCGGCGACGCCCCGGACCCCGGCGGCCTCGCGTACGTGCTCTACACCTCGGGCTCCACCGGCCGTCCCAAGGGCGTTCAGGTCCCGCACAGCGCGCTGGTCAACTTCCTCCTGTCCATGCGCGAGCGCCCCGGGATGACCGGGGGCGACGTGCTGGTGGCGGTGACCTCGCTGTCGTTCGACATCGCCGGGCTGGAGATCTATCTGCCGCTCCTCACGAGCGCCCGGCTGGTGGTGGCCACCCGCGAGGAGGCGCAGGACGGGGCGCGCCTGCGAGACCTGCTGGCGCGCTCTGGCGCCACCGTGCTCCAGGCCACGCCGGCGACCTGGCGGCTGCTGATCGACTCCGGCTGGACGGGGACCCCCGGGCTCAAGGCCCTGTGCGGCGGCGAGGCCCTGCCCGAGGACCTCGCGGCCGCCCTGCTCACGCGCTCCGCGGCGGTCTGGAACCTCTACGGCCCCACCGAGACCACGATCTGGTCGACGGTCTGCCAGGTCCTCCCCCGGCGGACGGTCTCCATCGGCCGCCCGATCGCCAACACCACGGCGCACCTGCTCGACGCCCGGGGCTCGCTGGTGCCGGTGGGCGTGCCGGGCGAGCTGCTGCTCGGCGGCGCGGGCGTGACCCGCGGCTATCTGGGGCGGCCGGACCTGACCGCCGGGCGGTTCGTGCCCGATCCGTTCGGAGAGCCCGGCGGCCGTCTCTATCGCACCGGCGACCTGGTCCGGCGCCGTCCGGACGGGGAGCTCGAGTCCCTGGGCCGCCTGGACCACCAGGTCAAGGTGCGCGGCTTCCGGATCGAGCTGGGCGAGATCGAGGCCGCCCTCTGCAGCCACGCGGCCGTGGCGCAGGCCGTGGCCGGGGTGCGCGACCTCCGCGAGGGGAAGGCCCTGGTCGCCTGGGTCGTGCCGGCCGGCGATGCAGGTTCCGTCGAGCCGGCCGAGCTGCGCGAGCACCTGCGCGCCCGGCTGCCGGAGCACATGCTGCCCAACGCCTGGGTGGCCCTTGCCGCCCTCCCCCTGACGCCCAACGGCAAGATCGACCGCCGGGCGCTGCCCAACCCCGAGCGCGCCCCGGCGGCCGTGTACGAACCGCCGCGGAGCGCCCTGGAACGGGTGATCGCCGAGGCCTGGCAGGAGCTTCTCGGTGTGGAGAAGGTGGGCCTCCACGACAACTTCTTCGAGCTCGGCGGCCACTCGCTCCTCATCCCCCGCCTCCAGGCCCGCCTGCGCGAGGGCCTGGGCCGGGAGGTCGGTGTCGTCGATCTCTTCGGCCACCCGACCGTGGCCTCCCTGGCGCGCCGGCTCTCCCCGCTCCCTCCGGACAGCGCGGCCGGCGAGACCCGGGCGAGCACCGAGCCCCGGGCGTCACGGGCCCGCCGCCGCGGCACCGGGACCGAGGTCGCCATCCTCGCCATGGCCGGCCGCTTCCCCCGCGCGGCCGGCCTCGAGCAGTTCTGGCGGAACCTGCGCGACGGGATCGAGGCGATCACCTTCTTCAGCGAGGAGGAGCTCGCGGCCCTCGGCATCCCCGGCGAGCTGCTGCAGAGCCCGAGCTTCGTGCGGGCCGGCGCGGTGCTCGAAAACGCCGAGCTCTTCGACGCGGAGCTGTTCGGCATCCTGCCCGGCGAGGCGGAGCTGATCGATCCGCAGCAGCGGCTGCTCCTCGAATGTGCCTGGGAGGCGCTGGAGACGGCCGGCTACGCCGGGACGAAGCGCCCGGTCGGCGTCTTCGCCGGGACCAGCGAGAACACCTACCTGCTCCACAACCTGCTGCCGAACCCGGAGATCCTCTCCTCGGCCGGCGTGCTCGGGCTCACCATGGCGAGCTCGCGCGACTTCGTGGCCACGCGGCTGGCCTACAAGCTGGACCTCGGCGGCCCGGCCATCTCCGTGCAGACCGCCTGCTCGACCTCGCTGGTGGCGGTCCACATGGCCTGCCAGAGCCTGCTGTCCGGCGAGTGCGAGCTGGCCCTGGCCGGCGGCTCTTCGGTCCGGGTCCCCCAGCGGACCGGCTACACCTGGCAGCCCGGGGGGATCTCCTCCCCCGACGGGCACTGCCGCGCCTTCGACGCCCGGGCCCAGGGCACGGTGCCGGGACAGGGGACCGGCGTCGTCGTCTTGAAGCTGCTGGAGGATGCCCTGGCCGACGGCGACCCCATCCTCGCCGTGATCAAGGGCTCGGCGATCAACAACGACGGCGCGCTCAAGGCGGGCTTCACCGCCCCGAGCCCCGAGGGGCAGGCGCAGGTCATCCGCGCCGCCCAGCTCCAGGCGGGGGTCGACCCCGCCACGATCGGCTTCGTCGAGGCGCACGGCACGGCCACGCCGCTCGGCGACCCCATCGAGGCCGCGGCCCTCACCCGCGCCTTCGGCCTGGGCACGGACCGCCGGGGCTTCTGCGCCCTGGGCTCGGTGAAGACCAACATCGGCCACCTGGACGCCGCCGCGGGGGTGGCCGGCCTCATCAAGGCGGTGCTGTCCCTCGAGCACCGGGAGATCCCGCCGAGCCTGCACTTCGAGGCGCCGAACCCGGAGATCGATTTCGCGGCGAGCCCGTTCTACGTCAACACCGAGCCGATCCCCTGGCCGCGGCCGGCCGGCACGCCGCGGCGCGCGGGGGTCAGCTCCTTCGGCCTCGGCGGCACCAACGCCCATGTGGTGCTGGAGGAGGCGCCGCCGGCGGAGCCTTCGGGCCCCTCCCGTCCCTGGCAGCTCCTGCTCCTGTCGGCGGGCACCCCGACGGCCCTGGAGCGGGCCACGGACGATCTGGCCGGGCATCTGACCGCCCCACCGGAGCAGAGCCTCGCCGACGTGGCCTGGACGCTCCAGGTGGGCCGCAAGACCTTCCGCCACCGGCGCGCGCTGGTGGCGGAAGGCGCGGACGAGGCGACCGCGCTGCTTTCGGGCCGCGACCCGAAGCGGGTCTGGACGATGGCCGGCGAGCGGGGCGCCCCTCCGGTCGCCTTCCTCCTCCCCGGAGTCGGCGACCAGTACGCCGGCATGGCCCGCGGCCTTTACGAGGGCGAGCCGGTCTTCCGGGAGGAGCTCGACCGCTGCGCCGGGATCCTGCTCCCCCTCCTGGGCTTGGACCTCCGCGAGCCCCTGCTCAAAGAGGCTCCGGCCGCTGGAGGCGGCGGGGTCGACCTGCGGGCGATGCTCCGCCGCGGAGCCCCCCGTCCTGAGTCGCCGCTCCACACCACCCGGGTGGCGCAGCCGGCGATGCTCGCCCTGGGGTGGTCTCTGGCCCGGCTCTGGACCTCCTGGGGTGTGCGGCCGCAGGCGCTCCTCGGCTACAGCCTGGGCGAGTACACCGCCGCCTGCCTGGCCGGGGTGATGACGATCGAGGACGGCCTGACCCTGGCCGCCCGCCGCGCCGAGCTGATCGAGCGCCTGCCAGCGGGGGCCATGCTCGCCGTCCCGCTGCCGGAAGCGGAGGTCGCGGCGCTCCTGCCGCCCGCGCTGTCCCTCGCGGCGGTCAACGCTCCCTCGGTCTCTGTGGTCTCCGGCCCGGCCGGGGCGGTCGAGGATCTCGAGGTCCGCCTGGCCGCCGGCGGCCTCCCCTGCCGCCGCCTGGGTACCGCTCACGCCTTCCACTCGCGGGAGATGGAGCCGATCGCCGGCGACTTCCGCGAGCTGCTGCGGAGCGTCCGCCTGGCGCCGCCGCGAATCCCCTACCTCTCGAACGTGACGGGGACCTGGATCGCACCCGCACAGGCCACGGACCCGGGCTACTGGGTCGAGCACCTGCTGCGGACGGTGCGCTTCGCCGACGGCGTGGCCGAGCTCTGGCGCGAGCCCGGGCGGGTGCTGCTGGAGATGGGGCCCGGGCAGGCCCTGGCGAGCCTCGCCGCGCAGCAGGGGGGCGCCCAAGGGCTCGCCCTGGCCTCGCTCCCCCACGAGATGGACGGCCGGCCCGCCCAGCAGGTGCTCCTCGGAGCTCTGGGCCAGCTCTGGCTCGCCGGGGCCGAGATCGACTGGGAGGGTTTCCGCGGCGAAGAGCGGCGGCGCCGCGTCGCGTTGCCGGCCTACCCCTTCGAGCGGAAGCGCTTCTGGATCGAGCCCCGCCCGGCCGCACAGTCTCCCCGGGCGGAGGACCCGGCGGCGCTCCCCGCGGCCGGCCGGCTCCCCGAGATGGCCGACTGGTTCCACGCCCCGCTGTGGAAGCCTTCGGTCCGGCCGGCGAAGAACGGGGTGGGGACCGGCCGCTGGCTGCTGCTCGCCGACGAGCTCGGGGTCGGCGCCGAGCTGGCCCTGCGCCTGCGCGCCGAGGGCCTCGAGGCGGAGACCGTCCCGGCCGGCGATCCCGAAGCCCTGGAGCGGGCCCTGGAGAGGTCACCGTCCCGGATCGTCCATCTCCGGACACTGGGGAACGGGGCCGACGGCGATGTCCGCGATCTCGGATTCCACGGCCTGCTGGCGTTGGCGCGGGCCCTCGGCCGCGGCGCCGGGGCGGGATCGGCGGAGAGCCCGGTCACTCTCGACATCGTGACCGACGGCCTGTTCCGGGTGGATCGGGGGGACCGCCTCCAACCCGGGAAGGCCCTGCTCCTGGGACCCGTGCGGGTGATCCCGCAGGAGTACCCCGGGCTCCGCTGCCGGGCTCTCGATGTCGACCTGGCGGAACGGAGGAACGATCTGATCGCGCAGCTCCTCACCGAGCTCCAGGGCGGCGGCACCGAGCCGCTGGTCGCCTGGCGCGGCCGGCAGCGCTTTGTGCCCGGCTGGGAGCCGGTGCGCCTCGCTGGCGGCGAGGGCTCCCCGTTCCGGGAGAACGGCGCCTACCTGATCACCGGCGGCACGGGCGGGATCGGGCTCGCGCTGGCCGGCCATCTCGCGCGGACCGTCCGCGCCCGGCTCGCCCTGGTGAGCCGGCGGGGGCTGCCCGACGGCTCCGCGGAGGTCCGCGAGCTGGAGGCGGCGGGGGCCGAGGTGCTCGTCCTCCGCGCCGACGTGGCCGACGAAGAGCAGATGCGCCGGGCCGTGGCCGCCGCCCGGGACCGATTCGGGTCCCTGCACGGCGTCTTCCACGCCGCGGGCGTGCCCGGGGCCGGCCTCATCCAGCTCAAGTCGCGCGAGGCCGCGGACGCCGTGCTCGCGCCCAAGGTCGACGGCACCCGCGTCCTGCAGGCCGTCCTGGCCGATGTGCTGGGCGACGCTCCGCCGGAGATCCTCGTCCTGTTCTCCTCCATCAACTCCGTCACCGGCGGCCTGGGGCAGGTCGATTACTGCGCGGCCAACGCCTACCTCGACGCGGTGGCCGAGTCCGGCCTGGGACCGCTCCCCTCGGTGGCCGTCGACTGGTGCGAATGGAAATGGGACGCCTGGACGGAGGGGACCCTCGCCGACCCGCGCCTCGTCGCCGGGCTGCGGCAGCAGCGCGAGGTGTACGGCCTCGGCTTCGAGGAGGGGATGGAGGCGCTCGAAAGGATCCTCGCGAGCGGCCTCTCCCGGGTCGTGGTCTCGACGCGCGACCTCCGCGCGGTGCTCGCCCAGCGGCACTCGCTGCCGGAGGTGCTCGGCGGCCTGGACCAGCTCGCCGGGACCCGGAGCGGCCGGGCCACGCGCCCCCGCCCCAACCTGCCGGTCCCCTACGCCGCCCCGGAGATCGAGGACCACTCGCGGCTCGCCGCGCTCTGGCGCGAGCTGCTCGGCTTGGAGGAGATCGGCATCCACGACGACTTCTTCCAGCTCGGGGGGCACTCGCTGCTCGGCCTCCAGCTCCTGTCGCGGCTCCAGGCGGCTTTCGGGGTGGAGGTTCCGTTGCGCACGCTGTTCGATGCGCCTACCATCGCGGAGCTCTCGGTGGCCCTCCACGACCTCCGGATCCGCCAGGGCCCCCAGACCGCCGCCGCCGAGAAGATCGCGGCGCTCGATCCGCAGAGCCTGCTCGAAAACCTGCAGGAGCTCTCCGATGAGGAAATGAACGAGTTGCTCGCCCGCATGGCAGCTCAGGAGGACTCGAGAACATGAGCGGTCCCGCGCATCTCGCCAACCTGCCCCCGGACCAGAAGCGCGCTCTGCTCGCGCGGATGCTCGAGGAACGCGCGGCCCGGCCGCGACAGTTCCCCCTGTCGTTCGCGCAGCAGCGCCTCTGGTTCATCGAGCAGCTCGAGCCCGGGAACGCGGCCTACCACGTCTGGCAAGCCCTGCGGGTCCACGGCCCGCTCGACCCGGGCCTGCTGACCGGGACCTTGCGCGAGATCGTCCGCCGCCACCAGACCCTGCGGACCACCTTCGAGATGACCGACGACCAGCCCGTGCAGGTCGTCGCCCCGACCGGAGAGCCGGCCCTCCTCGTGGCCGACTTCCGGGGGGTGCCGGAGGAGCGGCGCGAAGAGGAGGCGAGGCGGGTCGGCCAGGCCGCCCTCCAGGTCCCCTTCGACCTCGCCCACGGACCGCTGCTGCGCCTCTTCGCCCTCCGCATCGAAGACGGCGAGGTCCTGCTCTACATGGCGATGCACCACATCATCTCCGACGGTTGGTCGCTCGGTGTGTGGATCGAGGAACTGGCGGCGATCTACGGCGCGCTCGCCGCCGGCCGCCCTTCGCCGCTGCCGCCGCTGCCGTTGCAGTATGGGGACTTCGCTCAATGGCAGCGCCAGCGCCTCGCCGGCGAGCGGCTCGAGAGTCTGATCGGCTGGTGGCGGGACCGGCTGGCGGGTGCGCCCGCGGTCCTCGAGCTGCCCACGGACCGGCCCCGGCCCGCGGTCCAGAGCTTCCGCGGGTCGAGCGTCTCCTTCGCCCTCCCCCGGGAGCTCCACGAGCGGCTGGCCGCCCTGGCGCAGGAAGAGCGCGCGACGCTCTTCATGGTCCTCCTGGCCGGCTTCCAGCTCCTCCTCTCCCGCTACAGCCGGCAGGAGGACGTGAGCGTCGGCACGCCCACCGCCGGGCGCGACCGCGAGGAGTTGGAGGGCCTGATCGGCTTCTTCGCCAGCATGCTCGTCCTGCGCACCGACCTCTCGGGAGACCCGGTCTTCCTCGAGCTGCTGCGGCGCGCCCGCGAAACGGCCCTGAGCGCCTTCGAGCACCAGGAGGTCCCCTTCGAGAAGCTGGTCGAGGCGCTGCAGGTCGCTCGCGATCCGAGCCACACGCCGCTCTTCCAGGTGGAGCTCGTGCTGCAGAACACGCCGGAGCCGTCGCTCAAGGCCCAGAACCTGACCCTGTCCCTCCTGGGCGCCGAGCGCGAGACCGCGAAGTTCGACCTGCTCCTCGAGATGTTCGAGTCGCCCGGCGGCCTTTTCGGCGTTCTGGAGTACAACCGGGACCTCTTCGACCGCAGCACGGCGGCCCGCCTGACGCGTCACTTCGAACGGCTGCTCGCGGCGATCGCCGCCGCCCCCGGGACTCCGATCTCGCGGCTGCCGCTGCTGCCCGAGCCGGAGCGGCATCAGGTTCTCGCCGAATGGAACGACACCGCCCGGGATTGGAGCGGCTTCCGGACCCTCCAGGGGATGTTCGAGGACCGGGTGCGAGAGCAGCCGCAGGCGCCGGCCGCGGCTTTCGAGGGGGAGTCCCTGACCTACCGCGAGCTGAACGCGCGGGCCAACCAGCTCGCGCGCCACCTGCGCCGTCTCGGCGTCGGGCCGGACGTCCGGGTCGCGGTCTGTCTCGAGCGTTCGCTCGACCTGGTGACCGCCCTCCTGGGCGTGCTCAAGGCCGGCGGAGCCTACGTCCCCATCGATCCCGACTATCCCGTGGACCGCCGCGCCTTCATGCTCGCGGACTCGCGCGCCGCGGCGCTGGTGACCGACTCGCGCTGGCTCGCCGACCTGCCGCCCGCCGGGCCGCGCCCCGTCCTCCTCGACCTCGACCGCGCGCGGATCAAACGCGAGAGAAAGACGGACCCCGGAGGGGGCGCGACCGCCGAGAGCCTCGCGTACGTCATCTACACCTCGGGCTCTACGGGTAAGCCCAAGGGGGCCATGGTCCACCACGGGGGGATTCACAACCGGCTGCTCTGGATGCAGGCCGCCTACGGCCTGACCCCGGCGGACACGGTCCTCCAGAAGACCCCGTTCAGCTTCGACGTCTCGGTCTGGGAGTTCTTCTGGCCCCTCCTGGCCGGCGCCCGCCTCGTCCTCGCCCGGCCCGGCGGGCACCGCGACAACGACTACCTCGCCGAGCTCATCGGCCGCGAGCGCGTGACGGTGATGCACTTCGTGCCGTCGATGCTCCAGGCCTTCCTGGAGGAGCCGGACCTCTCCGCGTGCGCCTCTCTGCGCCTGGTGGTGGCGAGCGGCGAGGCCCTGCCGCCGGAGCTGGTGGAGCGTTCTGCCCGCCGCCTGCCGGGGGCGGATCTCCAGAACCTCTACGGCCCCACCGAGGCCTCGGTGGACGTGACCTCCTGGGGCTGCCGATCGGTCGCGTCCCCCGCCACCGTCCCGATCGGACGGCCCATCGCCAACACGCGCATCCACCTGCTCGATCCGGCGCTCGAGCCGGTCCCCCTGGGCGTCCCGGGGGAGCTGTGGATCGGCGGCGCCAACGTCGGGCGCGGCTACCTCGACCGCCCGGCGCTGACGGCCGAGCGCTTCGGGCCCGACCCGTTCGGCGCACCGGGCGCGCGCCTCTACCGGACCGGCGACCTCGCCCGCCTGCGGGCGGACGGCGAGATCGAGTACCTCGGCCGCACCGACTTCCAGGTGAAGGTGCGCGGGTTCCGGATCGAGCTGGGCGAGATCGAGTCCTCCCTCGCCCGCCATCCCGAGGTCCGCGAAGCCGCGGTGGTGGTGCGCGACGACTCAGGGGGGCAGCTCGTGGCCTACGTGGTCCCGCGCGGCGTGGCGCCGGGCGCCGAGGAGCTGCGGAGCTTCCTCTCCGAGCGGCTGCCGGGCTACATGGTCCCCGCCTTCTTCGTGTCCCTGGCGGCCCTGCCCTTGAGCCCCAACGGCAAGCTGGACCGCCGCGCCCTGCCCGCTCCCGAGCGTGCCGCCGCCACCGGCATCTTCACCGCGCCCCGGACGCCGGCCGAGAAGGCGCTCGCCGGGATCTGGGGGGAGCTGCTCAAGGTGGAGCGGGTCGGCCTCTCGGACAACTTCTTCGACCTGGGCGGCGACTCGATCAAGGCCGTCCGCCTGGTCAGCCGGGTCAACGAGCGCCTCGGCGCCGACCTGCGCGTCCAGGACATCTTCAAGCACCAGACCGTCTCGGCGCTCGTGGAGCGGATCGCCACCCGCTCCGGCGCCTCGCTCGCGGACGACCACGCCGCGGGCCTGGCCGAGATCGAGCGCGTACAGCGCGCCGTCCTCGCCGACGAGCGCCAGCGCGCGAAGCTGCCCGAAGGGTATGAAGACTTCTTCCCGCTCTCCGGCATCGAGAAGGGGATGGTCTACTACACCCTTCTCCTCCCCGAGCAGCCGATCTACCACGACCAGCACGCCTACGTGCTGTCGATCCCCGACCTCGACCGCTTCTACCACGCCCTGGGGCTCCTGACCGGCCGCCACCCGATCCTGCGCAGCACCTTCCACCTGGACGCGTTCGAAGAGCCCCTGAAGGTGGTGCACCGGGAGATGGGGGTCGAGCGCGAGGTCGAGGATCTCTCCGGCCTGCCTCCCGCGGAGCAGCGGGAGCGCATCGAGAGGTACCGGGCCGAGGACCTGCGCCATCGATTCACCTTCCAGGGCGAGCGCCTCTGGCGCCTCCGGCTCTTCCGGCTCGAAGGGGAGCTCTACGCCACGGTCTGGACCTGGCACCACGCCATCCTCGACGGCTGGAGCAATCTGACCTTCTGGCTGGAGCTCAACGAGCTGCTCGCCCGCGAGGACCTGGACCGGCTCTCGTCGGTGCCGCCGCTCGCCAATACCTACAAGGACTACCTCGCCATCTCCCTCGGCCGTGGCCGCTCGCCCGCGACCGAGGCCTTCTGGCGCGCCACCCTGGCCGGCGCCGGCCGCAACAGGCTGCCGTTCAACCGGGCGGCGACCCGGGAGCGCTCGGCCGTCGGCATGCGATCGCTCTACCGGCCGCTGCGGCTCGAGGTGCTGTTCGGCCTGCGCGAGCGCGCGGCGGAGCTGCACGTGCCGGTCCAGGCGCTCTTCCTGGCCGCCCATCTCCACCTGCTGCGGGTCACCTCCGGCGAGGAGGACGTGATCACCGGCGTGGTCTCCCACGACCGGCCGGGGATCCCCGACGGCGACCGGATCGTCGGCTGCTTCTTGAACACCTTCCCGATCCGCCTCCGCCTGGAGCCGGGCGCGACCGGCGCCTCCCTCGCCCGGCGGGTGGCGCGCTTCCTCGCCGAGGAGAAGGAGCACGAGATCCCCCTGGTGGACGTCGCCGGGATCGTCGGCGCCCGCGAGTCGGCCCAGAACCCGATCTTCGACACGCTCTTGAACTTCATGGACTTCCACCTGATGGAGGAGGTCCGGGACAACGTCCTCTTCCGGCCCATGGTGGGACAGGCCTCTCACGCGCTGCCCGAGCTGCGCAGCGACGAGATGACCAACACCCTGTTCGACCTCGAGGTGATGGCCACCCCGGCCCAGCCCTTCCTGCGGCTCAAGTACCTGCCGCGGCACTTCGAGGGGGCGGACATCGAGCGGGCGCTGACCCTCTATGACCGCATCCTCGAGGCGCTGAGCCGCGATGCCGAGGCGCCGCTCGGCACCGAGGCCCTGCTGAGCGCGGAGGAACGCGGCCAGCTCGTGGTGGCGTACAACGACACGGCGCGCGCCTACCCGCGCCACCGGCCGCTGCATTCGTTTTTCGAGGAGCAGGCCGCGCTCCACCCCGAGCGCACCGCCGTCGTCTGCGGCGACCGCTCGCTCACCTACGGCGAGCTCGAGCGGCTGGCCAACCGGACGGCGCGGCTCCTGCTCGCCCGCGGCGTAGAACCGGGCGACAACGTGGGGATCTGTCTCCCGCGCTCCCCCGAGATGGTCGCAGCGCTCTTCGGCGTGCTCAAGGCGGGCGCCGCCTACGTCCCGCTGGAGCCCTCCTATCCTGAGGCCCGCAAGAGCTACATCGCCCGGCAGTCCACGGTCTCGCTCCTGCTGGAGGGGCTGCCGGAGGACCTGGCCGTCTTCTCGGACGCGCCGGTGCCGGTGCACCCCGGGCCGGAGAGCCTCGCCTACACCATCTACACCTCCGGCTCGACCGGCACCCCCAAGGGGGTCATGATCGAGCACCACAGCGCCGCCAACCTGATCGAGTGGGTCAACCGGGAATTCAAAGTCGGCCCCGGGACTCGGGTGCTGATGCTCTCCTCGGTCTGTTTCGACCTGTCGGTCTACGACCTCTTCGGCGCCCTCGGGGCCGGCGCGACGGTGGTCGTGGCAAGGCAGGAGGAGATCCAGGACCCCGCGGCGCTGCTGCGGCTGGTCGTCGAGCAGAAGGTCACCTTCTGGAACTCCGTGCCCTCGACCCTCGGCCTGCTCGTCCAGTACCTCGAGGAGACCGACCCCGGCTTCCGCGGCGAGGAGCTGCGGATCGCCTTCCTGAGCGGCGACTGGATCCCGCTGTCGCTCCCCGAGCGGGCGACGCGGTTCTTCCCCGGCCTGCGCGTGATCAGCCTCGGCGGCGCCACCGAGGCCACCGTCTGGTCCATCTTCCACCCCGTCCTCAGGATCGACGAGGCCTGGGCGAGCATCCCCTACGGCCGGCCCCTGGACAACAACACCTTCTTCATCCTGGACCGCAACCTGGAGCTGGTGCCCCCCGGCGTGGTGGGCGACCTCTACATCGGCGGCGTGGGCGTGGCGCGGGGCTACGCGGGAGACGCGGAGAAAACCGCCGCCTCCTACCGGCCCGATCCGTTCTCGGGTCCCGGACAGCGCCTCTACCGCACCGGCGACCTCGGCAGGATGCTGCCCGAGGGGGAGATCGAGTTCCTCGGCCGGAGCGACCACCAGGTCAAGGTCCGCGGCTTCCGCATCGAGCTCGGCGAGATCGAGAGCCAGCTCTCCCGGGCTCCCGGCGTGCGCGAGGCCGTGGTCCTCGCCAGGACCGACCGCTCGGGACAGAAGTACCTCTGCGGCTACGTGGTGGCCTCGGAGGAGGTGTCCGTC
>DATHUD010000032.1:0-4729 GCA_035462575.1 Thermoanaerobaculia bacterium | reverse complement strand
CCTTCCGCCGGGAGAGGGAGCCCTTATCCAAGAAGCCTTTTTGAAGCAGTCTCCCTCCTCTCCCGGGGGAAGGGGGGGCGGCTGGGAGAGGAGGGCCGGGGAGGTGAGGGCCCCGGGGCGGGCAAGACGTCTCGGATTTCCCCAACCCTTCCGCGGGCTTCCAGAAGCGTCTCATTCCTTCACCCCTCCCATCGTGATCCCCGCGATGTACTGCCGCTGGAGCACGAGGAACATCAAAATCACCGGCAGCACCGTGAGCACGGCACCGGCCATCATCAATTCGGTGTCCATGATGTGCTCGCCCGAAAGGTTCGCAAGCGCCACGGGCAGGGTGTAGCGCGAGTCGTCCGACAGGATGATGAGCGGCCACATGAAGTCGTTCCAGGCGGAGAGGAAGGTGAAGACGGCCAGGGTCACGAGGACCGGCCGGAGCAGGGGGAGGATGATCGTGCGGTAGATCCGGAATTCGCTCGCGCCGTCGATGCGGGCGGCGTCCAGAAGCTCCCCCGGAATCGACAGGGCGTACTGGCGGACGAGGAAGATCCCCAGAATGGTGGCCATGCTCGGAAGGATCACGCCCCACCAGGTGTTGACGAGCCCAAGGTATTTCATGAGGAGGAAGAGCGGCAGCATCGAGACCTGGGCGGGGATGATCATGGCGGCCAGAAGAAACGCAAAGAGGCGGTCCCGGCCCGGAAAGCGGAGCTTGGCGAAGGCGTAGCCCGCCATGGAATTCAAGAGCAGCGAGAGGAGCGTGATCGCGGAGGCCACGAGGAGGCTGTTCGCGAAGTGGCGGCCGAGATCCAGCCGGGTGAAGAGGTCCTGGTAGTGAACCCAGGTGATCTCGCTGGGAAAGAAGCGCGGCGGCTCCTGGTTGGCCTCTCCCGTCGGCATGAGCGACGCCGAGACCATCCAGACGAGCGGCGTCACAGTCACGACGGCGAGGAGAAGAAGCGCGCCGTTGACGAGGAGCGAGGAAAACGGCCTCTTCACTCTGCCACCCTCCGGACGCGGAGCTGCAGCCACGTGGCGGCCAGGATGACGACGAAGAGCACGAAGGCGACCGCGGCCGCGAAGCCCATGTTCCACCAGCGAAAACCTTCCTTGTACATGTAGAGCACCACCGAAAGGGTGCTGTTGACGGGGCCTCCGTCGCCGCGGGTCATCACGTAGGGCTCGGAAAAAAACTGGAGATAGCCCACCGCGGTGATCACCCCCACGAACAGGAAGGTGGGAGCGAGGAGCGGCAGGGTGATGTGGCGGAACTCGCGCCACGCCCCGGCGCCGTCGATCCGCGCCGCCTCGTAGAGGGTGGAGGGGATGCTCTGAAGCCCCGCGAGGAAGAGGACCATGCTATATCCGAAGTTCTTCCACACGGCGAGGAGGATGAGAGCGAAGAGCGCCCACCGCGGGTCTCCCAGCCAGTCGATGGGATCGATTCCCACCCAGGAGAGCACCTGGTTGAGCAGGCCGAAACGCGGGTGGTAGAGGTAGCGCCACACGACAGCCACCGCCACCAGCGTGGTCACCACGGGCGCGAAGTACACGGTGCGGAAAATACCCTTGAACCGGGCGAGGCGCGAGTCCACCAGGAGCGCCGCGGCGAGCGCGAGCGCCACGGTCAGGGGGCCGCCCACGAAGGCAAAGATCAGGGTGTTTTTGAGCGCCTTCCAGAACACGGCGTTCGTCAGCAGGTTCCGGTAGTTGCCGAGGCCCACCACCCGCAGGTTGTCAGGGTCGGCCAGCGCGTAGAGGTCGAAGTCGGTGAACGACAGGAGGAGGACCGCGGACAGAGGGAGGAGGAAGAAGGCGCCGATGATGAAGAGCCCCGGCGCCAGGAACAGGAACGCGGCCCGGACCTCCGCCCGGCTCTTCACTCGCGCCCCTCCTCCGCCTTTCGGGCGATCAGGAAGCGCCGCTTTTCGAGGATGCGCTCCACGTCCCGGTCGAGCGCCGCGAGCGCCTCGCCGGCGGTCGCCCGGCCGCGGATGCTGGCCTCGGCGTGCTCGTAGACCTTGGTCGCGATCTGCTCCCACTCCGGCACCTTGGGCGTGGCCTTCACCCGCTCGAGCTGCTCGCGGAAGGCTTGCACGTGCCGGTCCCCTGCAAGCGCCGGATGGTTCCACGCCTCCTTGCGGGCCGGAAGGTCGCCCGAAAGCTCGTAGAAGCGGACCTGCTGCGCGGGCTCGGAAAGGAATTCGATGAGCTTCCACGCCTCCCGCTTGTGCTTCGATCCGCGGAAGATCGAGAGGCTCGATCCCCCGGCGAGAGAGGCCCCGGGCCCGCCCGGCCCCGGCAGGGGCGCGGTCATCCAGCGATCCTGCACCTCGGGCGGAAGCTTCCTCCGGAACTCGCCCACGTTCCACGGGCCGGTGATGTACATGGCGAAGTCGCCGGCCGCGAACTGTTGGTAGATGTTGGCGATCTGGCTGTTGCTGAAGGGGGGAGCCAGGCCGTCCCGGAAAAACGAGAGATAGAAATCGAACGCCCGCCGGAACTCGGGATCCTGAAATGCGCCGTGCCCGCCCGCGTCGTCCAGGAGCTTGGCCCCGCTCTGGAGCCCCAGGGCCACGGGCTGGGCCCATTCGTCCGTGGGGAGAAGGATGGCCCAGCGATTTTTCCCCCCCTGCGCCTTCACCTTCTCCGCGATGTCGCGGAGCTCCTCCCAAGTGCGGGGCGGCCCGGAAGCCCCCGCCGCGGCCAGAAGGTCGGTCCGGTAGAAAAGGAGGCGGGTGTCGACGTACCACGGGATGCCATAGACGGAGCCGTCGATCACGTTCGTGTCCCAGATGCCCGGGAAATGGCCTGCCTGTTGAACGGTCCCGGACGCCGCGATCCACGGATCGAGCGGCGTAAGGGCGTCGATGGCCACGAACTCGGGGATCCACGAGTTGCCGATCTGCGCGAGGTCGGGGGTCGCGTCGCCCACGAAGGCGGTCAGGAGCTTTTCGTGGGCCGCCGTGAAGGGGATCTGCTGGAGCTCGACCCGGATGCCGGGATTCCGCCGCTCGAATTCCGGAAGGAGCTCGGCCACGACCTCCCCCTCCCGCCCCAGGCCCCAGAACTCCAGGGTGACGGTCCCCGCCTGTTGCCGGGCGCATCCGGCGAGGGCGAGGATCAGAACGGCGAGTACTCGAAGCCCGCGGTCCGTGAGGCGAGATCCGATACGGCGTTCCCGCCCCGGAGCCCTCACCTCCCCGGCCCTCCTCTCCCAGCCTCCCGTCCGCCCCCGGGAGAGGAGGGAGACTGTATTTCTCCCCATAAGGGCCCCCTCTCCCGGTTGGGGGACGGGAGGATGGGAGAGGGTTGGGGTGAGGGCCCGGGCGGGGGCGCGGCCGCTGAGGTCTCGAGCCATCCGCCCGTGAAGCCCGCGCGCTCCAATCCCCGCACGATGTAGGGATTCTTCTTCATCGTCTCCCACACGAGGCCGCTCCGGTGGTTCTCGATCATCGCCACGATCGGCCCCTGGTCGATCCCCAGATAATCCTTGTCGAACCAGCCCACGCCGGGCACGACGCGGCCGTGCTGGAGAGGGACGTTTTCCAGCGTGAACGTCGGATTGAAGGCGTCGACGAAGCCGTACTGCCCCACGAGATCCTTTCCCCAACGACTGTGCATGGCCTCGATCGCCGGCAGCACGATCTCCGGGGCGAAGGCGCTGGAGGACACCGCGGCCGTGGGCGCGATCGTGCCGTCGTCCCGCACCTCTCGCATCCCTGCTCCCCTCGCCCAGTAGGTATGGAAGGTGCGCCTCTTGCCGTCGATCGTGAAGGTGCCGTCGACCGGTCCGTCGCAGGCGGTCAATCCCCAGACGTTTTCCCCGTAGCCTCGAAAGCCCTGGGGATTGTCGATCGCGTAGGCGCGCTGGGAGTACGTGGCCCGGCGGGAGTTTTCGAAGTAGTCGATCCCCTTGCCGCGCATGTAGGCATCCTGGATCCCCCGGAAGTCGATCCACACGTGGGAGTACTGGTGTCCGAAGAGGGGCTCGAAGGCCACGTGCTCATAGCGATAGAAGGAGCCCCAGTCGTTCGTTCCGGTGTACGCCGCCCAGGCCGCGGGATCGATCGGGTGCGTGGGCGAGCCGAGAGCCAGGATGTAGAGGATCATCGACTCGTCGTACCCGCGCCAGTCGTAGATGTTGAAACCCTTTTCCGGCCACCAGGCGTGAGAGACCACAGGCGGCCGGACGAGGAAGAAGCTCCAGTCCACCCGCAGGTAGAGGCGGTCGGCGAGCTCCCGGATCTCCTTCTCTTCCGGGTGCTCGCCGTCGTAGTAGGACTGGCAGAAGAGGATGCCGGCGAGCAGGAGCGAAGTGTCGATCGTCGACAGCTCGACCTGCTCGAAGCGCTCGCCCGTCTTCATGTCCAGGAAGTGGTAGAAGAAACCTTTGTATCCGATCGTCCCCCGCGGCTCCGGCCCCTGCGGGGCGTTGGCCAGGAACCGCAGCGTTTCGAGCACCCGCTGCCGGGCCTGTTCCCGAGTGACCCACCCCCTCTCGGCGCCGATGGGGTACGCCGTCAAGCCGAACCCCACCGCGGCCACGCTCGAAAAAGACTTCGTGGGCCACCGGTCCGGCACCAGATAGGTCTTCGGATCGGCCAGGTCCCAGAAAAAACGGAACGTCCGCTCGTGGATGTCGTCGACGAGCGGGGCGACGTCGCGGACGGCCGCCGCCCTAACGGTGACGGCCGAAGGCGGCGGGTGGACGGGCGCCGCGCAGCTCCCTCCG
>DATHUD010000031.1:0-4196 GCA_035462575.1 Thermoanaerobaculia bacterium | reverse complement strand
TCGGCCAACCTCTTCGCCCTGGACGCCAAGACCGGCAAGGAGCTCTGGCGGCACAAGCTGGGGACGGTCGGCAAGGGCTCGCCGGTCGTGGCGGACGGCAAGATCTATGTGGCCGAGCTCAACGGCCGTTTCCACATCCTCCGCCCCAAGGCGGACGGAGCGGAGCAGCTCGACGTGGACGAGGTCTCGGTCACCGACACCGCCGGCACCCGCTACGCCGAGATCTACGGCTCGCCCGCCGTGGCCTACCGCCGGGTCTACTTCTCGAGCGAGGCGGGCCTCTTCGCCCTGGGCGACAAGTCGAAGCCGTTCAAGGTGACGAAGGACGAAGCCCCGGCGTTGCGCGAGGAGCCGGCGGAGAAGGGCGCCGCCCCGGCGATCCTCCGGGTCGTGCCGGCCGAGGTGCTGGTCAAGCCCGGCGAGGCGGTGCGTTTTGCAGTGCGGGCGTTCGACGCCAAGGGCCGGCCGCTCCCGGCTCCCGCGGCCGCCGAGTGGTCCCTCCAGGGCCTCGCCGGCAAGGTGGACGGCGGCGCCTTCACGCCGGAGGCCGGCCGTTCCCAGGCGGGCAAGGTGGTGGCCAAGGCGGGCGGGCTCGAGGCCGCGGCCCGGGTGCGGGTGGTGGCGCCCCTCCCCTGGAGCGAGGACTTCGAGTCCTACGAGGCCGGCAAGAACCCGCCCTGGTGGATCGGCGCGGGCATCAAGTTCGTCGTGCAGGAAAGGGACGGCGGCAAGGTGCTGGCGAAAGGCCCGGCGAAGGTGGGGCTGGACCGGGGCGACGTCTACATGGGGCCCGCGGCGCTCTCGGCCTACACCATCGAGGCGGACCTCCAGGGGACGGTCAGCGGCCGCAAGCGCCCCGACCTGGGCCTGATCAACAGCGGCTACACCCTGGACCTCATGGGGGGGCACCAGAAGATCCAGCTCCGCTCGTGGTCCTCGGACCTGCGGGTGGAGAAGTCGGTGCCGTTCCCGTGGGAGCCCGGCGTCTGGTACACGATGAAGCTCCGGGTCGACCCGCAAGGGGACAAGGCCCTCGTCCGCGGCAAGGTGTGGAAGAAAGGGGAGCCCGAGCCCGCGGAGTGGACGATCACGGCCGAGGACCCGCATCCCATTCGGCAGGGGAGCCCCGGCCTCTACGGCTACTCCCCCGCCGAGATCTATTACGACAACGTGAAGGTGACGGTGAACCGATGATCACGAAAGAGACGACCCGGAAGCTTTTGGCGGCCGGCCTCCTCGCGGCGGCGCTGCCGGCCGCGGCCGAGGTGGCGATGTTCGGCGGCGGCCCGACCCGCAACATGGTTTCGGACGAGAAGGGCCTGCCGACCAAGTTCGACCCCGCGGCGGGGGTGAACGTCAAGTGGGTGGCCGACCTCGGCTCCCAGAGCTACGGCGGCCCGCTGGTGGCCGGCGGCAAGGTGTACGTGGGGACGAACAACGAAGGCAAGAAGAACCCGAAGCTCACCGGCGACCGCGGCAACCTGATGGCCTTCGACGCGGCCACGGGCAAGTTCCTCTGGCAGTCGGCCCACCCCAAGCTCCCGGCCGGCCGCGTCAACGACTGGCCGCTCCAGGGGGTCTGCTCGACCCCGGCCGTGGAGGGCGACCGCCTCTACTACGTCTCGAACCGCGCCGAGGTGATCTGCGCGGACACCGAGGGCTTCCTCGACAAGGAGAACGACGGCCCGGTCGTGGACGAAGCGGAGAAGAGCGAGATCGACGAGGACGTGATCTGGAAGCTCGACATGATCAACGAGCTCGACGTCTTCCCCCACAACCTCGCGGTGGGCAACCCGCTCCTCGTGGGAGACGTCCTCTACACCGTCACCGGCAACGGCGTGGACGAGGGGCACATCAACATCCCCACGCCCCAGGCTCCGAGCTTCATCGCCGTGGACAAGAAGACGGGCAAGCTCCTCTGGGAGAGCGCTCTCCCCGCCGGCCAAATCCTCCACGGCCAGTGGTCGAACCCGGCTTACGGCGTGATCAAGGGCCGGGCGCAGGTGATCTTCCCCGGCGGCGACGGCTGGATCTACTCGCTCGATCCCAAGACCGGCAACCTGCTCTGGAAGTTCGACTGCAACCCCAAGGACGCGGTCTGGAAGATCGGCGGCGCCGGCACGCGCAACAACCTCATCGCCACCCCGGTGATCTGGGACGACAAGGTCTACATCGGCGTGGGCCAGGACCCCGAGCACGGCGAGGGCATCGGCCACCTGTGGGCGATCGACGCGACGGGCGAGGGGGACGTGACCGGCAAGAACGCCGTCTGGCACCGTGGCGGCGAGGAGTTCCATCGCACGATCTCGACGGTCGCGATCGACAAGGACGGCATCCTCTACGCCTCCGACCTCTCGGGCTACCTCTATGCGCTGGACGCCAAGACCGGCCAGCACTACTGGACGCACAACACCTACGCGGCCATCTGGGGCTCGCCCTTCGTGGCCGACGGCAAGGTCTACCTGGGCGACGAGGACGGCGACGTGGTGGTTTTGAAGACGGGCAAGAAGATGGAGGTGCTCCACGAGGTGAACATGGGGAGCTCCGTCTACACGACCCCGGTCGCGAAAGACGGCGTCCTCTACATCAACACCCGCTCGAAGCTCTTCGCCCTTCAGGAGGGCGCGGGCAAGAAGCCGGAGCCCAAGCCTGAGCCCAAGAAAGAGGGCGGGGCCACGCAGCAGGGCGAGATGGGGCTGGACCTCGGGCTGTGAGGAAAAACCTGCGGATTTTTCGCGGAACCGCTGAGGAGAGAGCGTGGAGATCCTGACGAAATCGTCCCTGTCCGAGAAGGTCGCCGAGGCGCGCGTGCGGTTGGACGCCCATGTGCGCGAGATCGTGGCCTGGCATTTCGATCCCAGGACCGGCAGCCCGTTCTGGCTGGAGAGGGCGAAGGGCTTCGACTTCGATCCTTTGAAGGACGTGCGCGGGTTTGACGACCTGAAGCTCTTCGGCCACTTCGAGGACTCGTGGCTGCGCGGCGGGCCGGTGCGGCGGTGGATCCCCAAGGGGCTCGCCGGCCGGCCGGCCTACGTGTTCGAGACCGGCGGCTCGACGGGCGTGCCCAAGTCGCGGGTGAACATCGAGGACTTCCAGATCGACTACGAGATGTTCGGCGACCAGCTCTCGGACGAGGGCTTCCCCCGCGGGGCCGACTGGCTGATGCTGGGGCCCACCGGCCCCCGCCGCCTTCGCCTCGCGGTCGAGCACCTGGCCCAGCACCGGGGCGGCATCGCCTTCCATGTGGATCTGGATCCCCGCTGGGTCAACAAGCTGATCAAGAACGGCAAGCCGCGCGAGCTCCAGGCCTACAAGGACCACGTGATCGAGCAGGGATTGACGATTCTCCGCGCGCATGAAATCACGTGCCTGTTCACGACGCCCAAGCTGCTCGAGGCGCTGTGCGAAAGGGTTTCGCTTCCGAAGATCGGCATCAAGGGCATCTTCTGCGGCGGCACCGAAATGAACGCCCAGTTCCACCGCTTCGCCCGAGAAGAGCTGGTGCCGGGGGTCGACTTCGTCCCCACGTACGGCAACACGCTCATGGGGCTCGCGACGTCGAAACCTTTCGATCCGAAGAACCCGGACTACACGATCACCTACTATCCGCCCTCCCCCCGGGCCGTGTTCGAGCTGGTCGATCCGAAGAACCCGGAGCGGACGGTCGAGTATGGCCAGACGGGCCGGGTGATGCTCACGACGCTGACCCGCGACTTCTTCATGCCCCGGTTCCTGGAGCGGGACGAGGGGGAGCGCGCCGAGCCGATCGAGCGCTCGCCGTGGGACGGCGTGTCGTCGCTCCGCCTGTTCTCCGAGCTTCAGGAGTCGGTGGTGGTGGGGGTGTATTGATGCTCCACATTCCTCTTCTCCGCGGCGGCAAGCCCTACCGGAGCCTGGACTTCCAGACGTTGAAGAACGTCCGCACGGGAGAGCCCGTGGCCCAGGTCTCCCACGCCAACGCCGGGGTGATCGCGCGCGATCTTCTGGCGGCCGGCGAGGCCCGGCGGGCGCTTCAGGACGTCCCCGCCGCGGAGATGCTCGCGATCTGCCGGAAGGCGGCGGACCTCTTCGCCACGGCGGAGCTGCCGGTCGAGCCCGGGGGCGCGCTTCAGGGGCCGGAGGACTACGTCCGCCAGCTCTCGGCGACCTCGGGGCTCCCGGAGTCGCTCTGCCGGTTCAACATGGAGAAGAACCGC
>DATHUD010000030.1:0-3949 GCA_035462575.1 Thermoanaerobaculia bacterium | reverse complement strand
CTACATGGGGCTCAAGTACCACACGACCGGGGGCGAGGATCTCCGCCACATCGCCACCGCCCGGCTGGTGCTCGACAACATCCCGCACATCAAGGCCTACTGGGTGATGATCACGCCCAAGCTGGCCCAGATCGCCCTGCGCTTTGGCGCCGACGACATGGACGGCACGATCGTCGAGGAGCACATCTACCACATGGCCGGAGCCGGCACCTCGCAGCAACTCTCCCGCTCGGAGCTCGAGCGGATCGTGCGCCTGGCCGGATTCGTGCCGGTCGAGCGCGACACGCTCTACAACCCCCTCACCCCGGCGGCCCCCTCGACCGAAGCGGTCCTCGCGCGTTGAAGCCCGAGCCTCTCGGTATCCACTACCTGTCGGTCGACGGCCCCATCGGCGTCGGCAAGACCACGTTGGTGGAGATGCTGACCCGCCGCTACGAGGGGGTGAAGATCCTCGAGGACGTGGACAACCCCTTCCTCGCCGACTTCTACCAGGACCGGCCGGGCGCCGCCTTCCAGACCGAGCTCTACTTCCTGCTCTCCCGCTACAAACAGCAGCAGGACATCACCCAGCGGGAGCTGTTCGACCGCCTCCTCGTCTCCGACTACACCTTCCAGAAGAACCGGATCTTCGCCTACCTGAACCTGTCGGACGACGAGCTGATGCTCTTCGACAAGCTCTACGCCCTCCTCGAACCCCAGATCCCGGTGCCCGATCTCGTCATCCACCTGGTGGCGGACGTCGACACCTGCATGGAGCGGATAAGGAAGCGGAACCGCAGCTTCGAGAAGACGATTTCCCAGGAATACCTGGCAGAGTTGATTGATGCCTACAATCACTACTATCATTACTACAGCCGGTCCCCGCTGCTGGTGGTGGATACGAGGCATCTCAACTTCCCCCAGCGGCCCGAGGACTTCGATGAGCTGATCCACCGGCTGTCGAAGCCCATCAAGGGGACCGAATACTTCCAGCCGCTTGGATCCCGCTAGAGCGGGACCGAGACGGGACCACCAGCGCCCCCTCCGGCGCGGTCGCGAGAGGCGAGGATCTGATCCTCTGGAAGAGGACAGTCACCTCGCGGGATCTCTGCAGACCGTGAAACCGAGGCCAGCCCCAGGCCCTTCCGTCTCTATCCGAGCGGAGGGGCTTTTTGGTTTCGGCACGAAAGGAGCAAGTCGATGGCCGGAGAGGCGAAGAGCGTCACGGTCCCCTGGGTGGCCGCCGCGCCGGAGCGGGGCGAACGTCTGGTCATGGTCACCGCCTACGACTATCCCCAAGGGCGGACGGCCGACGCGGCCGGGGCCGACATCATCCTGGTGGGCGATTCGCTCGCCATGGTGGTGCTCGGGCACCCCGACACGCTGTCGGTCACCATGGACGAAATGATCCATCACACCCGCGCCGTCAGGCGCGGAGTCAAGCGGGCCCTCCTCGTGGCCGACATGCCCTACGGCTCGTTCCACCTGGGAGCGGACCACGCGGTCGGCAACGCCATCCGCTTCGTCAAGGAGGCGGGGGCCCAGGCCGTCAAGATCGAGGGCGCCCGGCCCGAGCTGGTGGCCGCCATGGCCGCGGCCGAGGTGCCGGTCATGGCCCACCTGGGCCTCACCCCGCAGTCGCTCCACCGCCTCGGGGGCTTCAAGGTCCAGGGACGCAGCGACGGGGCCCGCCAGCTCATTCTGGACGCGGCCCTGGAGGTCGAGGCCGCCGGGGCCTTCTCCCTGGTCCTCGAATGCGTGCCCGCGGACCTCGCGGCCGAGATCTCCGAGCGCCTCGCGATCCCCACGATCGGCATCGGCGCCGGCCTCCATTGCGACGGGCAGGTGCTCGTCTACCACGACCTCCTCGGCCTGGAGGAGCGGATCGCCCCGCGTTTCGTGCGGCGCTACGCCGAGCTCGGCCTCCTCTCCCGCGAGGGGATCGCCCGCTTCGCGGACGACGTCCGGAACGGCAGCTTCCCCGCGTCCGAGGAGAGCTACGGCGCTGCCCGGCCCGCCGAAGAGGCGGTCAAGAAGCTCTACGGGTAACGCGCATGCGGATCGTTCGAGCCAAGGAGGACCTCCGCCGGGCCGTGGAAGCTCGGCGGAGGGACGGGGAGAGAGTCGCGTTCGTGCCCACCATGGGCGCTCTCCACGAGGGGCATCTCTCCCTCGTGCGGATCGCCCGCGAGCGGGCCGACGGGGTCGTGGCGTCCGTCTTCGTCAACCCGGCCCAGTTCGGGCCGAACGAGGACTTCGCCCGCTACCCCCGCCAGCCGGAAAAGGACGCCGCCATGCTCGAAACCGCGGGCTGCGACCTCCTCTTCCTGCCGGACGTGGAGACGATCTACCCGCCGGGCAACGCCACGTTCGTCGAGCCCGCCGGCGCCGCCCTCGGGCTCGAAGGCGCGTGCCGCCCCGGCCACTTCCGCGGCGTCGCCACGGTCGTCTGCGCCCTCTTCAACCTGGTGCGGGCGGACGTCGCCGTGTTCGGCGAGAAAGACGCCCAGCAGCTCGCGGTCATAAGGCAGATGGTGCGCGACCTCCACCTGCCGGTCGAGATCGTCCCCGGGCCGACCATCCGCGAGGCGGACGGCCTCGCCATGTCCTCCAGGAACGCCTATCTCAATCCCGACGAACGCCGGGCCTCGACCGTGCTCTACCGCTCGCTCAAAGCGGCGGAAGAGGCGATCGCGGCCGGCGAGCGCCGCGGCAACGAGATCCGGCGGCTCCTCCTGGAGACCCTGAATTCCGAGCCCCTCGCGCGTGTTGAATACGCTGAGGTGGTGGATGCGGAAACCTTCCAGCCCGTCGAGACGCTGTCCGGCCGGCTGGTGCTCCCCCTGGCCGTACGAATCGGGGGGACCCGACTGATCGACAACTTTCAACTGGCGGCCGGACCCGTTCCGGCCGCTGGAGGATAGAGACCATCATGAAGCGGACGCTTCTCAAGTCGAAGATCCACCGGGCCACGGTGACGGACGCGAACCTCCTCTACCAGGGGTCGGTCACCATCGACCCGATCCTCATGGAGGCCGCGGACCTGCTCGAGTTCGAGCGCGTGGAGATCTACAACTGCACCAACGGCGAGCGCTTCGCGACCTACGCCATCCCCGGCACGCCCGGCAAGGGCGAGATCGTGATCAACGGCGCCGCGGCCCACAAGGCCGGCGCGGGCGACGTGGTGATCCTCGCGAGCTACGCCGAGTACGAGACCGAGGAGCTCCGGGGCCACAAGCCCTCCCTCGTGTTCGTGGACGAGAAGAACCGGATCCTCGCCCAGGGACCCAAGCGGGTCGAGGAATCCTTCCTCGCCGCCGTGAGATGAGACACCCGGCCCTCCTCGCCCTGGCGGCTCTGCCCTTCCTGGTTGCCTGCGCCCAGCAGCAATCGGGAGGGGTAGAGCCCCCGGAGCCCTCACCTCCCCAGCCCTCCTCTCCCAGCCTCCCGTCCACCCCCGGGAGAGGAGGGAGCTCCCAACATCCTCCTGCAAGTGCTCCCTCTCCCGGTTGGGGGGCGGAAGGCCGGGAGAGGGCTGGGGTGAGGGACCGGGCGGCGCAGCCGACCGGCTCCATTGCCTTCGAGACCGTCCTTCAGCAGTCCAACCCCGGGCAGACCGGCGACACCGTCCGCGAAGCCGTGCGGGACGAAGCCGCCTGGACCGCCCTCTGGGCCAAGCTCCGCGAAGGCACCGCCCTCCCCGAAGAGCCTCCGGTCGTGGACTTCCGCACCGACATGGTGATCGCGGCGGCGATGGAGACCCCAGGCTGCGTCGCCAAGGTCACCATCCGCAAGATCGTGCAGGAGAGCGGCGGGCTCGCCGTGGACCTCCTCGAAGCCCCGCCCGCGCCCAACTGCGTCTGCATCACCTCGGAGCGGCCGCTCCACATCGTCCGCCTCCCCCGCGCGGAAGGCCCCGTGCGCTTCGACGTCGAGCGCGGGCAGACCTCCTGTTGAAGGGCACCTCTTC
>DATHUD010000029.1:0-5704 GCA_035462575.1 Thermoanaerobaculia bacterium | reverse complement strand
AAAGGAGGACCCGCTCCAGGTCCCGCTCCTGGGCTTCCGCGCCGAGGCCGAGGAAGTCGAAGACGTAGGGATCTTTCAGCGTCTCGCGGGCGAGGTCGGACTGGGCCGGCGGCAGGACGAGGTCGAAGTTGTTGAGCGCCTTGCCCTGGCGGTGGAAGAGGCCGGACTCGATCTGGTGGACGAGCACGGCTCGCGACCAGCCGTTGGCGATCGTCTGGCGGATGTAGAACTCCCGCTCGGCAGGGTCTTTGACTTTGTCCAGAAGGGTGATGTTGTGGTACCAGGTGATTTGTGCAAGAGGCCCTTGCACAAATGCCTGCGTGGGCCAGGCTTCCGCCAAAGACCTCATGTACTTGAGGTTACGCGGCGAGAACCCCTTGGCGTCAGGGAATTCGCGCCGCAGGTCCGCGGCGAGCCGGTCGATGACTTTCGCCCCCCAGCCTTCCCGCCGCTGGCTCTCCAGGATGCGGCGCCCGATTTCCCAGTAAAGGAAGATCAGCTCGCGGTTGACGGCCACGGCAGCCTTCTGCCGGGCCGAGCGGATGCGGGCCTTCAGGCCCTCCAAGAGAGCGGGATAGCCGAGGGTTAATTGTGAAACAGCCTGTTTCACAATTGGCTTCGCCGCCTTGCCCGCACGGCTCGTAGAGGCAGAACGGCTCCGCTGGGGACGCGAATTCCGGGGGATCACGGCGCGGGATCATAGCACGGCCTTTCCGTGAAGACGCAACACCCGGTCTCCTCCTCCGCTTGACAACGGGACCCCTTGAAGCCAGGATGCTCCTGATCCCGGGAGGCCGTCCACCATGCGTATCGTCCTGATCTCTCCCAAGGGGCCCCTCTACCGGCACCGCGGCGGCATCTTCAAGAAGTCGCTCCGCTACATGCCGTTGACGCTCACCACCCTCGCCTCCCTCGTGCCGGAAGAGCTGGGGGCGGAGATCGAGCTGATCGACGAAGGGATCGCGGAGGTGGACCCGGGAGCGATCCAAGCGGATCTCGTGGGCCTGACGGTGATCACCGGCACGGCGATGCGGGCGTACGAGCTTTCCGCCCGGCTCCGCGAGCGGGGAATCCCCGTGGTGCTCGGCGGGCCGCACGTGACCCTGGTGCCGGACGACGCCCAGCCGCACGCGGACGCGATCGTGGTGGGCTACGCTGAGGAGAGCTGGCCCGAGCTCCTGCGGGACTTCGCCGCGGGGCAGATGAAGCGGCGCTACGACCAGCGCCCCGGCCTCTCGCTCGCCGGCCTCCCCTTCCCCCGGCGGGACCTCCTCCCTCGCAGCCGGTTCATCACCGACGACGTCTTCGAGGCCACGCGCGGGTGCATCCACAAGTGCGACTTCTGCGTGGTCCCCTCCGCCTGGGGGCAGAAGCCCTACCAGAAGCCGGTGGAAGACGTCGTCGCGGACATCCGCCAGAAGGGTGCGAGAAAGCTCATTTTCGTGGACCTGAACCTGATCGCGGACCGCGACTACGCGGCGCGGCTCTTCGCGGCCCTGATCCCTCTGAAAGTCCAGTGGTACGGCCTCGCGACCGTGCTCCTCGCGGAAGACGCGGAGCTCCTCTCGCTCGCCCAGAGGAGCGGCTGCAAGGGGATCCTGATGGGGCTCGAGTCCATCTCTCGCGAGAACCTCCGGGAATCCAAGAAAGGTTTCAACTCCCCCGAGCGCTACAAGGAGCTGGTCGAGAAGCTCCACCGCCACGGCATCGCCCTCCAGGGGTGCTTCGTGTTCGGCATGGATCACGATACGCCGGACATCTTCGAAAAGACCGCCCGGTTTGCCGTGGAGGCGAAGATCGACCTGCCGCGCTTCGCGGTCGTGACGCCCTTCCCCGGCACGGCCCTCTACCAGCGGCTGGACCGCGAGGGGCGCATCCTCACCCGCAACTGGGAGCTCTACGATGGCCAGCACGTGGTCTTCCAGCCGGCGCAGATGAGCATCGAGCAACTCCAGCGGGGGATCGAGACGGCCTGGAGACACGCGTACTCCTTCCCGTCGATCGTCAAGCGTCTGGCCGCCTCGCCGTCGCCGCTGCCGGTGCGGATCGGCACGAACCTCGGGTATCGCTTCTACGCCCACAACCTCCACCGGTTCTACAACTGCGACTGGATCCTGGGGCTGGGCAAGGAGCGGTCCGCCGCGTGAGAATCACCCTGGTCCACCCTTCGATCGGCCGGCGCGCGGGCGACACGTCGTACATCCGCACCTGGCAGATGGAGCCGCTCCCCCCGGCGCTGATCGCCGGGCTCACGCCTCCGGACGTCTCCGTGCGCTTCTACGACGACCGGATGGAGACGGTCCCCTACGACGAGCCCACGGACCTCGTGGCGATCTCCGTCGAAACCTACACCGCCAAACGGGCGTATCAGATCGCCTCGGAGTACCGGCGGCGCGGCGTGCCGGTGGCGATGGGGGGCTTTCACGCGAGCCTCTGCCCGGACGAGGTCGAACGCTATGCCGAGTCGGTGGTGGTGGGCGAAGCCGAGGCCCTGTGGCCGGAGGTGGTGGACGACTACCGCCACGGCCGGCCGAAGAAGATGTACCGGCAGACAGGGCGGACGTCTCTCGCCGGAGCGCGGCCGGACCGGCGGATCTTCCACGGCAAGCGGTATCTTCCCGTGGGGCTCATCGAAGCCGGACGGGGATGCCACTTCAAATGCGACTTCTGCGCCGTGCAGACCGTTTTCGGCGCCACCCAGACGCGGCGTCCGGCGGACGAGATCCTGGCGGAGATCGCCGCGCTCAAGAATGACAAAGGGTTGATCTTTTTCGTGGACGACAATATCACCTCGAACATGGCCGAGGCCAAGGAATTCTTCCGGGCGCTCATCCCCCTGAAGGTCCGCTGGGTGAGTCAGGCGAGCATCAACGCGGCGCACGACGAGGAGTTCCTGGATCTCCTGAAGCGGAGCGGCTGCATGGGGGTCTTGATCGGCTTCGAGAGCTTGAACCCCGAAAACCTCCGCGCCATGAACAAGGGCTTCAACACCATGCGCGGCGGGTATTTGAAAGCGCTCGAGAACCTCCGGCGGCACGACATCCGCCTCTATGGCACCTTCATCTTCGGCTACGACGAAGATACGCCGGACGGCTTCCGGGAGACCGTGGCCTTCGCCCGCGAGCACGGCTTCTACATCGCGGCGTTCAATCACCTGACCCCCTTCCCGGGGACGGAGCTCTACCGGCGGCTCGAAGCGGAGGGGAAGCTCCTCTACGACTCCTGGTGGCTGGACGAGACCTACAGCTACAACAAGGTCCCGTTCCGGCCGGCCCGGATGACGGCCGAGGAGGTCGAGCGCTCCTGTGTCGAGGCGCGGCGGGAGTTCTACTCCTGGCCGAGCATCCTCACCCGCTCGGTCGCTCCGGTGAACCGGTCGAACTTCTTCATGTTCCGGAACTTCTTCCTCATCAACGCCCTTCACCGGGCGGACGTCTCGGGCCGCAACCACTTCCCGCTCGGGGACGCAGGGTGGCCCGGCCCCCTGCTCCAGGCCGCGTGATCCGCAACGACGACGACGTCCGCCGCCTCCGCCCGCGCCGGGTGGGGGACCTGGTGGTGGAGCCCGCCGTGCCGGAGGATGAGCCGGAGCTCCGGCGCCTCCTGCGCGACAACCCCATGGACGGCGAGATCCGGGTGTCGCTCGAACGGGAGCCGAACGCCTTCCTGGCCGCAGCGGTGGAAGGCGAGCCGCACCACACGATCGTGGCCCGGGAGATCGCCGGGGGCGGGATCGTGGGGATGGGGAGCCGCTCCGTGTGGAACGCCTTCGTGAACGGCGAGCCCCGGCGGCTCGGATACCTCTCCCAACTCCGGGTGGACCGCGCCTTCCGCGGGCAGAAGCGGCTGCTCACGGCCGGGTACGACCTGATCCGCTCCTTCCGGGCGCCCGGCGAGGCACCGTTCGACGTGACGAGCATCATCGCGGACAACGAGGTGGCCCGCCGGCTCCTGAACGCGGGCCTGGCCGGGCTCCCCACCTACCGGGAGATCGAGCCGTTCACCACGCTGATCCTGCCCGCGGGCCGCGCCCGCCGCGCCGGGGGAGATGTCCGCATCGAGCGCGGATCCCGCGAGCGGATGGCGGAGGTGGCGGCCTGCCTGGAGCGCAACCGTTGCCGGTACCAGTTGGCGCCGCGCTTCACGGCGGAGGATCTCCTCTCGCCCAAACGGAGCCGCGGCCTCGCGCCGGAGGACTTCTACCTGGCGATGGCCGCAGGCGAGGTGGTGGGCTGCCTCTCGCTCTGGGACCAGGGCGGCTTCAAGCAGGTCGTGGTGCGGGGTTACGGCCGGCGGCTCGCGCGCTTCCGGCCGTGGATCAACCGCCTCTCTCCCCTGCTGGGGACCCCGCGCCTCCCGGACCCCGGGCAGATCCTCCCCCACTCCTGGCTCGCCCACGTGGCGGTGGACGGCGACGAACCCGGAATCTTCCAGGCGCTCGTGGAGGCCGCCCATCGGGACGCCTCGGCCCGGGGGGACGCCTACGTGGTGATCGGCCTCGCGGCGCGCCATCCTTGGGTGGCGTGGCTCCGGAAGCGATTCCGGGCGCGGGAGTACCGGAGCGTCCTCTACGCCGTGCATTGGGAGGACGGCAAGGAGGCGGTCGAGGCCCTGGACGGGCGCATGCCCCACCTGGAGGCGGCGCTGCTGTGAGGAGCCGCCTCGTCCGCCGCGAGGATCTGGGAGAGACAGAGCGCGAGGCCATGCTCGGGCTCCTTGGCGCGCACTTTTCCGGGGTGACGCGCGAGCGCTTCGAAAGCGACCTCGCGGAGAAGAACTGGGCGCTGCTCCTGGAGGAAGACGGCCGGCTGCGGGGCTTTTCGACCCTGTTGATCTACGAGACCACGCCGCCGGGAGGCGAGCCGGTCACGGTCGTCTACTCCGGGGACACGATCGTCGAGCGGGGCGCCTGGGGGACGGCGGCCCTGCCGAAATCCTGGATCGCCTCCGTGCGTGCGCTCCGGGAGCGATATCCCCAGGGGCGCCTCTGGTGGCTCCTCCTCACCTCCGGGTTCCGCACCTACCGCTTCCTCCCCGTCTTCTGGCGCGAGTTCTGGCCCCGCCACGACGCCCCGATGCCGGCCGAGGCCCGGGAGCTGCTGGATTTCCTGGCTCGGGAGAGGTTCGGCGCGCGCTTCTCGCCGGAGACCGGAATCGTCCGCTTCTCCGAGCCCCAGGTCCTCCGCGAGGGTCTGGAGGAGATCCCCGAGGGGCGGCTGGGCGATCCCCACGTGGCCTTCTTTCTCGAAAAGAATCCCGGCTGGGTGAGGGGGGACGAGTTGGTGTGTCTGACGGAGATCGCCGAGGGGAACCTGACGCCGGCGGGGCGGCGGATGTGGGGCTCCTGACCTCTCTTCCCTGGCTCGCCGTCAACGCCCCCGGCTACGCCCGGTTCCGGAGCGCTCTGTCCCACCCCGAGAAGGTCCAGCGGGCGATCCTCGTCCAATATCTCCGCGAGAACGCCGAAACCGCGTTCGGCCGGGCTCACGGGTTCTCCGCGATCCGCACGGTGGAGGAATTCCAGGAGCGGGTCCGCCTCTCGGCCTGGGAGGACGTGGCACCCTGGGTGGACCGCATCGCCTCCGGGGAGACGAGGGTGCTCACGCGGGCGCCGGTGCGGGCTCTGGAGACGACGAGCGGATCGTCTTCGGCGGCGAAGCGCATCCCCTACACGGCGGCGATGCAGCGGGAGATCCGCCGGGCC
>DATHUD010000028.1:0-1718 GCA_035462575.1 Thermoanaerobaculia bacterium | reverse complement strand
GGGCTCGGAGCGGCGGATGGAGATCGGAATTTGAACCATCGTTCAAAATTCTCGCATGTCGCGTTGTGTCGGTCAATCCTCTCCGACACTCCCGACAGTGCGAGATCCGCTCTTTCGGGCGTGGCTCCCGAGGAGAAGGGGGGGAGAGCGGGCCTGGCACGTCCCATGCTTTGACCGGCTGACAGCCGACGTCGGACAAACCGGTTCTCAGAAAACAAGGAGGGTTCCATGTGTAGGAGATCGCTTCCTCTGTTTGTCTTCGTTTTGCTCCTCAGCGCCTCGACCGCTTTCGCCCAGGGCACGGCCACCTGCCAGAGCAATGGCGTCAACCCGACCTTCGGCTCGGGCGTGCCCTACCAGAGCGCGCTCTGGGTGAACGGCAAATGCTATTGCGGCGCCAAGGACGGAGTCTCGCCGGAGCAGGCCCAGAAGGCCGGCTGGTTCGCCTCGTGCTCCAACGGTCAGTGCGTCTGCAACTTTGCCCAGGGCACGGACGCGAGCAACGCCTGCTGCGGCCCGTGGGGGACGGCAACCTGCCAGCAGAACGGCATCACCCCGAGCTTCGGCACGAACGTGCCTTACCAGAGTGCCCTCTGGGTGGACGGCAAGTGCTTCTGCGGCGCCCTCCAGGGCGGAACCACGCCGCAGCAGGCGCAGGACGCCGGCTGGTACGCCTCCTGCGCCAATGGAAAGTGCGTCTGCAACTACACCAAGGGTACGGTCGCGAGCAACGCCTGCTGCAAACCCTGACGAGTCGAGAGCCTCTTGCGTAGGCACGCCGGGGCGCGCGACCGTGCGCTCCGGACTCCTTTTTTCCCTCTCCTGCGGTATGGTACGCGCTGCCTCCGGCTCCTCCGGAGGAACCCTTTTCTGACAGGACATGAAACACCGCGGCTCCATCCTCATCCTGCTCGCCCTCGGTCTTGCGGCCTGCGACAAGGCAGACCTCCCGAAGCACCTCTCCGGGTCCGCCTCGGCCTCCGCTCCTGGCGCCTCCCCGGAAACGTCCCCGGCGCAGGGGCCGGGAAAGGGCGCTCTCCTCGAGCTGCGGCGCTGGAAGGACCCCGGGGAGCTGGTGCTCGTCGGGAAGGGCGGCGTGCTCTCCGGGCCGATGGGGGGGCCGTTCATCCGCACCGTTTTTTCCAGCCGGGAGCGGGCCGAAGACCTGCGGTCCTTCACCCGTGCCTACGCCCCCTTCCGCATGCCTGTGCCGGACGGGGAGATGGTCTTCCGCGGCCAGGGAAAAGCGCGGCCGGGGCCGGTCGAGCGGCGGATGATCGCCGAGTGGGCCCGGGCCGTGGCCTCCGAGGCGGCGGGAGGGCGGGGCGGCGATTCCTACGGGCTCGTCCTCTCCTGGCACCGGAGCGGCGGCACGGGGATCTGCGACGACGTGACCGTGTACCTGACCGGCGAGGTGAGGGCGGCATCCTGCTCCTGGGAGCGCGAGGCCCGCGGCCGGCTCGCTCCCGCCACCCTCGCCCGCCTCTACGAGTGGTTCGACGAGCTGGCCCCGTTCCAGAGCGGTGGAGGACAGGAAGACCGGTCCGGGGGGACGCAGTCGGGGCTGATCTTCGCGGGAAAGGGAAAGCGCGAGGCCAAGCCCGCGGAGATCGACCAGATGCAGGCCCTCCCTCCCGCGCTCTTCCGCGAGCTCTCGGGCCGGGCGCCCATCCCCGCCGCGCCCGCCGCCCCGGCGGGGACGGCGAGCGCGCCGCCGC
>DATHUD010000027.1:0-8864 GCA_035462575.1 Thermoanaerobaculia bacterium | reverse complement strand
AGAGTCCGAACAAAACAAACCAGGGCTCCCTCTCCCGGTCGGGGGACGGGAGGCTGGGAGAGGGTTGGGGGTGAGGGCCCGCGGCGGAGCCGCGGGCTCTTTGCTTCCCCCCTACGCCTCCGCCACCCGCATCCCCGCCCCGCGCTCCCCCTTGAGCTTCAGGATCGCCGAGACCGCGAGGTAGAGCGCGAGGAGGATCAGCAGCAGCGCCGCGACTCCGTTGAGCAGCTCGACGTCGAAGCCCTTGGTGGCCGCGAGGTTCGCGATCGTGAGCTTGCCCAGGGCCCAGAGGGTGATCGTCAAGACGAAGATCATGGGGAGGAGGGTGAAGGCGATCCGTTTTCTTGCCTGGTGGAGCCAGACGGTGACGGAGAGGAGGGTGAGGGCCGCCAGGAGCTGGTTCGAGGCTCCGAAGAGGGTCCAGAACTTCTGCCACATGCCTTCGCCGGAGAAGAAGAGGAGGAAGCCGGGGGCGACGACGGTCACGAGGGTTCCGGCCCAGGCTCCGGCCTTGCCGCGCCAGCCCAGGAGCTCCTGGATCAGGTAGCGGCCGAGGCGGGTCGAGACGTCGATCGTGTCGAAGACGAAGGTGGAGAAGGCCATGGCCCCGAAGGTGATGGCGAAGGGGAGGTTCTCCTTGCCGATCAGGAGGGTCAGGAACTCGCCGATGCCGTTGCCGTAGATCGTCCCCGGCGCCAGGCCCTTCGTGGCGTCGGGCGCTACGATCATCACCGTGACGAGCGCGATCAGGGCGACGAAGCCCTCGGCGAGCATGGCCCCGTAGCCCACGGGCTTCATGTGCGACTCGCGGTCCACCTGCTTCGAGGTGGTGCCGGAGCAGACGAGGCCGTGGAAGCCGGAGCAGGCGCCGCAGGCGATGGTCACGAAGAGGAAGGGGAAGAGCGTGCCCGTCATCCCCCCGATGTCCCACGATTTGAAGGCCGGCTGCTGCACCTCGTAGCCGCCGAAGAAGATGCCGACGATGCCGAGCCCGAGCGCCGCGTAGAGGATGAAGCCGCCGAGATAGCCGCGCGGCTGGAGGAGCGACCAGACGGGGACGACGGAGGCCACGGCGCAGTAGGCGAGGATGAGGATGCCCCAGGTCTGGGCGTCGAAGACGAAGACGTCGGAGATGCGGGTGCCGATCGAGGCGCAGGCGAAGGCCGCGGGCACGAAGATCACGGTCACCAGCCACCGGGGGGGCTTCCAGAGCCTCTGGACGATCCCGAGGAGGACCGAGAGGCCGAGGTAGAGGATCGAGGCCGCGGCCACGGCGCCGCCGGGGTGGAAGGCGACGCCTCCGGCCTGCAGCTCTTCGGTGCCCACGACGAAGCTCCTGGCCGTGATGTCGGTGAAGGCCACGATGACGTAGACGAGGGCGATCCAGATGAAGGCCATCATGGCGAGGCCGGCCCGGCGGCCGAGGTGCTCGCCCGCGATCTCGGCGACCGAGGTGGCGCCGTGGCGCACGGAGGCGGCGAGGGAAGAGAAGTCGTGGACGGCGCCGATGAAGACGACGCCGAGCGAGATCCAGAGGAGGCACGGCAGCCACCCGAAGCTCATGCAGGCGAGGATGGGCCCGGCGATGGGCCCGGCCGCGGCGATCGCCGAGAAGTGCTGGGCGAAGAGGTAGAACGGCCGGGTGGGGACGAAGTCGACGCCGTCCTCGAACTCGTGGGCCGGCGTCGCCCGGCTGTCGTCGATGACGAACTGCCGGGCCACCCAGCCGCCGTAGAGGCGGTAGGCGGCCACGAGGAGGACGAGGAAGGAGAGGGCTAGGAGGGCGAGGCTCATGGGTGGTTATTCTCCTGGTCAATTCTCCTGGATCGGCGTTGTGCTGCCGTGCCCCCTCCCGAAGACCCTCACCCCAACCCTCTCCCAGCCTCCCGTCCGCCCCCGGGAGAGGGCGCCCCCACCCATCACGTCTTTAGCAGTCTCCCTCCTCTCCCGGGGGCTGGTCGGGAGGCTGGGAGAGGAGGGCCGGGGAGGTGAGGGCCCTACCGCTCCGCCCGCCCCCGTCCCATCATCATTCCCACGACCCCCGCGACGACACCGGTGACGATCATGGTGAGACCGATCAGGGCGCGCAGGTGGTCCTTCATCCCCTCCGTCGTGGCTTCCCGGATCAGCTCGCCCAGGCCCGCGTCGTGGGGGATGACGAAGAGGCCGATGCCGGCGAGGAAGAAGCCGACGGCGGCGAGGTTCTGGCCGGGGGACTTCGCGGGCCTTCCGCTCTCGCGGCCCACCACGCTGTGGCTGTAGCCGTAGGAAAAGTAGATCGCCATGCCGAGCACCAGCCAGCCGATGAACCGCCACCAGGAGGACGGGGGCAGGTAGACCATGAGGAAGATGCAGGAGGCGGCGCCCAGCATGGGGATGACCCAGGCCCCCAGGGGCACGCGGAAGCCGCGCGGCCGGCCCGGGTCCTTGTAGCGCAGGATCGTGATGCCGATGCAGACGAGGAGGAAGGCGAAGAGCGTGCCGATGTTCGTCAGCTCGACGACCTCGTTGATGTTGGCGACCCCGGCGAAGAGGGCGACGGCGATGCCCGTGATCCAGGTGGTGATGTGCGGGGTCCGGAACTTCGGGTGGACCCGGGCCGACCACGGGGGGAGCAGGCCGTCGCGGCCCATGGAGAAGAAGATCCGGGGCTGGCCGTACTGGAAGACGATGAGCACGGAGGTGGTGGCGAACACGGCGCCCAGAGAGATGATGAGGGTGGGCCAGCGCATCCCGAGGTTCGAGAAGGCGGTGGCGAGCGGCTCGGCCGTGCCGAGCTGGGTCCAGGGGACCATGCCGGTCAACACCAGCGCCACGGCGATGTAGATCACGGTGCAGACGATGAGGCTCGCGATGATGGCGATCGGCATGTCGCGCTTCGGGTTCTTGGTCTCCTCGGCGGCGGTCGAGACCGCGTCGAAGCCGATGTAGGCGAAGAAGACGAGGGCCGCGGCCGTGGCGATCCCCGGGAAGCCGTTGGGGGCGAAGGGGGTCCAGTTGCCGGTGTCGATGTAGAAGAAGCCCAGCCCGATGAAGAAGGCGATGATGGCGAGCTTCAGGACGACCATGGCCGAGTTGAACCAGGCGCTCTCCCGGATGCCGATCACGAGGACGACGGTGATCAGCATGACGATGAGGAAGGCCGGGAGGTTGAAGACGAGGGGGAACCCGAAGAGCCGCGGGGCCTCTTCGAGCGCCTGGGCGGCGCGGGTGACGACGATCCCGATGGATTCGAGGTCGGTTCCCCCGGCCCGGGCCTCGGCCACCTGGCCGGCGGCCTGGACGGCGCTCCGGTAGTCGGTGCCCAGCCAGAGCGGCCATTGAACCCCGACGCTCCTGAGCAGCTCCTGGAAGTAGCCGGACCAGGAGATGGCGACGGCCACGTTGCCGACCGCGTACTCGATGATCAGGTCCCAGCCGATGATCCAGCCGACGAGCTCGCCCAGGGTGGCGTAGGAGTAGGTGTAGGCCGAGCCGGAGACCGGCACCATGGAGGCGAACTCGGCGTAGCAGAGGGCCGCGAAGCCGCAGGTGACGGCGGTCAGGATGAAGGAGACGACGAGCGCCGGCCCCGCGCCCACGTGATCGGCCCCGCCCGCGGCGGCCGTGCCGACGGTGGAGAAGATGCCGGCCCCGATGATGGCGCCGATGCCGAGCAGGGTGAGCTGGACCGCGCCGAGAGAGCGCCGGAGCTGCGATTCCGGAGCCTCGGCCGAAGCGAGGATCGCATTGAGCGACTTGGTGCGGAAGATGCCTTGGAGCAAAGGGTCCCTCCCCGCGAGCTGTCGCCACCGGCTCGCGCCTGGATGTCTAGGGTCTGTGGCCGCGGGAGTGTGACATGGGCGGGGGGAAGGGTGCAACGGAGAACCTCACCCCGACCCTCTCCCATCGCCCCCCCTCCCCCGGGAGAGGGCGCCCCCACCCTTCTTTCTCCTGCCGTCTCCCTCCTCTCCCGGGTGGTGGGGGGGCGATGGGAGAGGAGGGCCGGGGAGGTGAGGGGCCGGGCCGAACCCCCCCCGGTTTGGCATCCGGGACGTTTTCCTCTAGGATTCCCGCGCCTTATGGCCGACAAAAGACGAATCCCGCTCCACACGCGCATCCTGATCGGCGGCACCATTGGTGTCGTCGCGGGTGTGCTGGCCCATTTCTTCCTGGGGGATGATCCGGGGCTCGCGACGTTCATCCAGTACGTCACGACGCCGATCGGCCAGATCTTCCTGCGCCTGCTGTTCATGCTGGTGATCCCGCTGATCTTCTCGGCGCTGGTCCTGGGTGTCGCCGGCATGGGGGATCCGCGGTCGCTCGGGCGGATCGGGTTGAAGACTCTGGCGTACACGGCGATCGTCTCCGCGATCGCGGTGCTCATCGGCATCACGCTGGTCAACCTGATCCGGCCGGGGGAGGGGATGTCGCCGGAGATCAAGGCGCGGCTCGCGGAGAACGCCTCGCAGCGGGTGTCGGGCACGGCCCAGGCGCCGGATTCGCTCTCCCCGATCGACCTGATCGTCAACATCGTGCCGCGAAACCCGGTCCAGGCCGCGGCGGACGGCGATTTCCTCGCCATCATGTTCTTCTCGCTCCTGATCGGCATCGGGGTGGCCCTCACCCGGACCCCGGCCGCGGAGCGCTTCCTCGGCGCGGTCGAGGGGCTGCTCGACGTCAGCATGAAGCTGATCGACCTGGTGATCGCCTTCGCCCCGATCGGGGTGGCGGCGCTGCTCTTCAACCTGACGGCCCAGTTGGGCTACGGGATCCTGGGGCAGCTCGCCCGCTATGTCTTCGTGGTGCTCCTGGCCCTGGTGATCCACCAGGTCGTCGTCTACTCGCTCGCGGTCAAGCTCTTCGGGGGGATGAGCCCCTGGACCTTCTTCCGCGGCATTCAGGAGGCGATGATCACCGCCTTCTCGACCTCCTCGAGCAACGCGACCCTGCCGACGGCCCTGCGGGTCGCGGAGGAGGATCTCCACCTGCCGCCGTCCGTCAGCCGGTTCGTGCTGACGATCGGCGCGACGATGAACCAGAACGGGACCGCTCTGTTCGAGGGCGTGACCGTGCTGTTCCTTGCCCAGTTCTACGGTGTCCAACTCACCATGACGCAGCAGATCGTGGTGGTGATGATCTGCATCCTGGGGGGGATCGGCACGGCCGGCGTTCCCTCGGGCTCGATCCCCGTGATCGCCATGATCCTCGGCCTGGTGGGCATCCCGGGCGAGGGGATCGGTCTCATCCTGGGGGTCGACCGTTTCCTCGACATGTGCCGCACGGTGTTGAACGTGAGCGGCGATCTCGCGGCGGCGGTAGTCGTTTCGCGTGGCGAAGGCGGGCGGGAGCTCGCGGCGCCCGCATCCGAAGTCTGATAAGTCGAGGGGCCGGCCCGGCAGGAATAGCCGGAGTGAGCATGATCGTTGCATGAGGCTCAAGGCAGGGGGCGGTGAGAAGGGATTCCACGAACCCCCGCCCCTCCTCAAAGCGTGCAACCAGGCCCCGGGAACCAAATCCGCGGTCACCCCGTCTAAACGGGGGAGAGGTGACTATGCAGAGATCGATTGCACTGCCTGTTCTGTTCGCGATGTTGGTTCTCCCCACCCTCGCCGGGTGCAACAAGATCCAGGCCCGGGCCGAGCTGAAGAAGGGGAACACCTACTACCAGCAGGAGTCCTATACCAAGGCCCTCGACCAGTACAACCAGGGCCTGGAGCTGGATCCGGACGCCACCTTCGCCTGGCGCTCGCTGGGTCTGACCGCGCTCGCCCTGTACCGCCCGGGCGACGAGAATCCCCAGAACGTCAAGTACGGCAACCAGGCCATCGAGGCCTTCGAGAAGTACCTGGCCGACTACCCCGACGACGGCAAGGTCCAGGAATACCTGATGACCATGTACGTCAACACCAAGCGGTTCAACGACGCCCTGGAGTACATCGACCAGCAGATCCAGGTCTCGCAGAGCGAGGGCAACACCGACCGGGCGGCCGAGCTCCAGACCTACAAGATCAAGGTCCTGACCCAGATGGGCCGGATCGACCAGGCGTGGGCGCTCGCGCAGCAGACGCAGGGCGAGAAGCGCGCCGAGATGCTCTACTCCGTGGGCGTCGCGGCCTGGGACAAGGCATACAACGATCCGACCTTCGACGCGGTGACCCGCGAGAAGATCGTCGACACCGGTCTCCAGGCGATCGACGCCGCGGTCAAGGCCCGGGAGGACTACTTCGAGGCCATGGCCTACTACAACCTGCTCTACCGCGAAAAGGCGAAGCTCGCGCTCGACGCCAACCAGCGCGTGGAGTACACCGCCAAGGCCGACGAGTGGCAGAAGAAGGCCATCGAGGTCCGCAAGAAGCAGATGGACCAGCAGGCGAAGCAGGCTGCTGAAGAAACCCAGGGATAGGGGAACGATCATGTTCGAGAACTCTCTGATCGATCTGGAAGACAAGAAGCACAAGCGCGGCGTCCGCTGGTGGATCATGCCGATCGCCCTGGGGATGCACGTCGTGGGAGCCGGTGCGCTCCTCTTCGCGCAGTACTGGAACGTTCCCGAGGTGGCGGAGCCGCCGATCAACGTCGTGTTCATCAACGCGGTGCCCCCGCCGCCGCCCCCGCCGCCTCCGCCTCCGCCGCCGGCCGCCCGGCCGACGCCGACGCCGGTGACGCCGCGGGAGACGCCGGTGGTCACTCCGACGGAGCCGGTGCAGCCGGTCGAGGTGCCGGAGAACGTGCCCGAGCCGGGCCCGGTCGATGAAGGGGCCACGATCGAAGGCGGTGTCGAAGGCGGCGTCGAGGGCGGCGTGGTCGGCGGTGTGGTCGGCGGTGTGGTCGGCGGCGTGGTCGGCGGCGTGCCGGGCGGCGTGCTCGGCGGTGTGCCCGGCGGCGTGCCGGGCGGCGTCGTGGACGAGGCTCCCCTGCGCGTCGGCGGCGCGGTGACCCGCCCCGAGAGGCTTTCCGGTCCGCAGCCGGTCTATACGGAGATGGCCCGAAAGGCCAGAGTCCAGGGCGTGGTGATCGTCGAGGCGATCATCGACGAGAAGGGCAATGTGACCAACGCCCGGATTCTCAAGGGCCTCCCGATGGGGCTCGACAAGGCGGCGATCGACGCCGTCCAGAGGTGGAAGTTCAAGCCGGCCACCCTGCAGGGGAGGCCCGTCAAGGTGTACTACTCGTTGACCGTCAATTTCCAGGTCCAGTAGACAGGACCTACAGGCTCATAACGACCGGCTGACAGCGCCGCAACCAAGGAGAAGCGCATGGATCTAAATCCTCTTGTCTTGTGGGAACAGATGACCATTCTCAACAAGGGCGTCATCATCATCCTGTTCTTGATGTCGATCTGGTCCCTCTACGTGTCGGTGGAGAGGAGCATCGTGTTCAGCAAGGCGCGCAAGCAGTCGCTGGCGTTCGCCCGCCAGGCCACCGAGCACCTGAAGAACGACCGCCCGCAGGCCGCGATCGACATCGCGTCGAAGTTCCCCCAGAGCCACCTGGCCCGGGTCGTGTCCGCCGGCCTGCAGTCGTACCAGTATGAAAGTCAGACGAGCCCGCTTTCCGAGCTCGAGATCGTCGAGGCCTCGACCCGCGCCGTCGACCGCGCCACGCTCCTCACCACCTCGGACATGAAGCGGGGCATCGGCTCGCTCGCGACGATCGCGACGATCACGCCCTTCATCGGTCTGTTCGGCACCGTGATCGGCATCATCAACGCGTTCCACGGCATGGCGCTCACCGGCTCGGGTGGTATCGGCGCGGTGTCCGCCGGTATCGCCGAGGCGCTCGTGGCCACGGCCTTCGGTCTGGGCGTCGCCATTCCGGCCGCCTGGATGTTCAACTACTTCACCAACAAGCTCGAGCGCTTCCAGATCGAGATGTCCAACTCCTCGTCGGAGCTGGTCGACTTCTTCGTGAAGCGCCAGAGGGCGAAGCATGCTGCATAAGAAGAACAAACCGTCGCTCATCAAAGAGGTGCGGAGCGACATCAACGTCACGCCTCTGGTCGACGTCTGTCTGGTGCTCCTGATCATCTTCATGGTGGTCACCCCGATGCTGCAGAAGGGTGTGGACGTCTCCCTGCCGGAGACGAACAACCCCGAGAAGATGCCCGAGGGGCAGAAGCAGCTCACGGTGTCCATCAAGCAGAACGGCGAGGTCTGGGTAGGCCAGAACTGGGTGCCCGACGAACGCCTGAAAGCCACCCTGGAGCAGATCCAGACCGAGACGCCCGACAAGACGGTCGTGGTCAAGGGCGACCGGCGGCTCAAGTACAAGGAGGTCCGCGAGGTCATGCGGTTCCTCAATGAAGCCGGTTTCAACCGGGTGGGCGTGGTCATGGAGAAGGAAAAGACGGGCGGCGCCTAGCCGTCTTCAAGGAGTACGAACATGGCAATGAACATGTCAGGGGGCGAAGGTGGCGTCCGGAGCGACATCAACATCACGCCGCTCGTCGACGTGGTGCTGGTGCTGCTGATCATCTTCATGGTGGTCACGCCCCTCCTCCAGATGGGCTACGAGGTCCAGGTGCCTCCCAAGGTCGAGACGGCGGCTCCGCCGCCGATGGACGATCAGGTGATCGTCCGGCTCGACGCCCAGGGCCAGCCCTGGATCAACAAGACGCAGGTGCCGCTCGCCCAGTTTCCGGGACGGTTTCGCGAGGTCATGACCGGCCGCTCGAGCAAGGTGGTCTTCTTCGCCGCCGACGGCGAGCTGACCTTCGACAAGGTGGCGGATTTCATGGACATGGTCCGCGACAACGGCGCCGACAACCTGGGCATCGTGTTCGACGACATGAAGGGTGCCAGCGCCCTCCCGGGCACGGCTCCGGCGGCGACCGGGGGGTAGGTCCCCCCGCCAGGTAGCTCTGATCTGTAGGGGCGGCCCTA
>DATHUD010000026.1:0-17179 GCA_035462575.1 Thermoanaerobaculia bacterium | reverse complement strand
GGAGAGGGAGAGAAAAGCAAACTCGACAAACCTGAGACCCTCTCCTTTAGGAGAGGGGTTGGGGTGAGGTCGCAGGCCGACGCGGGTCCGAATTTTCACCGCCGCCCCTTCCAGTCTTCCACGAGAAGCGCCCACCGCTCGTGATCCCGCCATTTTCCGCCGAGCTTCAGATACCGCGGTGAAAATCCTTCCTTGCGAAAGCCCAGCGCGCGGACAAGGCGCAGGGAGCTGGTGTTGCCGGGCTGGATGTTGGCCTCGATCCGGTGAAGATCCAGGGTCTGGAAGGCGTGGCGGATCAGGAGCCCGACGCCCTCTTTCATGAGTCCCCGGCCTTCCTGGAGGACGTTGCCGTAGTACCCCAGGTACGCGCTCCGGAAGAGCCCGCGGACGATTTCGCTCAGGTTGGCCACGCCCACGAGCTCGTCCGTCTCCCGGAGCCGGATGAGGCAGTAGAAGGAGCGCTCGGACACGGCGCGCGCCGCGTAGATGGAAAACGCCTCCTGATCGTCCGGCGGATAGACCCAGGGCCGGTGATAGCGCCGGCTGGCGCGCACCATGGCCAGGAACTCTTTGCGGTCCTCTGGAATGGGATGACGGAGGTAGACGCGTTTTCCCGTCCGCAGAATCTTCGGGGCGGGCTTTTCAATCGGCATTCCCTAAGTATCGGATAGAGGGAACCCGGAAGCCAAGACGGGACCTCACCCCGACCCTCTCCCATCGCCCCCCCTTCCCCCGGGAGAGGGCGCCCCCGCCCCTCGCGGGCCGGAGCAGGGCTCGGAGAGGAACGGACGGATGAGGCGCATCAGCTTGTCGGGAGCGCTGTAGTTGAGGGCGTGGCCGGCGCCGGGGATCGCGAAGAGCCGGTCCGTCCGCAGCAGCCGGGCCACCTCCGCGGCCCAGCGCCGGGGGACGATGAAGTCCCGCTCGCCGTGGACGACCATCGCCGGGGCGGAGATCTCTGGCAGCTTCTCCTCGATCCGGTCCGCGAACATGGCGCGGAGCTCCTCCACGATCCGGCGGGGGCCGAACCGAAGGTAGTCCGCCATCGCGAGGGGGATGAGCGACGGCCGCTCCTCGAAGACGGCCCGCAGGAAGCGCGGCAGGTGCTGGTGCAGCGTGCGGGTCTCGGGGTCCGCCGTGGGCCCCACGAAGATCAGCCGGTCGACCGTCTCCGGGTGGCGCACGGCGAGCTCCGCCACGGTCTGGCAGCCCATCGAATTGGCGAGGAAGGCCGCCCGCGGCACGCCCACGGCATCGAGGAAGCCCCGGAGCGCCCGGGCGAGCCCGGGAACGTCGAGCGTCTGCTCCGGCTTTTCGCTCCGCCCGTGCCCGGGGAGGTCCGGCACCCAGACCGGAAGCTCCGCCGCGATCCGCCGGGCGATGGGGACCATGTAGCGGCCCGAAACCCCGTACCCGTGGACGAGCACCACGGGCAGCGCGCCGGGCGCGGGGTCCGCCGAGGCCAGGGTGTGGATCGACAGCCCGTCCACCCGGGTCCGGACGCTCCGGAGCTGTGCCCGGGGCTCCACGGACGGGCTCATGCCTTTTCGGCGAGCAGATTTTCGAGATCGAGCCGCCGCGTGTACATGGCGAGCTCGCCTTCGGGCGTGCGCGGCCACGCCTCGCGCGGGCGGTCCCAGTACAGCTCCACGCCGTTGTCGTCCGGATCGCGCAGGTAGAGCGCCTCGCTCACCCCGTGATCGGCCGCGCCGTCGAGCGGGATCTTCGCGGTGATCAGGCGGCGCAGGCCGTCGGCCAGGGCGGCGCGCGTGGGGTAGAGGATGGCCAGGTGATAGAGCCCGGTGGTCCCCGGGGGCGGCGGCGATCCCCCCAGGCTCTCCCACGTGTTCAGGCCGATGTGGTGGTGGTAGCCGCCCGCCGAGAGGAACGCCGCGCCGTCGCCGAAGCGCTGCATCAGCTCGAAGCCGAGCACGCCACAATAGAAGGCGAGCGCCCGCTCGAGATTGGCGACCTTCAGGTGGACGTGGCCGATGCGGGTTCCCGGATCGACCGGATCGGGGGTGAGGTCGCTCATGGCTCAGGGATTCTACAACCCCGGGGGTTCTTGCGCCTCGCATTGAAGAAATTCAGCGGCATCGATATTGCAGTTTAGTAGATTCGCGGGCGCATGGAGCACCCGCTCTACAAGGAGCCGTGGAAACCAGCCACGCTCTGAAAGGAGGCCGCGATGCGTCGGTTCCGAATCGTCGCCGCAGCAGGTCTGGTCCTTCTTTCGGCAGGACTTGCCGAGGCACAGCAGACGGATCTCATCTATGAACCTTACGGCACCTGGAACGGCTACAGAATCTATTTGTCTCCAGCCCGCCATACGGATTCCGGTGGGCGTGGCGAGTGCGGCAGCCTGGGTGAGAACGATCTGGCGTATTGGGTGGCTTGGGATGCGGCGAATGGAAGCTATTACAACGACGTCTATGATCCGAATTCAACCGGGCGCAATCTCCTGGCCCGCGGCTACAGAGTGAGGATCGGACGGGGCACGATCCAGACAGCGATCGACAATTCCAACGCGTGGGGGGCCGATCTCCACATCCCGATTCACAGCAATGCCGATGTCGCAGGCCAGTGCTCGCGCACGGATGCGAGCCGCTTCGGGACGGTGGTGATCTATTGGAGCACCTCGACCAACGGTCAGGCCCTCGCTTCCCAGTTGCGGAGCACCGTGGGAGCCTCGAGCCCCGGAACGAGCGACTCGACCTGCTACAACCCGGGCCATCCGTGTACACAGATCACTCTCGGGGAGCTGCGGTATACGAACGCGGTGGCAGCGTACCTCGAAACGGAGTTCCATACCTGGACCAACGGCTACAATTGGGTCTACAACAGCCCCGTGTGGGCGTGGCGCATCGGCTGGGGCGTCGACAATCACTTGAACTACCCCTAGTGCATCCAGGAATCGCAAGGAGGATCATCATGAAAAGGATTCACTGCACCCGGCTCCTCATCCTTCTGTGTCTCGCCCTGACCCTCCTCGCCGCGCCCGGGCTCGCTCAACGAGTCAGCCCCGCGCCGGCCTCGCCGCTGGCGAAGTATCCGGGTTTCGGTCATAACGCGGAGGCGGACGAAGCCCAGTTCGACAGAGAGGAAACCGCCCGCGAAGAGCGGGTCGCCCGCTGCATGGAGAGGGAGGGTTTCACCTACTGGCCCATGAAGTCGATCACTCTGGAGAGCTTCCCATCGACTCGGGAAGCCATGGCGGCTTTGCGGGACAATCCCAACGACCGCTATGCAACGCTCCTTTCGGAAGAAGGGCGGTTGCGGTACAACCGGGCGCTCTTCGGGGTGGATGATCCCAACGCTCCGGAGGCGGAGAAGCTCCGGGACCCGGCCGATGCTTCGGCCGGCGGCTGTGCCGCCGAGGCGCTGCGGCTCATCCCCGGTGTCTTCGCGGCGCGGAGCGCGTTGACGGAGGAATTCCATGCGATGCGGCAGGCGGCCCTCTCGGATCAGCGGGTGAAGGCCGCGGAAGCCCAGTGGTCGACCTGTATGCAAAAGCAAGGTTATTCCCTGTCTTCGCCGCGGGATCTTCGGCGGCAGATGGACGCGCAGCTCGCGGGATCTCCCGGCAAGCCCGAGGATTTGAAGAAGCTGGGAGCCGATCACCGGAGGGCGGCTGAAAGCAGCACGGTGTGCGCTCAGCAATCGAATCTGGGCACGGTTGTTGCTGCTGTCCGGGTTGACTACGAGAGGGCCTTCGTCAGGAAGCATCGCAAGTTCCTCGAGGCTTTCTTGAAGACCCTCGAGCAGCAGCCCTTGGACGAGAGGTAGAAAATATGGACAACCTTCGCAATGGTTTCTGGAGACGGAGCGGCCCCGGGGTTTCGGCGTGCGCCGCTCTGGTCCTGCTCACGGCCTGCAGTGCGCCGTCCCCACCGGCAAGCTCTTCCGAGGGCTCGGCGGGTTCGGCACCCCAGGCTCCGGCCGACCGCAGGGCCGGCGCTCCGCCCCCGGTTCCGGTTCCTCAAACCACCGGGACCGCAAATGCCGCAGGGGTGAGGGCGCCCGTCTCCTCTTTGGCCTCGCTGGAAGAGCATGCTCTGGCGGTGCGGGCCTACGGTGCCGAAGAGCCGTCCCGTTGCGGCTTGAAGGCGCCCGGGAGCGCGAGCCCGCCCTCTTCCGTCCAGGTCTTCTTCGGCTGCAATCCCCAGAGCGGGCCGGTCGTGCCCGCCGTGCCGGCCCGTGTCGTGCCGGTGCCGGCGGGAGGGAGACCGGAGCGGGCGGCGATCGAGGCGTTGCTGGCGGGCCCGACGGCCGACGAGAGCCGGGCGGGCTACGTCTCCAACTTCGGGAACGCTTCGCGAGGTGTGGAATTCGAGGTGGAGGTCCGCAACAACGGGCTGGCCGTGATCAATTTCGATCAGGCCATCCGGGATCGGGCTCGCGCCTTCGTCTCCAATCTCGATGCCCATCAGGTGGTGGCCACGCTGGGGCAGCTCCCCGGCGTCCAGCGCGTGCTCATCCTCGTCGAGGGTGAGCCGCTGTGCAAAGCTCTGGGTGAGTGCTGAGCCCCGGGCGGCCCGCCGTCCGATGAGACGGTCCGGGTCGCCCTCTCTTCAGCGCGGTCCGTTCAAGTCGAGCAATGCTCAACGAGGGACGAGCAGTTTCCATCCTGTCTTGAAGCCGGTGCCGAGGCGGCCCTGGATCGTGATGCCGAGCAGCGCGAGCGCCTCCAGTTGCCGCGCCTGCGCGAGCGGGCCGACGTCCACCGGGTTCATGCCTCCGCTCCGCACGAGCTCCGCGACCCGGCGCCTGGCCTCTTCGTCGTCCCCCGCGAGGAACACGTCGAGCGGCTGGCCCGCGGCGTGGCCCTCGGCCAGCGTCTTCGCGAAGGTGGTATTGAACGCCTTGACCAGCTTCGCGCCGGCCGGCAGCGCGCCCTGGATGGTCTCCGCCGCCGAGGTGCCCGGCGCGGTGACGAGCCCGTCGTAGGTGTCGTTCAACGGGTTCGAGATGTCGATGACGGTCTTGCCGGCGAGCGCCGGGCCGTGCTCGCGGGCGAGGTCGAGGTTTCCCGCGTACGGGGTTGCCAGGATGACCACCTCGCTCCGGGGGATCGCCTCCGCCGGCGTGGTGGCGGCGTCCACGCTGCCGCCGCCGGTGGTTTTGAGCTCCGAGGCCAGCTTTTCCGCGCCCGCCCGGTCCCGGCCGGCGAGGGTGACCGAGTGGCCGCCCGCCAAGAGGCGGGTGGCGATGCCGCGTCCCATGCTTCCTGTTCCGATGAGGGTGATTCGCATAGGGAGCGAGTATACGCGGTCGGCGATGGCGGGCTGCAAGGACGGACACGGGACGGGCACGGACGGAAGGGGACGGCAAGGACGAAAAGGGCTGAATCAGCGGAGGGCGATTCTCTCCAGCTTGTCCGGATTCACCACAATATAAATCCCCTGGATCTGCCCGTCCTCCACCTGGAAGGTCATGGCGCTCAAAACCTTTCCAGCGACCAGGTTCAGGAGGCCGGTGCGGCCGTTCAGGATCGCGGGGCGGATCTCCCAGTCGGGGGGCGCGTTCTTGCGCAGGCCGAAGAGGAAGCGGGTGATGCCTTCGGCTCCGTGGATGGGCTTCTGGGCGGCCCGGGTCTTGCCGCCGCCGTCGGAGTAGAGGGTGGCGTCCCGGGCGAGGAGGGTGACCATGCCGTCCAGGTCTCCATCCTTGATGGCGCGGAGGAAGCCTCCGAGGAGGCGGTCGTGCTCTTCGGGCCTGGCGGGGACGGGGCGGCGGCCTTCGTCCAGGCGCTTTCTCGCCCGGCGATCGATCTGGCGGCAGTTCTCTTCGGTCTTGCCGACGATGTCGGCGATCTCCCGGTAGTTGAAGTCGAAGGACTCGCGCAGGAGGAAGACGGCGCGCTCGACGGGGGTGAGGCGCTCCAGGAGCAGGAGGAAGGCGGTCGAGAGGTCGTCCGCGAGCTCCTGGAGGGCGGCGGGATCGTCCGGCGAAGGGGCGGCGCTCTTCCTAACGAGGGGCTCGGGGAGCCAGGGGCCGACGTAGTCGGTCAGGCGGTTGCGGGCCGCGCCCAGGGTGTCGATCGCGAGCCGGGTGACGAGGCGGACGAGGTAGGCGGAGGGGTTTTCCACCTGGGCGTGGTCGACGCCGTGCCAGCGCAGCCACGCGTCCTGGAGCACGTCCTCGGCTTCGGCGACGGAGCCGAGCATGCGGTAGGCGATGCCGAAGAGCCGGCCGCGTTCGCGCTCGAACGCGGCCAGCGGATCGGCGGGGGTTTCGCGCGGCTCGGTCATCCGTGGCTCTGGCGCGCCTCAGGGGCGGCGGGCCCGGTCGTCGACTTTACCAAAGGACGGCCGGGGCCGGGCCAGCGGTAGAGGCGGGCCCCGGTGGAGAGCTCCCAGCGGGGGATTTCATAGGTCATCCGGCAGATGAGCTCTTTGACGATCGAGGCCGTGCGGCGCGTCCGGACCCGGGGGAGCGGGGTGTCGTCCGGCTCGACGGACTGGACGAGGCCGTCTTTCCTTCCGAGGCTGATGCAGCGGATGGTGAAGCCGAAGGCGAACGGCTCGGGCTCCTGGCCGCGGAGGAGGCGGACGACGGTCTCTCCGGCGTGGGCGCCCAGGGGCATGGCGCTCACGCAGCCCATGCGGATGGCGCGGCCGTCCGGCAGGGTGGCCACGGCGGCGTCCCCGGCCACGAAGATCTCCGGGTGGCCCTGGGCGCGGAGCGCCGGGTCGACCAGGGCGCGGCCGGCGGAGTCCACGGCGAGCCCGGCTTCCCGAGCGAGCGCCGGAGCTTCGAAGCCGCCGGCCCAGACGCAGAGGTCGAAGGGCAGGGAGCCGCCGTTTTCGAGCCACGCCCGGCCCGGCTCGAGGCTCGCGAGGCTGGTGTCGTCGAGGATCTCGACGCCCAGCTCGATCAGGCGGCGGCGCAGGTGGGCGCTGCCGGCTTCGGAGTAGCCGTCTCCCACCCGGCCGCGGGTCGCCAAGGTGACGCGGAGGCCGGGATGGCGCTCGGCGAGCTCGGTGGCGGACTCGATGCCGGTCAGGCCGGCACCGGCCACGAGCACCCGGCCGCCGGTGCCGGCGAGCATGGTGATCCGAGCGGCTGCCTTGCGGACGGCCGCGGGGTCGTCCAGCCGGACGGCGTGCTCGGCGACACCCGGGGCGGAGGCGCGGGGGTGGCTTCCCAGGGCGAGGATGAGGGTGTCGTAGCGGTGCTCGACCGGTAAGCCGTCGAGGCTCCGGGCGAGGACCCGGTTGCGGTGGGGTTCCAGGGATTCGACCCGGGCCTGGACGAAGCGGACGCCCCGCCGGCCGAGGAGCGGGGCATAGTCGAGGGTCGCGGGCTTCCGCCCGGCGAGCGTTTCGTGAAGGCGGATGCGCTGGGTGAAGGTGGGACGGGCGTCGATCAGGGTCACCTCGGCGAGGGAGTTGCCGCGGGCAACGCGGGAGGCCGCCATCAGTCCGGCGTAGCCGCCGCCCAGGATCAGGACTTTGTGGGATGTCGGGTGTGTCATGGGTGTCTCCTCTTGCTTGTCAGAGGGAAGACGATTCAGGAGACCGGGACGTGACAGGTTGTTTCGGAGAGGCGTTGCTGCGGCGTAACTCTCCTGACAGGACGTTGTCAGGAGGGGCGTGAGAAGCTTCTCTCCGTCGCAGGAACCCACGCAAACAACCTGGAACGAGGAGACAGGACATGAGCATCAACCCCGAGAGCCTTGTCGCGGAGCTCAAGAGCACGAAGCAGTTTTTCGATACGTCGACCCGCTGCCTGACGGAGGACGATTCGGCGTTCGTGCCGGTCGAGGGGATGTGGACGGTGGCGCAGCAGGTGGCCCACGCGGCGCAGACGGTCGACTGGTTCTTCCAGGGGGCGTTCCGGCCCGAGGGCTTCGACACGGACTGGGAGAAGCTCGGAAAGGAAGTGGCCCAGGTGCGCTCTCTGGGCGCGGCCCGCGCCTGGCTGGACGCGGCCTTCGCCCGCGCGATCGAGGCGATCGCCTCCCGCTCCGCCGAGGAGGTGAACGCGGTACTGCCGCCCAATCCGATCCTGGGCGAGGTGCCCCGGGCCCACATCGTCAGCGCGATCGTGGACCACACGGCCCACCATCGCGGGGCGCTGACGGTGTACTCGCGGCTGCTGGGGCGGGTGCCGGCGATGCCGTACATGGAGGAGCCGGCGGCGGTTACGGCGTAGGCTTCGAAGGACGAACACGGACGGGCACGGACTGACACGGACAGCGGGGGCGCCCCCGGGATCCTTGTCAGTCCGTGGAAGTCCGTGTCAGTCCGTGTGTGTCCTCCGCCCCCACCACTGCCAGAAAATCCTGAAGGGTGCGGCCGGGCTCCTGGGGGAAGGTTCCGGGGAGGACTTCGAGGTCCCGGATGCGGTCCAGGCGGAAGGCCCGGAAATCCTGGCGCAGCTCGCACCAGGAGGCGAGGATCCAGACCGGCCCGTAGAAGGAGAGGGCGAGGGCGCGGACGACGCGCTCGGAGCCGGCGCCTTGGGTGTCGGTGTAGCGGAAGCGCAGGCGCCGGGAGTCGCGGACGGCTTCGCGCAGGAGGGTGAAATCGACGGTGAGCTTCTCCTGCCAGTGGTCGTCGGGCGCGAAGAGGGGGGTGGCCTGGACGAGGTGGCTCCGGTCGCGGGGGAGGGCGGCCTCGATCTTGGCCAGGGCCTCGGAGGCGGCGCGGGCGAGGCCCGGGTCGGTCCAGCTCCGGACGATGCGGGCTCCGAGGACCAGGGCTTCGACCTCGTCGCGCGAGAACATCAGCGGCGGCAGCTCGAACCCGCGCAGGCGGTATCCCACTCCGGCCTCGCCCTCGATGGGAACGCCCGAGGCCATGAGGTCGCGCACGTCCCGGTAGACGGTCCGCTCGGAGATCCCCAGGGTTTCGGCCAGATGGCGGGCCGTGGTCAGCCGCCTCCGGCGGAGGATCTGGACGATCTGGAAAAGGCGGTCGGCGCGTCTCATCGTCTGAGAAAACTATATCCGGACCCACCCTCGCGTGCGGGCTCCCCACCCCTTGACGGGGTGCGCTTCCGTTCCGGCTGTCCTAAAAAGAGAGGAGACCGGCCGCCTCATCCCTTTGCCAGGCCGGTGAGCCGCTCCGGAGGTCGGCGGGCATGCGGAAGAAGACGAAAGAGGGACTCGAGACCATTCTGCTCCTCGGTCTGGCGAGCGTGGCGGCGGCAGCGCTCCCTTTCGCCCAGGGAACCGTGCGCCTGGCGAGCTGGAGGCAGGAGAGCGGGCCGGTGCGCACGGACCGGGTCGACCGGGGTGAGCTCGGCTACCGCGTGCATTGCGCGAGCTGCCACGGTAGCAGCGGCCGGGGCGACGGCGCCATGGCCGATCACCTCAAGGTGGCGCCGGCGGATCTGACCCGTCTCTCTCGCGACAACCAGGGGATCTTCCCCGCCGAGCGGGTCTATACCTCGATCGACGGCCGCCGCGAGGTCCGCGGCCACGGCACGGCCAGCATGCCGGTCTGGGGCCTGACCTTCCAGACGGCCGGCCGGGATTCCGACCAGGAGAAGGAGGTCCGGGAGAGGATCCTGGATCTGATGACGTATCTGGAGTCGATTCAAGGGAAGTAGACGGAGCCCCCACCCGGGGCCCCGACCCGCTTCTTCTCCTCCCCGATCCACCAGTCCACGTGTTTTTCGAGCACCGTCAGGGGGAGGGCGCCGCTGGTCAGGACGGCGTCGTGGAACCGGCGGACGTCGAAATTCTTGCCGAGCTCCCGCTCGGCCTTCCGGCGCAGCTCCCGGATCTTGTTCTCTCCCAGTTTGTAGGCGAGAGCCTGGCCGGGCAGGTCGACGGAGTAGCGGAGGGTCTCGGTGCCGATCTGGACCTCGGATTCCAGGGTGTGCTCTTTCAGGTAGCCGATCGCGTCCTGCCGCGACCAGCCGAGGAGGTTCATGCCGGTGTCCACCACGAGCCGGCTGTTCAAGAGGATGTCCTGGGCGAGCCGGCCATAGAGGTCATAGGGGTCTTCGTACAGGCCCATCTCCTCGGCGAGGCCGGCGGCGTAGTCCGCCCAGCCTTCCACGAAGGCGGTGGGGAAGTTGCCGCGCCGGAAGGCGGGAAGCGTTTTGTTCTCGAGCTGGAGGGCGACCTGGATGTGATGACCGGGGATGAGCTCGTGGTAGATGATCGTCGCGGCGGAGAGGAGCGGCCGCTGGTCGAGCCGTGAGCCGTTGAACATGTAATAGGCCCGGGGGCTTGCCGGGGTGGCCTGCTGGTAGTAGCCGTAGGTCATGGCCCCTTCGAGGCTGGCGTTCAGGCGCTGGACCCCGTAGGGTGACTCCGGGGTGCAGAGAAAGTAGCGGGAGATCCGGGGCTCGATGCGCCGGAGGTGGGCCAGCAGCCGCTCGGCGGCCTCTTCGGGAGTCCTGGCAAAGAAGCGTGGGTCGGTCTTGACGAAGCGGTGGAACTCGTCCCGGGTGCCCGCGAAGCCGATCCGCTTCCGGACTTCGGTCATCCGGGCTTCGAGACGCTCCACCTCGGCGAGGCCGTGCCGGTGGATCTCCTCGGGGGTCCTGTCGAGCATGGTGTGCAGGCGCACGGCATACCGGTAGGCCGCTTCGCCCCCGGGATACTGGCCGAGCCCCACCCGCTCCGGCGCGGCGTTGCGGTACTCCTCGGCGTCCATCAGGCCCGCGAGCTTCAAGAGGGCGGGGTTGATGGACAGGGCGATGATTCGTTCCACCTCCGCCCGGAAGGCGGCCGCTTCTTTCTCTCCGAGCTTCCCGAGCCGGGCCGGGGGAACGGCGAAGAGGCTCTGGTCCGGCGGCCTGACGTAGGAGCGGACCTGGAGGACCACGGGATCGATCTCGGGCCTGGGGATCAGGATGCCCATCGAGCGCTGGATCTCGAGGTTCCTTCGGAGCTGCCCGACCATCTCCGAGTACCGCCGGAGGAGCCCCAGGTAGCTGGTGGCGTCTTCTGCATTCTCGAAGCGGAAGGTCGAGAACAGGAAGTGCGTGGGCCGGAACGGGGCGGAGTAGGGGGTGACCTGGAAGAAGCTCCAGAAGTGGTCCGGCGCCTCGGACGCCCGGGTGCCCAGGTACAGGAGGATCTCCCGGGAGAGGCACTCCTCGTGGGTGAGCCCGGCGGGATCGAGGCGCTCCAGCCGCTCGGAAAGGGAGCGGAAAAAGGCGGCTTCCCGTTTCACCTTTTCGAGCGACATGTCGTAAAGCTCGGTGAGCCGGAGCCCTTCCAACTGCCGGAGGGTCGGATCCGTCTCGAGCCGGTACTTCTCATACTCGTCGATGATCCCGGCCAGGGCCCGGGAGCTGGCGGACGGCTCCGGCTCCGCGGGCGGGCCCATAGCGGCCGCACCGGACAGAAAGACCGTGAGCGCCGCGAAGGACGCTAGGCAGTGCCTCATGAATCTCTCCCCTATGAGCGCACGAATCCTATCACCGGAGGGGCCCGGTGGTGGATTCCAGGGAGGCTTTGCCCTTCAGAAGGAAGGTTTCAGTAGGACCGGCCCATCCGCTGCTTCCGGCCGGGGGAGAGGGAGAACAGCTCGGGCGGCCGACCCTCCCCGAGGACGGTCTCGGCCACGTCGTGGCCGAGGGCGGGGCCGAGCTTGAAGCCGTGGCCCGAGCCGCCGCCCAGGAGCCAGGTGTTCGCGGCGCCGGGGTGGCGGTCGAAGAGGAGCTGGCCGTCCGAGCTGTTTTCGTACTGGCAGACCCGGGATTCGACGACCGGAGCGTCCTTCAGGGCCGGGAAGCGGCGGGCGAGCTGTCCGCGGGCCAGGGCGAGGGCCGCGGCGCCGGGCGTGCGATCGCCGTTCGTGGGATCGAAGAGCTCGCCATGGATGTCGTTCGCCACCTTGAAGCCGCGGTTCTCGTTGCCCGGAATCCCGTAGAAGGAGTTGGTCTCCGTCATGTCCATCCAGATGGGGAAGCTCCCTTCGAGGTAGCCCGGGTCGCCCGCCGGGGTGCCGAAGTAGAAGACCTCCTGGCGGGTGGCGAAGATGCCCCCGTCGCCCAGCACGTCGGGGAAGACGCGGCCGAGCCAGGGGCCGCAGGCGAAGACATAGGCGTCGGCCGAGAGCGTCGTGCCGTCCGAGAGGTCGAGCCGCTCCATCCCTCCGCCGGAGAGGGGCCCGGGGCGGACGCCGGCCTGCCGGTACTCGCCCCCTTCGGCCACCAGGGCCGCGGCCACGAGCTGGCAGGAGCGCCGGGCGAGGAGGTAGCCGGCCTGGTCCTCGAAAAAGACCGTCTTGACGCCCTCGAAGTCGACGAGGGGAAAGCGGCTCCGGGCTTCGTCGAGCGTGAGCTCGGAGACGGAGAGGCCCCTCTCGGCGAGCAAGGGCATGCTCGAGCGGACGTAGTGGTCCGGCGCGGTGTACATCCACAGGAGGCCCGTGGGGTGGTAGAGCTTCTGCCCCCACCGCGCCTCGCTCTCCCGCCAGAGAGGGAAGGCGCGGGCGACCTGGTCGACGTAGATGCGGTCGGAGCCGTAGACGGCGCGGATCACCCGCGTCTCGTCCCCCGAGCTGGACCGGGAGTGCCCCGGCCCCCAGGCGTCCAGAAGGGTGACGCGCGCTCCCTGGCGCCGCAGCCAGAGAGCCGTCCATCCACCAAACGCGCCAGCGCCGATCACGGCCACGTGCTTCGCCATCGTTCCTCTCCTTGAGCGCGGGAAACGATAGCGCATTTTGGGGGTTGGGGAGGCCCTTCGCGGAAGGTTGGGGAGGGGGATGGGAAAGGGTTGGGGTGAGGGCCGGGTGGGCGGCCGCTTAGCGAAGCCTCGAACACACAAGAACAACAGACAGCCCCGGACGCTGGCGATCCGGCCGGAATTCAGGGTCCCCCCGGAGACGTTGATTCATCGTAGGAGCAGTGCCCCATGAAAGATGTACCCGTCTCCGGCAACACCGTCCCCACGAAGTACTGGCACGCGCTCGACAACGGGCGCATCCAGTGCGACCTCTGCCCGCGTTTCTGCAGGCTGCTCGAAGGGCAGCGGGGGCTCTGCTTCGTGCGGGCCCGGCAGGACGACCGGATCGTGCTCACCACCTGGGGCCGGTCGAGCGGCTTCTGCGTGGACCCGATCGAGAAGAAGCCCCTGAACCATTTCCTGCCCGGCACCCCCGTGCTCTCCTTCGGCACGGCCGGCTGCAACCTGGCCTGCAAGTTCTGCCAGAACTGGGACATCAGCAAGTCGCGCGAGATCGACACCCTGGCCGACCAGGCGACCCCGGAGGTCATCGCGCGGGCGGCGGAGCGGCTCGGCTGCGCGAGCGTGGCCTTCACCTACAACGACCCGGTGATCTTCCTCGAGTACGCGGTCGACGTGGCCCAGGCCTGCCGCGAGCACGGGATCAAGACGGTGGCGGTGACGGCCGGAGAGATCTGCCCCGAGCCCCGGGAGGAATTCTTCCGCCACATGGACGCGGCGAACGTGGACTTGAAAGGGTTCACCGAGGACTTCTACCGGAAAATCTGCGGCGGCGATTTCCAGACGGTGAAGGACACCCTGGTGTATTTGAAGCACGAGACGGACGTCTGGTTCGAGATCACGACCCTCCTGATCCCCGGGGAGAACGACTCGGACGCGGAGCTCGACGCGATGACCCGCTGGATCGCCAGCCGGCTCGGGCCGGACGTGCCGCTCCACTTCACCGCGTTCCATCCCGACTACAAGATGATGGACACGCCCGCGACCCCGCCCGCGACGCTCAAGAGGGCGCGGCGGATCGCGCTCGGCAACGGCCTGCGGTACGTCTATACCGGGAACGTGCACGACAAGGAGGGCGGCAGCACGTACTGCCACGGCTGCGGCGAGCGGCTGATCGGCCGGGACTGGTACGTGCTCTCCGAGTGGAACCTGACGCCCGAGGGAGCCTGCGCCTCCTGCGGCACCCCCTGCGCCGGCCGCTTCGAAGGGCGTCCGGGAACCTGGGGGGCGCGCCGGCTGCCGGTGCGGTTGCGGGATTTTGTGGTGCCGGGCTCTCCCCTTTCGGCTGGGGCGTAAGGCCCCCCGCCCGGCCTCACCCCCTGGCCCCCTCTCCCGCCACCCCTTTCCCCCTCCCCGGGAGAGGGGGAAAACACATTCATTTCCAGCTCCCTCCTCTCCCCGGGAGGGTGTGCGGGGTGGTGGGAGAGGAGGGTCGGGGAGGTGAGGGCTCTTGACGCCCTACGGGAAGATCCCCAGATCCTGGTAGCAGATCGCGATCTTCTCGATGGCGTCGATGAACGCCGCGGTCCGCAGGTCGATCCCCGCTTCGCGGTGCTTGTTCTTGATGTCGCGGAGGCGGTGGTAGGCCGTCACCATGGTGTCTTCGAGGCCTGAGTTGACGAGGTCGGCCTCGTCCGCGCCGCGGGCGAGGTCGTTCATCTCGTGCTCGGAGAACTGTCCGCCGGTCCGGTTTCCGACGGCTCCGAGGATGCGGCGGTAGGCCTGCTCTTCGAATCTCCTCTCCATGCGGCCGAAGCGGACGTGGGAGAGGTTTTTGAGCCACTCGAAGTAGGACACCAGCACGCCGCCCGCGTTGGCGTAGTGGTCGGGGACGATGAGCACGCCCCGCTGGGCGAGCATGTCGCTCGCCTCGCTCGTGGTGGGGCCGTTCGCCCCCTCGACGATGATCTTCGCCTGGATGCGCGGCGCGTTCTCCGCCGTGATCTGGTTTTCGAGCGCCGCCGGGACCAGGATGTCGCAGGGGAGCTCCAGCCCCGACCTCCGGTTCGGCAGGTTGGTCGCCCCGGGAAGGTCCAGGATGGAGCCGGTCGTGAGCCGGTGGGCCCAGACCTCTTCGAGCTTGATGCCGTTCGGGTTGTGGATCGCCCCCTCGAACTCGACACACCCGACGAGGATCGCCCCCTCCTGCTCCAGGAACTTGGCGGCGTTGTAGCCCACGTTGCCGAGCCCCTGCACCACCACGCGCTTGCCGGCGAGCCCCTTCGAGAGGCCGAGCGCCTTCATGTCCTCCTCGACCGCGCACACCTCGCGCGTGACGATCGCCACCCCACGCCCAGTGGCCTCGGCCCGGCCGCGGATGCCTCCCTGGGCGATGGGCTTGCCCGTCACGCAGGCCGCGCCCTCGAGCTTGTCCGGCGCGAGCGCCGTGTAGGTGTCCACGATCCAGGCCATCTCGCGGGGGCCGGTGCCGAAGTCCGGGGCCGGCACGTCGATGCCGGGGCCGATGAAGTTCTTCTTGACCAGCTCGAAGGTGTAGCGCCGGGTGATCCGCTCCAGCTCGTCCTTGCTGTACTTCTTGCCGTCGATCTTGATGCCGCCCTTGGCGCCGCCGAAGGGGGCGTCCACCACGGCGCACTTGTAGGTCATGAGGGCCGCGAGCGCCATCACCTCGTCCTCGTTCACTCCGAGGCTGTAGCGGATGCCGCCCTTGGTGGGAAGCTTGTGGTGGCTGTGCTCCGCGCGCCAGGCATGGATCACCTCGATCGAGCCGTCGTCCTTCTCCAGGGGGAAGGTGAAGTGATACACGCTGTTGCAGGTCTTGATGATCTCGAGGAGGCCGATAGGATGGCTGGTGAGCGCCGCCGCCCGCTCGAAATTCCGGTTCACCTGATCAAAAAAGCTCACATCTTGGCCCATATGTCTTCCTTGGAAAGGTTCGCCCGGCAGGGAAAGGGGTGCGAGGCGAGGGAGTGATAGCATTCTTCTCAGGTGGCGGGCAAGACCCGGAAGGGTGGCTCGCGCCATTTGTCACCTGAAATCATGCCGACCCCGACCCTGGACCTGATCCGCCGGTTCTTCTGACCTCTCCGTCCATGCGCTGGCTCGAGACTACGACCTTTCTGGGAGTCGGGCTTTTCGACTGGCTGTTCGCCGGGGGGACCGCGCTCGCCGTCTTCGCCGTCCTTCTCCTCGGCAAGAGGGTGGCCGTCCGTCTCTTGAGCCGGCTCGCCGGGAGGACCGCGACCGGGGCGGACGACCTCGTCCTGGACCTCGCCCGGCGGACCCGGACCCTGCTGCTCCTCATCCCCTCGCTCTACGCGGGCTTCCTCACCCTGAACGCCTTCCCGCAGGCCGCCCGCCTCCTCCGGGGGGCGACGATCCTCGCCGTCCTCCTCCAGGTCGCGATGTGGGCCTCGGTCGGGATCGACTTCTGGGTGGCCCGCGAGAAGCGCCGCCGCCTGGAGCAGGACGTCACGACCGCCGCCCTGATCGGGATCCTCCGCTTCGTTCTGAAAGTGGTCCTCTGGTCGATCCTCCTCCTCCTCGCCCTGGACAACCTGGGGGTTGACGTCACCACGCTGGTCGCCGGGCTGGGGGTCGGCGGCATCGCGGTGGCGCTCGCCCTCCAGAACATCCTGGGGGATCTCCTCGCCTCGCTCTCGATCATCCTCGACAAGCCTTTCGTGGTGGGGGATGCGATCACCGTGGACAATTTCTCGGGCAAGGTCGAGAACATCGGCTTGAAAACCACGCGGGTGCGGAGCTTAGGCGGCGAGCAGATCGTCTTTTCGAACGGCGAGCTTTTGAAGAGCCGCATCCGCAACTGGTCGCGCCTGGCCGAGCGGCGGGTCGTCCTCGCCTTCGGCGTGGCGCACCCCACCCCCGCCGCGGTGGTCGAGAAGATCCCCGCCCTCCTGCGCGGAGCCATCGAGGGGCGGGACCGCGTCCGCTTCGAGCGCGCCCATTTCAAGGGCCTGGGTCCTCTCTCCCTGGACTTCGAGGCGGTCTACTGGATCACCGACGCCGACTACCAGCTCTTCATGGACCGCCAGCAGGAGGTCGGCCTCGCGGTGCTGCGCATCCTGGAGAGCGAAGGGGTGGAGGTGGGCTCGGCGAACCGGATGACGCTCGCGGCGCCGCCGGAAGCCGCCCCCAAAAACGCGCGAAGCGGAGCCGCCGTGGTACCATAAAAACCTCTGGGTTGCGTCCGGACGCGCTTCGGTGATCTGATGGCGCAACCCGTCGGGATCGTTTCAAGAGGGAAGGCACGTATGTGCGCGCTGCCACTCGAGCACGGAATCGAGTACCCCACCTCCGACGGCCAGCCCATGGCCGAGACGACTCTTCACCGTAAGGTGATGTCCGATGTCATTGAAGGTCTCGAACGGCGCTACGCCGACAGCGCGGACGTGTGGGTAGGCGGTAACCTGTTTTTCTACTACGAAAAGGGGAACCGGAAGAAGTCCTTGGCTCCCGACGCGCTGCTGGTCCGGGGGGTGGGTAAGTGGGACCGGGACAGTTTTTTCCTTTGGGAGGAGAAGACCCCGGAGCTGATCTTCG
>DATHUD010000025.1:0-8670 GCA_035462575.1 Thermoanaerobaculia bacterium | reverse complement strand
CTTGCTCCCCTCTTCCGTGGCCACGATCGTGGCGCGGATCGAGCCCGAGAACTCGTCCAGAAGATTGCGCACCGACTCGACCGACTCCTGGGAGCGCTGGGCGAGGTGGCGCACCTCTTCGGCCACCACCGAGAAGCGCCGTCCGTCCGCCCCCGCGGCCACCGCTTCGATCGCGGCGTTCAGCGAGAGGATGTGCGTCTCCTGGGCGATCTCGGTGATCAGGTCGAGGACGCGGTAGATCTCCTTGGAGCGGGTGCCCAGGGCGTCGGCGCGGTTCGCGATGGCGCTGATCCGCTTCTGCACCTCCTCGACGCCGGAGACCGCCTCGTAGACCGCGGCCGAGCCCGCGTCGCCGCTCATCTCGGCCCGGCCCGCCATGTCCGCCTGGCGCGTGGCGTTTTCGGCGATCTGGCCGGCCGTGCGCGCCAGCTCTTCCATGGCGGCCGTGATCTCGACGACCGAGGCCGCCTGCTCCGAAGAGCCCGAGGCGAGCTCCGAGGCGATCTCGTTGACCGCGTCCGCGGCCGAGGCCACCTCGATCGAGCTGTCCTGGATCTGCTGCGCGAGGTGCGAGAGCGCCTCGCTCGCCGCCTCGGAGATGCCCGACAGCCGAGCGGGCAGGCCCTGCGTGTGCTCGAGCGACCGCACGAGGTCGCCGGCGCCCAACTGCTCGAAGGCCGTGATCAGCTCCCCTTCGAGGGTGTCCCAGGCCTCGCGGCTCTCCGGCACCTGGAGCTCCAGCCGGCGGAAGTAGGTGTAGACCCAGAGGTAATACGAGAGCGTCCCCAGGAGCCCCAGGCCCACGAAGAGGAACGCGGGCCAGCGCGGGCCCCCCTCGGGGCCGCCCAGCGACAGCAGCAGGAAGCCGGCCAGGGTCAGCCCCAGCACCAGGATCATGCCCAGCCAGGCGTTCTCGGTGTGCCGGCCCGTCCGCTCCGGCGCCTCCTCTTCGAGGCTGCCGGCCGGGGCCATGGTCTCCGCATCCATGCCTGTCTATCTCCTTAAGCTCGGCCGCGAGAGAAGCTCCGCCCACCGCGGCCCTGGACGCGGCGAGGAGTTTCCGATCCGGCGCTACTCAAAAACTTAGCGTGCGCCGTAGGATAGGAGATTCCCACCCTCCGCCGCAAGGTGCAGCGCCGGCCCCGGACCTTCCGGGGGTTGCACGCGCGACCGATTTTGGCTGTACAATACGCCCAACAATTTCGTTTTCTCTTCACATGTGCACGTGGCTCTCGGCCGAGCCCCTGCCTGGGGACTGCCGCGGGCCTTTCACTACGTTGGACCAGGAGACCGTTACATGAGACTCAAAGGACCCGCTCTGCTCGCAGCCGCCCTCACCCTGACCGCGCTACCGGCCTGGGCCGGCAACGGTCACGTCCTCCATGGCATCGGCGCCACCAACAGCGCCATGGGAGGCGCGGGCGTCGCCCTCCCCAACGACGCCCTGGGCGCCCTGCACCTGAACCCCGCCCTGCTCGCCGACCTCGAAGGGAGCCACTTCGAGTTCAGCGCCGAGTACAACGAGGCGAAGAACGCCGTCGAGAGCTCGGTCGGCCCCTTCTCGGGCCGCACCGAGGAGGCCGGCGACACGGCCCTCGTGCCGGCCTTCGGCTGGACCCACAAGAAGTCCGGCTCGAATTTCGCCTACGGCATGGGCTTCCTCGGCATGGCCGGCTTCGGCGCCGACTACCCGCAGGACCCGAGAAACCCGATCCTCGCCCCGCAGCCCCAGGGCTTCGGCCGCGTCTACTCGAACTACCAGCTCATGCGGGTGCCGACCTCGCTCGCCTGGAAGCTCAACGACGCGTTCTCCTTCGGCGTCTCCCTGAACGTCGCCCGCGCCGCGCTGACCGCCAATCCGGCGGGCTTCGCCGCTCCCGACTGCTCCGGCCCCGCCGGCCCCTGCTTCGTGCCGAGCGTCAACGGGGACAGCGCCTGGGGCTACGGCGCCTCGGTCGGCGTGCGCTACGCGATCAACCCCACCTTCGCCGTGGGCGCCGCCTACAACAGCGAGATGGAGTTCGAGGACTTCGAGTGGAACGCCGCGCACGCCAACCCGGGCCTGCCCAACTTCGGCACCGCGCGGGAGATCACGCTCCAGTTGAACTTCCCCGCGACCTTCACGGCCGGCATCGCCATCACCCCCGGAGACCGGCTGGCCATCGCGCTCGACGGCAAGATGATCACCTATGAGGACACCGAGGGCTTCGCCGAGACCCTGGGCTTCGAGGACATCAACGTGATCGCCCTGGGCGTCCAGTACAAGGCGACCGACCGCTTCACCCTGCGCGCCGGCTACAACAAGTCGGACAACCCGATCCCGGCCGAGCGCACCTTCTTCACGGTCGCGACCCCGGCCATCTTCGAGGACCACTACACCGTGGGCTTCGGCTTCCAGGCCACCGACCGCATGCAGTTGAACGCGACCTATTACCAGGTCCCCGAGAACCGGATCAGCGGCCCCTTCGTGTCGCCCGTCATCGGCCCCGTCCCGGGCACCCGGGTGACGACCGAGATGGCCATGGAGTCGGTCGTCCTCACCTTCGCCTTCAACATGTAGGAAGAGACAGGAAGAGAAGACCGCGATGAGGGTCGAGGAGACGAGCTACGGCTATATCGTGAGGTTCCCCGGGGTCCTCGAGCGCAATGCCGCGGGAGCCCTCCTCTCGGAGCTGAAGAGCGTCATCCGTCCCCGGGGCTCCGCGTTCGGCCTGCTGGTCGACATGCGCGAGTCCCGGGCCTTCTCCGCGGAGGCCCAGGAGATCCTGAAGCTGGCCATCCTCCACTGCAAAGACGCCGGCATGGAGAGGAACGCCTGCATCCTGAACAGTGCCATCGCCACCCTCCAGGCCCGCCGCCTCGGCCGCGAGACCGGCGTGGACGACACCAGCCGCTACATCGACGCCTCGGCCCGGCCGGACTGGGAGAGGGTCGCACTCGACTGGCTCGTCCGGGTGATCGATCCCAACTAAGACCTCACCCCTGTCCCCTCTCCCATCGCCCCCCCGCCACCCGGGAGAGGGGGACGCTCCAGAACCGGCGGTGCTTGTAGGGTGCGCTGTGCGCACGTTTTAGGACGGTGGAAAGCAACACGTGCGCACAGCGCACCCTACGGCAAGACCGCTCGCAGGCGTCCCCCTCTCCCGGCGGATGGGGGGGCGATGGGAGAGGGGACAGGGGTGAGGTCCCGGGCGGGGGCTCCCGCTTGCATCATTTTCCACTTTGTTGTCCCCCTTCCTCCCCTTCCCCGCACTAGAGGGACAGATTTCCGATGTTTGCCGTCCGGCCGGCCACCCGCCCGGTGTGCGCCGTTCCGATGCTGATTTTCTGATTTTCTTTAAGGGGAGGAACACTCATGCACAAGATCGAGCAGACGAAGTATGGCTACCGCATCGTCTTCGAGGGCTTCCTTCAGGGGGACGACCTGGGCAGCTTCATCCACGAGATGAAGAGCACCATCCGGCCGCGCAACGGCAACTTCCCGGTGCTGGTGGACATGCGCAAGGCCCAGGCTTTCCCGGCCGACGCTCAGGAGGTCATCCGCCAGGCCATGATGTACTGCAAGGAGGCCGGCATGGAGAGGAACGCCGTGGTGCTGAACAGCGCCATCGCCGCGCTCCAGGCCAAGCGCCTCTCCAAGGAGACCGGGGTCGACACCGGCGCCCGCTACATCGACGCCTCTTCCGACCCCGAGTGGGAGAGGGTCGCGCTCGACTGGCTGGTCAAGGCGATCGATCCGGATCTCAACTAGCTGTCTATCTTTTGTTTCTCTTAAGGGAGGGAACGACGTGACCCATAAACTCGCGGCCACCGGCCGCATCCTCGCGCTCGCCGCGCTCCTCACCGGAAGCGCTCAGGCGCAATCGATCAAATTCCACGACATCGCCGACCCCGCGCACGGCATCACCTACTCGCGCCAGCCCTCCGCCATCGTGGCGAACGCCGACGCGCTCCGGGCGAAGGGAAAGATGGGCCTCTACGACCTGGCCCTCGCCTATCCGCTCAAGTCCATGGGCGCGCCCGGCGTGGCGCTTCTGGACTATGACAACGACGGCGACCTCGACATGTACGTGACCAACGGCCCGGGCAAGGACAACAGCCTCTACGCCAACCAGCTCGCTCAAGGCGCTTTCACCTTCGTCGAGGTCCCCGGCGCCGCCGGGGCCGCCGCGACCGATCAGGATTCGACCGGCATGTGCTTCGGCGACACGGACAACGACGGCGACGTCGACCTCTACGTGCTCGGCCGCGGCGAGCCGAACCGCTTCTTCGAGAACCGCGGCGGCTCGTTCATGGACGTGACCGAGATCCCGGACAGCGACATCGCCTCGGGCAACTACAACTCCTCGTCCTGCGCCCTGGGCGACGTCAACAACGACGGCCTGCTCGACGTTTTCGTGGGCAACACTTTCGACTGGGGCACGAAGACGGCGATCCTGGTCGAGCCCTACGCGTTGAACGAGTACAACCAGCTCTTCGTCAACCGCGGCGGCAACCGGTTCGAGGACGTGAGCGCCGCGGCCGGCATCCAGAACTTCCGCGACATCTCCTGGTCCGCCACCCTGTTCGACTATGACGCGGACGGCGACATCGACATCCTCGTGGCCAACGACCAGGGCGCCATGGTGCCCTTCCGCTACGGCGGCATCGACCGCGGCTTCGTCCGGATCTATCGCAACGACGGCAACCTGAAGTTCACCGACATCACGACCAAAGCGGGCCTGCGCATCGCCGGCAGCTACATGGGCTTCGCCGTGGCCGACTTCGACGGCGACAAGACGATCGACCTCTACGTCTCGAACATCGGCGACTGGCTGGAGCCCTTCATCGGCGTGCCCTACACCCTGGGCGACCAGACCACCCGCTGGTTCCTGAACAACGGCGACGGCACCTTCCGCGATCCCGGGATCAGCCCGGGCATCCGCGGCTCCGGCTGGGCCTGGGGCACCTCCGCTCTCGACTACGACAACGACGGCGACTTCGACCTCGCCTCCATGGGCGGCCTGGACGTCGGGCCGTTCGTCGACAAGTCGAACCCCGGGAGCATCCTGGTCAACGACGGCCACGCGAACTTCACGCTCGACATCGCCGCGCTCGCGGCCGGCGACCACCTCCACAAGGACGACCACGGCCTCGCGACCGGCGACCTGAACAACGACGGCTTCGAGGACATCGTCTCCGTGGCCCACGTCGACATGCGCCACCTGCCCGCGATCCCCTACCCCTTCGGGTACGGAACGCCGCTCGACGGCATCGCGAGCTTCGTCCCCACCTGGGCGCCCACGGGCAACGGCGTCGAGTTCCAGTACACCGGCGCGCCGCTCCTCCCCGGTATCCTGACCGTCGAGATCAACGGCGGCGGCAACGGCAACGGCTGGGTGAACGTCGACCTCCTCGGCACCAAGGGGCTCACGGCCGCCGGCCGCCAGAACCGCTCCGGCATCGGCGCCACCGTCCGCTTCACCCCGGTTGGAGGCGCCACCGCGACCCAGCCCATCCTGGGAGGCTCCAGCCACTCCTCGCAGGACAGCCTGACCGCCCACTTCGGCCTCGGCAAAGCCCGCCGCGGCATGGTGGAGGTGGTCTGGCCGGGCAAGGTGAGGAACCGCCTCTACAACGTGAGGAGCGGCGAGCGGATCACCTTCCCGGAGATCCCCTGCGACTTCGCCACGGCCACGAGCCGCAAGTCCTACGACGTGTGCGTGAAGAGGGCGTTGAACCAGCTCGTCAAGGCCGGCGCGATCGACCGCGCGGCGCGGGACCGGTTCTACGCGAGCGCGTTGTCGGCGTTCGACGACGCGCACTGAGGATTTCCTTTCCCGGTGGGGGCGTTCCCGCGCCCCCACCCGGCCCTCACCCCCGGCCCCTCTCCCACCACCCCTTTCCCCCTCCCTGGGAGAGGGGAGAAGGACATTCTGCTCCCTCCTCTCCCAGGGAGGGTGTGCGGGGTGGTGGGAGAGGAGGGTTGGGGAGGTGAGGGCTTGGGCGGGGGCGTCCGGTCCTACCCCAACCGCCCCAACAACCCCGCCTTCACCTCCGGCCACTCCTCCTCGATCACGCTGTACATCACCGTGTCGCGGGTCAGGCCGTTGGCGCGGGTCTGGTAGCGGCGGAGCACGCCTTCGCGCTTCGCGCCGAGCTTCTCGATGGCGCGCTGGCTGTGGGTGTTGTTCAAGTCGGTCTTGAACTGGACGCGCACGGCTCCGAGGGTCTCGAAGGCGTGGCTCAGCAAGAGATATTTGCTCTCCGGGTTTACGCGGGTCCCCTGGAAGGCGCGGCCGATCCAGGTGCGGCCGATCTCCAGGGCCCGGTGCTCGGGGCGGATCTCCAGATAGCCGCTCATCCCCACGGGCTCGCCCGTCTCCTTCCACAGAATTGAATAGACGAGGGACTGGGGACGCGCCATGCAGTAGTGGACCCAGTCCTCGAACGCCTCGAAGGTCGGGTTCCGCGGCCACTCCAGGGTCCACCGGAACACGTCCGGCTCGGCCTTGGGCCACAGGCCGGGCGCGTGCTCGGGGCGGAGCGGCTCCAGCACGATCGCGGAGCCTTCCAGACGGACAGGCAGGACTTCCATGGAACGGGAAGTCTATCTCTTTCCCCGGCGAGCGGAAGCCCATATCCTCTCACCCCCATGGACGCCGCCACACCCCGCTCCGCAACCGTCCCCGCCGTCCCCCCCGTCCCCGGACAAACGGCCGGTCTGCGCGTCCACCTGGCCCTTCTCCTCGTGCAGTTGTCCTTCGGCGGCTTCCACGTTGTGGCCAAGGCCGTGCTGTCGCAGATGGAGCCCCTGGCTCTGGCGGCGATCCGCGTGGCGATCGCCTCGCCCATCCTCGCTCTCATGGCCTGGCGGCACGACCGCGTGCTGCCGCACGCCCGGGACATGCCCCGGCTCGCGTTCCTGGGCAGCCTGGGCATCTTCGCCAACCAGATCCTCTTCATCGTGGGCCTGAAATACACCACGGCGACCAATGCCTCGATCCTCATGACCTCGCTCCCGGTCTTCGCCGTGGCCACCGCAGCGATTCTGGGCATCGAAAGGATCGGCCCGCGCCGCCTCCTGGGGATCGTCCTTTCCGTGGCCGGAGCGCTGTTCCTGGTCAACCCGTTCCGCTTCCAGGGCGGCCAGAGCGCGACGCTCGGCAACACCCTCGTTCTTCTGAACGCCCTGGCCTACGCTCTCTTCCTCGTGCTCCAAAGGCCGCTCCTCGCCCGTATCCCCTGGCGCACGCTGATCGCCTGGTCCTTCCTCTGGGGAGGCGCCGGGGTCGTGATCGTGGGCGCGCCCGCCCTCGCGCGGCTCGATTTCGCCGCCGTGCCGGTCAGTACCTGGCTGGGCGTGGCGTACATCATCCTCTTCGCCACCGTCTTTGCCTACGCGGTCAACACCTGGGCCGTCCGCCGCTCCTCCCCCGCCCTGGTCGCCACCTACGGCACGCTCCAGCCGCTGGTCGCGGTGCTCCTCGCGGCCTCTTTCCTGGGAGAACGGTTCGGGTGGGTGGAAGGGATCGGATTCGCGCTGATCGTCGCGGGGCTGTTCCAGGTGAGCCGGCCTAAACCGTCCGCCGCGCCCGCCTCACCTGCCCAACCAGAGTGACGATCGCGACCCGCGCCTCGAGCACCAGCCGCGGATCGCGCTCGGGCTCCGCGAGCTCCAGCCCCTGCCAGAGGAAGGCCAGGGCGGCCCCGGGATCGCCCGCGGAGAGCCGCATCGAGCCCTTCTGAAGGAGGGCGCGGCCGAGCAGGTGAGACTGGCCGGTCCGGCGGTAGGTCTTCAAGGACCGGTCGAGGAGGCGGACCGCCTCGTCGTGGCGCCCCTGGTCGCTGCGGAGCGCCGCCAGGATCTCCAGCAGACGGGCCCGTTCCAGGCGGTCGTCCGTCCCCCGCGCGAGCCGCATCTCCGCGCACGCCCACGCCTGCTCGGCGCCGGAGAAATCCCCGAGGCTCCGCCGGGCGTCCGCCAGGGTGCCCCAGGCCCGCGCCCGGAGATTCTCCATCACGGCCGGGGGGACCGCCGCCGGCCGGAGCTCTTCGGCCAGCGTCACGGCCAGATCCGCCAGCTCCGCGGCCTCGCGCGGCTCGTCCGGCCGCCTCTCCCCGCTCTCGTGAAGCAGGAGATCGCACAGCCCCCAGCTCCGGAAACGCGGATCGGTGCGCACGAGGAACCGCCGCTGCTCGAAGGGCACGCCCGCCAGCTCCGCCAGGAGCCCGCCGGCCTCCGCCCGCTCGGCGGTGAGCGTCGCGTGGACCTCCCGGGCGTTCGCGAACACCCGTTCGAGCATCCCCTGATAGCGGAACCGTCCCGACTCCTCCGCCCAGCCCTCCGGAGCCTCCTCCCCGATCCGCCAGAGCGCCGCCGTCACCTTCCGGCAACGGGCACACCCCGGCACCAGGTGGAGGATCACCCGCAAGCTCTCCTCCTCCCCAAGCTCGCCCAGAAGAAACGCCTCGAGCTCCTCCCGGGTCGGATGGACCGGGCGGGCGAAAATTCCGCCTACGGAGCGAAGACGTCGTGGAACGAGATGCGAGAGAAGGTGGAAGGTTGTCACGGACGATACCTTCTTATGACGGTACCACTCCGGGGGGAGGGTGTCCAGAAGGGAGCCGACCGGGGCCTCCTCTCCCGCCGGGCCTTTCCCCCGCCCGGCCCTCACCCCCGGCCCCTCT
>DATHUD010000024.1:0-9014 GCA_035462575.1 Thermoanaerobaculia bacterium | reverse complement strand
GCCCGCGTTTTTCTGCGTGTAGTAGAGGTAGATGAAGCGGTTGGTCTCGAACTGGGGGTCCACGCCGATGCCCACGAGGCCGCGCTCCCGGTTGGAGCAGACCCGGTTGCGGAAGTCCAGGGCGAGACCGGGCACGAGCGTCCCGTCCGGCCGGACGATGTAGAGCCCCCCCGTCTGCGCGCTGACGAGCAGGCGCCCGTCCGGCAGGAAGGCCATGGCCGTCGGAAGCGGCACGCTCGCGACGAGCTCGTTGGTGAAGCCGGGGGGAAGGGTGGCGGCGACGGCCGGGCGGAGCCCGGAGAGCGCGAGGAGACAGAGAGAGAGACCGAGGGGGAGGACCCGCTGATTTTTCATGAGGCGGAGATTCTACAACAGCATATTTGGGGATTACCGAAAGACCCGCACCACCCACGTCCCCTTCCGGTTGCTGACCGCGGTCTCTTCCAGAAGCTCGTGGGCCTCCTGCAACCGGGCGGCGATGACGTCCGCCCGGCGGGAGCGGAAGGTGGAGACGACGAGGACACCGCCCGGGGCGAGGAACCCCTTGTAGCGGGCGACCGTCCCCACCGGGTCTTCAAAGTAGTAGACACACTCGTTGAATACGATGGCGTCCCAGCGCCCCTCGGGCACGAAGGCTTCGGCGTCGGCGGCCGCGAAGGCGGTCTTCTCGTCCCGCCGGGCGGCCCCCTGCTCCACCGCGGCCTCGGAGAGGTCGACCCCGAGGTAGCGGGAGTAGCCGAACGGCCGGAGGTGGTCGACCAGGATCCCCTCGCCGCCGCCCACGTCGAGCACGGAGCCGCCGGGGGCGAGGGCGTGCAGGTAGCCGGCGATCACGGAGTAGCGGGCGAGCTCGTCCAGATTCCGCATGAACGCCCAGCCGCCCTCCCGGTACTGGGCCTCCCAGGCGTCCTTGCCCACGGGCGCGTCCCCCCGGCCGGTCGCGAGCTCCCAGGCCTGCACCCGCCGGGCGAGCGCCTCGGAAAATGGGAAGCGCCGGCCGAAGAGGAGCCGGTAATATAGGATGTAGACCGGTTTGAACGCCCTCTGCCCCAGCCTCTCGATCGCTTGCATCGTGCCCAATCCTAGCGCGACTCCAGGATGAGCCTCCCCTACGAAACCGAGATCGCCTCGGGCCTCCCCCGCGGGAAGGAGCTGGCGAAGACCCTGATCTCCTGGAGCGCCCTGCCGCTCGGGAGCGTCATCCGGGTGGCCACCCGCGAGCCCGCCATCGCCCTCACCTTCGATGACGGACCCCATCCGGAGGACACGCCGCGCGTGCTCGAGGTCCTCGAGCGCCACGGCGCGCGCGGCACCTTCTTCATGGTCGGGAAAAGCGCGCGCCGCTTCCCCGAGATCGTGGCCCGCGCCGCCGCGGCCGGCCACACCGTGGCCAACCACTCCTGGGACCACCCCTCCTTCCGCCGCATCGACGGGCGGTACCGGCGCGCCCAGATCCGCTGGTGCGCCGAGGCCTTGGCCCCTTACGGCGCGAAGCTCTTCCGGCCGCCCTATGGCGAGCAGAGCGTGGCCTCGCGGCTCGACGCCCTCGGCTCCGGCCACCGCGTGATCTGGGGGGACGTGATCGCCGAGGACTGGCGCGACGACCCGGCGGACGTCCTCCTCCGGCGGGTGATGCGGCGGCTGCGCCGGGGGAGCATCGCGCTCTTCCACGACACGCTCCACACCACGACGGACGAGCGCTTCCGCGATCGCGGCCCCCTGCTCGCGGCGCTCGACACTCTGCTCGGCAGGCTCTCCGGGGAGTACCGCTTCGTCACCGTGCCCGAGCTGCTCGCTCTCGGCCGGCCGGTCCGCTGGCACCACTACCACCGGCTGCCCGTGGACTTCCACCGCGGTCTCGTCCCATAATCCCGCCCCGCCGTGACCATCCTCCGCAATCTGTACGGCGGCGCGCACCGGGCGCTGATCGGCCTGATCAACCGCCTGGGCTTCGTCGTCGCGAAGACGTCCGACTACTACTCCCCTCTCCGGCCGGTCTCGGAGCTGAAGCGCCATGCCGGCCGCTGGCACCGGCCCAGCCGCATGACGGGCGTGAGCTACGACCTCGACGCCATGGCGGCCACCCTCGAAGGGCTGGTCGCCGAGTTCGGCGGAGAGTACGCGGAGCTCCCCTCCTATGACGAGTTGAAGAGAAGGCGCCAGGGGCCGGGGTTCACGATCGTGGACGCCATGGTGCTCTACATGACGCTCCGCCGGGAGAAGCCCGCGCGCTACGTGGAGGTGGGGTCGGGGCTCTCCACCTCCTACGCGTGGCTCGCCGCGCAGAAGAACGCGGCCGAGGGCCGGCCCATGGAGATGACGGTGCTGGACCCGTTCGTGTCCGAGGCCACGCGGTCCCTCTCCGGCGTCCAGGTGCTCGCCCAAGAGGCGCAGGACGTGCCCGCGGACTGGTACGCCCGGCTCCAGGCCGGGGACGTCCTCTTCATCGACTCCACGCACATCGTGCGCTTGGACGGCGAGGTGCCCCACCTGGTGCTGGAGGTGCTGCCCGCGTTGAATCCGGGGGTCCTGGTGCACGTCCACGACGTCCACTTCCCCTACAACGGGCCGGCCGATCCGGGCGCGTACGTCTTCGACCGCCGGTGGCCCATGATCTTCACCGAGGCCATGCTGGTCCAGGCGTACCTTTGCCACAACCCGCGCGCCGGGATCGTGCTCTCGACGCCGCTCTTGAGGCACCACCGGGAGGACGTCCTGAAGCGCCTGCTCCCCGGGTACCGGCCGCTCGATCCGAAAGACTTCGACACCCACCACGGCTCGCTCTGGTTTCGCTGCAACTGAGGAATTTCCGAACCGCTCCGCCGGTTTCACCTTGCGTTCCCAACCACCGGCAGCGGCTGGCTCCCCGTATATGTTGCACAATCTTGGTTGCACTCGGGCAAAAGTTGTCGTAGCATCAAAGCTATCAGTTCGTTCAGGCTGTGCAGTCTGAGGCGGGCCCGGAAAGTCAAGTGCCAAGCCGAAAAGTTGACAAGGAGATCGATCGATGAGGAAAGCTCTCGTCCACACCCTCGCCCTGTGCGCGCTGGGGCTCACCGCCCCGGTTGTCGCGGAGACGCTCTACGTGCCTGTTGCCGAGCCCCTCGGCGTTGATGGAGCGCCGCTCGCGACCGAGCTGCAGATCTCCAACTACGACCTAACGGACCGCCCGTACACGGCCACGTTCCTCGCCTCCGAGGGCAGGGCCACGGCCAAGTCCGGTCGGGTCACCCGGGATGTCGTGCCGGCCGATCAGGCGGTCGTTCTGGACAAGATCGCTCCCGCAGGCCAGCCCGGGCTGCTCGCGATCGAAGCCGAGCCGGGCATGCTCGTCGACGCCTTCGTCAAGACCGCCTCGCGCGGCGTGACCTACATCACCGGCGTGCCGGTGATCTCCCGGTTCCATCAGGTTGCGGCGAATGACACGGCCCTCCTGAACGGCCTCGGCCGCGACGTGACGAGCCTCGCCCTGGTCAACCTGGGCAACGGCGCGGCGGCCTGCCACGTCGACTTCGTCCGCGCCGACGGCTCGCTCGCCGGCTCCCCCTCCTCGATCACGGTCGAGGCGAAGTCGCTGCGCCAGTTCGAAGACGCCCTGGGCCTCGGCTCCGAGCCCGAGGCGGTCGCCGCCCAGGTCTCCTGCGATCAGTCGTTCTTCGCCTACGCGACGGCTCTGGACCGCGAGACCTCCGAGGTCTCCTTCACCATCCCGGCTCCGGCCGGCGAAGCGGTCGCCGCCCCGGCGAGGCGGTCCCGCGGCAAGGAAGACCTCCCGGCCGGAACGGTCGTCTTCACCAAGAACGGCTTCTTCCACAATGCCTCGCGGGGCAACGAGAAGGCCGAGATCAGGGTCCCCACGGGCGGCAAGGAGTTGAAGCTCGCCAAGATGATCACCGAGTGGAACGTCAAGGTCGGCCCCTGGAGCCCCCGCTTTCCCGGCGGCACCCACAATCTGATCTGGATGCACCGCGGCAAGTACCGCAGCAACACCATCGCCAACAGCAACGCCTGGGGCAACGGCAAGGACCGGATCGGCAACAACCAGAACGTCGACATGGCCAAGGGCACGAACACCAAGATGACCATCGGTGTGAAGCTCGTCAAGGGCGAGACCTACCGGATCGTCCACACCTACGACGCGGCCAACCGCGAGGTGTTCGTCAACTACATCCAGGGCAACACGGTCCTCCGCATCGCGCGATACGCCGGCACGGCTCAGAATCGTACCCTGACGATCCCGGCGACCGGATCGATCGCCGAGTTCGGCCACTGGGCCAACCAGCACAAGCCCGAGATGGCGACCTGGGGCTGGTCCTACGGCAACCTCCGGGTCACGCAGATCCCGAAGGGCGCCCCGGCGAGCGCCAGGAAGTAAGCTCTCCCGAGCGATCCGCCCTCCCGAAAACGGGCCCGCCTTGCGGGCCCGTTTTCTTTTTTGTTCATGGGTGGTTGCGGCCCGCCGCTTCAAGGGTTAATATTCTGATGTTTCAATCCGTCTAGCAGCACCGGGAGCCAAACGAAGGTCCGGCTCGAAAGGGCCGATTCTGGAGGAAGGTCCGATGAAAAAAGCGCTCGCCTGCGGTCTCGGGCTCGTTTTCCTGACAGCCCTCTCCCCCGCCTTCGCGGGGACGGTCTACGTCCTGGTCGTCGATCCCAAGGGGGGGAACGGCAGCACGCACTCGACCGAGCTCTGGGTCTCGAACTCCGGCGTGGCGCAACGCCCCTTCGCAGCCACCTTCCTCACCGCCGAGACCGATGGAACCAAGCGCAGCGGCAACCCGACCCAGATCCCAGTCGCGGTCGGCTCGACCTACGTGCTGAGCAACGCCGGCATCGTGGGCAAGTACGGGCTCCTGGAGGTCAACACGAGCGCGAACGTCTCCATCGAGGCGCGGCTGACGAACGTCTCGGCCAACGGCTCCGTCACCACGTACACCCCGGTGCCGGTGATCTCCTCGGCCAACCTCCTCCCTGCCGGGGAGACGGCGCAACTGCACGGCCTGGAGCGTAACGCCTCCCGGGGCGACCTCTCGAACCTGGGCGTGGTCAACCTCGGCCAGCAGACGGCGCAGTGCGAGGTCAAGCTCTTCCGCGCCAACGGCACCCAGATCGGCCCCACCGCGTCGATCAGCCTTCAGCCCCTGTCACTCCGGCATTTCAAGGACGCGGTCCTGGCCCTGGGCGAGCAGCGGGCGAGCGACGCGCGCGCGCAGGTCACCTGCAACCAGCCGTTCTACGCCTTCACCTCGCTCTTCACCGGGAGCACCGGCCAGCTCGTGTTCACCTCTCCCGCACACAACGGCGCCTCCACCCTGACGGCGCCCGGGGACTCCGGCAACGGGGGGACCCCCTCCACGCCGGGCGCGAAGGTCTTCACGCAGAGCGGCCTGGTCCACATCCCGGCCCTGGGCAACGAGGCGAGGGAGATCAAGGTCCCCATCGAGAAGCCGCTCAGCCTCAAGCGGATGGTCATCGAGGTCGACTTCACCCCCGGCCCCTGGAACCCGATCAACCTCTCGGGCAACCACGCGATCATCTGGGTCCACCGGGGCAAGTACCGGAGTGGCACCATCGCCAACACGAACGCCTTCGGCCCCGGCAGGTCCGTGGTGAAGAACAACCAGAACGTGGACCTGCCGCCCGGCCAGGTCACAGCCAGCGAGCAGAAGCGGGCGTTCGAGCGGGGGACGAAGTACCACCTCCGCTACGTCTACGACGCGCAGACGAACGTGATCCGCGTCATCATCTCCTCGGGCGGCGTGGAGCTCAACAACTTCACCATGCAGGGCACCGCCAGAAACGGGGTGATCACCCTCGAGCCCTCCGGCCCGGACAAGGGCCTGGTCGTCCAGTTCGGCCATCACCGGGGCCAGGAAGGCCCCGAGATCCCGAGCTATGGATGGCGGTACGAGAACCTGCGGATCGAGATGATCCAGTAAGGGCGGCGGATCGCGCGTTCATTGGAAGGGCGGCCCTGCGTGGCCGCCCTTCGGCTTTCTGCTACCATCTCTCCGTTGTTCGAAGCATCCGCCCACCTGCAGCTCTCGAGGTTCACCATGAAAAGAAAGCTTTTCCCCACGTTTCTGCTTCTGGCCGCGGCTGCCGCCGCTCCCGCGTTCGCGGGGAAGGTCTACGTTCCGGTCGTCCAGCGCACCGGCGGAGGGAGCCACGCCACCGAGGTGTGGCTCGCCAACGCCGGCACCCAGGAGCGGCGCTACGAGGCCAGCTTCCTGGCCGCGGAAACCGACGGCACCACGCCGCGCACCCCGATCATCCGCACCGTCGTCGTGGGCGGGCGCACCGTCCGGCTCGTCAACCCCGGGCCGGCCGGCGCGATCGGGCTGATCGAGATCGACGCGGCCCCCCAGATCCAGATCGACGCGCGCCTTGCCAACAACCCGGCCGTGGGCGCCACCACCTACACGCCGGTACCGGTGATCTCCTCGGACAACGCGCTCCCGGCCGCGAGCACGATCTCGCTCCTCGGGCTCTCGCGGACCAACAACGGCTCCTACTCCGACCTGGGGCTGGTCAACCTCACGAGCCAGGCCGCCCAGTGCGGCGTCACCTTCTCGCGGGCGGACGGCACCGGGATCGGCCAGACGGTCAACGTCACCGTCCAGCCGCTGTCGCTGCGCCACTTCAGCGATGCCTTGGGGATCCTGGGCGAGAGCCAGGCCACGGACGCCCGCGTCCAGGTCTCCTGCGACAGGCCCTTCTTCGCCTACGCCGCCGTGTTCAACGCGGCCGTGTCCCAGTTCACCTTCGCGACGCCCGCGGCCTCCGGCGCCTCGACGCTCGGCACCGACGGCACGCCGCCTCCCCCGCCGCCGCCCGGCGACGCGATCGTCTTCACCTCGCCCGGCGTGGTCCACGCGCCCGCCACGGGCAACGCGGTCAAGGCGTTCGTCGTCCCCGTGACCCAGGCCCTGTCGCTGCGGCGCTTCACCGTCGAGTTCGACGTCATCCCCGGCCCCTGGACGGCCACGAAGCCCGACGGCAGCCACAACCTGATCTGGGTCTACCGCGGCAAGTACCGGAGCAATACGATCGCCAATATCAACGCCTTCGGCCCCGCCCGCAACGGCGTCAAGAACACCCAGAACGTCGACATGCCCCGCGGCAGGCTCACGACCGACGAGAAGGCGCTCGTGCTGACGCAGGGCCTCACCTATCACGTCAGGTCCGTCTACGACGCCGAAAACGGGCAGGTGACGACGACGTTCTCCTCGGGTGGCCAGACGCTCGTCACCCTGGAGCACCAGGCCACGGCGCGGGACCGCATCCTGAGAATCCCGGCCGGGGGCTTCAACGTCCAGTTCGGCCACACCGCCGCCCAGGCCGCGGGCGGGGCCGAGTTCCCGAGCTACGGGTGGACCTTCCGGGACCTGCGGATCGAGATGCTGCCGTACTGAGGCCCGGGCGTTACAGCCGCGCCGCCGCCGCGGGCCTCTGGAGCTGGAGCACGTGCGCGTCCGGGTCCACCACCAGCCGGTCGGGCTCGAAGGGGCAGCGGATGCGGACCTCCTTCGCCTCGCCCGCTCCGAGGACGATGGTCACCCGGGCGTCTTTCCCGTCGGGCGAGAGCCGTCCCTTGCCGTCGAAGCGGTCGCCCAGGAGGGCCGCCACTTCGACGGGCATGCGGCCGGTGCCGGCGTTCTCGATCCTCGCGGTGACCTCCCAGGCGCCATTGCCCACGCGGCGCTTCTTCGCGTCTTCGACGCGGTACTCGGGGGTGACGGTGTTGAAGAACCACTGGCGGACGACGCCGTCGAAGGCTTTCGGATCCGGCGCGTAGGGGCGCATCACGGCCACGAAGTCCTGGATCACGGGGTGGTCGGGGTTGCCGTGGTAGACCCGGAAGAACTGCTGGACTCCGGCCAGGAAGGCATCCTTCCCCATCTGCCGGTAGAGCATCCAGAGGGCCCAGGCTCCCTTGTCATAGATCACGGTCACGTCGCCGGGGCGTCCGTCGAGCTCCAGGGTCTCGGCCAAGGGCTTTTCGGTCGAGGGGAGGCGGTTCTCGCCGTAGTCGGCCTCGATGCGGGTGGCGTAGAAGATGCGCGCCTGGGGGCCTCGCATCTCCTCCAGGAGCATGAGGGTCGCGAAGTTGGCCGCGCCCTCGGCGAGGACGATGCCGCCCGGCCCCTCCCCGGGGGCCATGATGTGCCCCCACCACTGGTGGGCCGCCTCGTGGGCCGCGATGGCGAAGGCCATGTCGTTGCCCGGCAAGGGCTCGACCAGGAAGCCCGTCCCCTCGGAGAAGAAGATGTTGGTGGCGTTGCCCCGCGCATATTCAGCGTAGGCGGGGAACTCGTTCAGGCGCAGCTCGCGCCAGGGGTACGGCGCATACCAGGAGGCGTAGTAGCGGCGCGCGCCGTTCAGGGCCTCGAGCAGGCTGTCCACGTTGTAGGGGTGCCCGGGGTGGTAGAAGACGGCGGTGCCCGGCCCGCGCTTCACCGCCCAGCGGCCGGCGGCCACGTTGAACACCCGCAACGGATAGTCGCTCTCCCAGACGACGGTGCGCCGGCCGTCTTTGACCACGTCGCTCGTCAGAATCCCCGTGGAGCTCACCGTGTACTCGGCCGGGGCCGTGATCCGCAGGCGCTGGGTGAAGGCGGAGCGGTCGAGGTCGGTGTCGGTCACCCCCTCATAGTGGTTCGGGGGATAGATCCGTGGCTCGGAGCGGTTGTCCCTGTCCACGCCGATCCTGTCGTTCCATCGAACCACCGGAACGAAGTCGGAGTTGCGGCCGGTCAGGAGGATGCCTGAAGGGAGGATGAACTCGCCGAGCGCCAGATCGCCGCCATTTTTCGAGATGCCGGGGAGCATCGTGCCCCGGTAGCGGAAGCCCAACCGAACCGACTCCCCCGGCGCGAGCGGCTTCGGCAGCCGGAAGACGTGGAGCAGCGAGCGCTTCTCCGGGGTGACGGCGCGGCCGTCGAGCGTCCAGGAGAGCCCCTCCCAGGCGATGCCCCCGGTGACGGGGAACCAGTAGAGCGGTTTCTCCTTCT
>DATHUD010000023.1:0-14289 GCA_035462575.1 Thermoanaerobaculia bacterium | reverse complement strand
AAAGCGCACCCCATGGCAAGACCGCCCGAAGGCGTTCCACTATCCCCGGTGGCGCTGGGGCGATGGGAGAGGGGACAGGGGTGCGGTCTGCGGGGCGGGGGGGGACGGCGGCGTGTGCTAGCATCGGGCGACCTTTTCGCCGGCCTGCGAACGGTCAGCGATCTCATCGAGGACAGACGCACGGGAGATGTCATGGACGACGTCGTGATCTTGAGCGCGGTGCGCACGCCCATCGGGGTGTTCCAGGGGGCCCTGGCCGGCGTTCCGGCCCATGCCCTGGGGGCCCGCGCTCTTTCGGCCGCCATCGAGCGGGCCGGGGTGACCCCGGAAGAGATAGAACAGGTCAACATGGGCTGCGTGCTGACGGCCGGGCAGGGGCAGGCCCCGGCCCGCCAGGCGGCCTTGGGCGCCGGATGCCCGGTCGGGACCGGCGCGATCACCATCAACAAGGTCTGCGGCTCCGGCATGCGGGCGGTGATGATCGCCGCCAACGACCTGCGCGTGGGCGACTTCAAGCTGGTGGCCGCGGGCGGCATGGAGAGCATGAGCCAGGCCCCCTACCTCATGCCCGGCGCCCGGGACGGCTTGCGCCTCGGCCACGGCAAGCTCGTCGATTCCATGATCCACGACGGGCTCTGGGACCCCTACGGCGACAAGCACATGGGCACCTGCGCCGAGGCCTGCGCCTCCGAGTACACGTTCAGCCGCGAGGCGCAGGACGCCTACGCCGTCGAGAGCTACCGCCGCGCCCGCGAGGCCACCGAAAAGGGGCTCTTCGCCGAGGAGATCGTCGCCGTAGAGGTGCCGGGGAAGAAGAAGGGCGAGAAGACGGCGGTCGACCGCGACGAGGAGCCGTACAAGGCGGACCTCTCGCGCATCTCGTCCTTGAGGCCCGCCTTCCAGAGCGAGAACGGCACGGTGACGGCCGGCAACGCGAGCAAGATCAACGACGGCGCCGCCGCCCTGGTGGTCACGACCGCGTCGCACGCGGCGCGGCTGGGCAAAAAGCCCCTGGCCCGTATCGTGGCCCACGGCACCATCGCCCAGAAACCGGAGAAGTTCACCACGGCTCCGGCCGGAGCGGTCAAGAGCGCCCTCGACCGGGCGGGCCTGAAAGCCGCCGACATCGACCTCTGGGAGGTCAACGAGGCGTTCGCGGTGGTGGCCATGGCCTTCCTGCGCGACCTGGGACTCACCGAGGACCGCGTCAACGTCCGGGGCGGCGCGGTGGCGCTCGGCCATCCCATCGGCGCCTCCGGCGCCCGCATTCTCGTCACCCTGCTCCACTCCCTCTCCGAGCGGGGCCTGCGCCTGGGCTGCGCCGCGATCTGCATCGGCGGCGGCGAGGCCACGTCGATGATCGTCGAACGCCTGGACTAAGCTCTAACTCATGCTGCCCCGCTCTCTTCCGCCCCTTCTGCTGGCCCTGTGCCTCGCCGCACCCGCTCCGTCCCAGGAGCCGCCGAGCCCCGCTCCTCCGGTCATTCCGACGCCCACGAGCCCGGTCCCCGATCCGGTCGGCGGCGGCGATCCGCCGAGCCCGTCGGCCCCGGAACCCGGAACCCAGCCCCCGGCCGAGGGGACCCCACCGCCGGAAACCACACCGCCGGGAGCTACGCCCCCGGGAACCACGCCCCCGGCGCCGGCTCCCGCGCCCGCTCCGTCCGGGCCTCCCGGCGCGGGGCCGGACCGCATCGACTTCGTCCTCAACTTCCCCGAAGACCAGGGGGGCGGGAGCGCGGCCGGCAGCTCGGGCAACCTCGAGTACGTGCGGGAGAACTACGCGGTGCTGACCGGCGGAGTGCAGATCCGCTATCAGGACGTCGACCTGAAGTCCGAGCGGGCCGAGATCGACCTCACGACCAAGGTGGTGACGGCGGCCGGCGAGGTGATCCTCGACCAGGGGCCGCGCCGGCTCTCGGGCGACACGCTCACCTTCGACCTCGACACCAAGACGGGCACGCTCACCAACGCCTCGGCCCACGTGGCGCCCGACTACTACTTCTCCGGCACCGAGATCGCGAAGACCGGCGACGACACCTACACGGTGACGGACGGCCTGTTCACCTCGTGCAACCAGGAGGTCCCCGACTGGAGCTTCCGCCTGGGCACCGCGACCGTGGAGGTCGAGGGCTACGCCCACGTGAGGAACGCCACTATGCGGGCGAAGAACCTCCCGGTCTTCTACACGCCCTACATCCTCTGGCCGGTCAAGAGCGAGCGGACCTCGGGCTTTCTGATCCCCAACATCGGATTCTCGGACCGCCGCGGCGCCTCGCTGGGGCTCGCCTACTTCCAGACCCTGGGCAGGAGCTACGACACGACCTACCACGTGGACACCTACACCGAGGGGTACCTGGGGCTCGGCAACGAGCTCCGCTACCGCCCGAGCGACGGGACCACGGGCAACCTCCTGGGCTATGCCATCCGCGACCCCGAGGCCGAGCTCTTCGGCGAGGACGAGTGGCGCTGGAAGCTCGAGTGGAACCACACCACGACCGACCTGCCGTGGAACATGCGCGGCTCCGTCCAGTTCCAGGACTACTCCGACTTCAACTTCTTCCGCGACTTCGAGCGGGACTTCGACAGGAACACCCTGCGCTTCATCGACAGCAAGGCGTTCGTGACCGGCAACTGGGGCGCGCACCTGGTCAACCTGCTCCTGAGCGACCGGCAGACGTTCACCAGCTTCAACTTCAACGGCAGCGACGACAGCGAATCCCTGGACCAGAGAAAGCTGCCGGAGCTCGAGTACCGCCTGCGCCGCACCCGGATCGGCCGGACGCCGCTCTACATGCAGTTCGACGGCTCGGCCGCCAACCTCTCGGTCGACCGGCCGAACGAGTACTCGGGCGACTACGGCCGGGTCGACCTCTTCCCGCAGCTCTCGCTGCCGCTGCGCGCCTTCCCCTGGCTCTCGGTCTCGATCGCGGCCGGCGAGCGGCTCACCTGGTACGGCGACAGCCTGAACGAGACCCGCACGGAGCTCACCGGCGAGAGCCTCTCGCGCGCCCTGCCGTTTGCGAACGCGCAGATCGTGGGCCCTTCGTTCTCCCGCATCTTCGACAAGAAGATCGGCAACTTCGGCCGGTTCAAGCACGTCATCGAGCCGCGCTTCGTCTACAACTACTTCGGCGACTTCGACGAGCAGCGGCAGATCCCGCTTTTCGACGAGGTGGACCCCCTGCGCACGGCCAACACCGGCCGCGCCATCCTTGCCACCCGCCTGCTCGCCAAGCCCGCGGACGGCAAGGGGAGCGCGCGCGAGGTGCTGCTCTTCGAGCTCGCCCGCTCCTACAGCTTCGACGAGGAGCGGCCGCTCCAGGGAAACCTCGTGAACGGCACCACGGACGGCCCGCTCCAGGGCCTGCTGCGGATCACCCCGAGCGCCCGGACCTTCCTGAAGCTCGAGGCCAACTACAACACGCTGTTCTCCGGCCTCGACTCGACGTCGCTCTCGGGCAACCTGGCCCTCGGGACGAACAGCTACGTGGGCCTGACCTGGTTCACCAACTACATCCCGCAGACCGGCGAGACCGCGAACGACCAGATCCGCCTGACCGGCGCGGTCTCGGTGATCCCCCAGCGGCTGCAGCTCGAGACGCAGATCAACTACGACGTGAACACGTCGTTCCTCCAGCAGCAGACCTACGTGCTCAACTGGATGGACCAGTGCTACGGCCTGAGGCTCGAGCTGCGCGACTTCCGCTCCGAGATCGGGCCGCGTTTCCGCGACAAGGACTTCCGGTTCTCGCTGACGCTCAAGAACGTGGGCACGTTCCTCGATCTGACCAGCCGCAGCTCCTCGTCCGAAGAGAGTTTCTGAGCCGGTCCCAAGAGGAGACGAGATGAAGGGCTTGATCCTTTCGGGAGGCAAGGGGACGCGCCTGCGTCCCCTCACCTACACCTCCGCCAAACAGCTCGTGCCGGTCGCCAACAAGCCGGTGCTCTTCTACGCGATCGAATCGATCGTGGCCGCGGGCATCGAAGAGATCGGCATCATCGTGGGCGACACGAAAGCCGAGATCCGCGCCGCCGCGGGCGACGGCTCCCGCTTCGGCGCGAAGATCACCTACATCGAGCAGGACGCCCCCCTGGGGCTCGCCCACGCGGTCAAGATCGCCGAGCCGTTCCTGGGGGACTCCCCCTTCGTGATGTACCTGGGCGACAACCTGATCGCGGGCGGCATCACCGAGCTCGTGGACGAGTTCCGCTCGCTCGGCTGCAACTCGGAGATCCTGCTCGCCGAGGTGCCCACCCCGGAGCAGTTCGGCGTGGCCGAGCTGACGGACGAGGGCAAGGTCCGCCGCCTGGTCGAAAAACCGAAAGAGCCCCGGAGCAACCTGGCGCTCGTGGGCGTCTACATGTTCGACTCGACGATCTTCGAGTCCGTCCGGCGGATCAAGCCGTCCCCCCGGGGCGAGCTCGAGATCACCGACGCCATCCAGGACCTGATCGACCGCGGGCTCGACGTCCACCCGCACATCGTGCGCGGCTGGTGGAAAGACACCGGCAAGCTCGACGACATGCTGGAGGCCAACCGGATCGTGCTCGAAAGCCTCGAGGTGCGGCGCGGAGCCAACCTGGGCAAGGTCGGCCGCGGCAGCCGGATCGAGGGGCGCGTCCAGTTGGGCGAAGGGGTCGAGATCGTCGACTCGCTCGTGCGCGGACCGGTCGTGATCGGCGACGGCACCCGCCTCGAAAACGCCTTCGTGGGCCCCTACACGTCGATCGGCGAGCGCTGCACCCTCGTCTGCTGCGAGATGGAGAACTCGATCGTTCTCGCGGACTCGGAGATCCGGGACATTCCGCTGCGCATCGACGGATCGCTCATCGGGCGCAACGTCAAGATCACCAAGACCGACTTCAAGCCCAAGGCCTACCGCTTCATGCTCGGAGACAACTCGGAAGTCGGGATCACCTAGGATGCGCTGTCTCGTCCTCGGCGGGACCGGCATGCTGGGCCAGGCCGTGGTCCGGGAAGCCCGCACGCGCGGCCACGCCGCTTTAGGGCTCTCCCACGCCCAGGCCGACGTGACCCGAAGGGATCGCCTGCGCTTCTGGGCGGATTCCTTCCGGCCCGGCGTGGTGATCAACTGCGCGGCGTTCACGAAGGTGGACGCCTGCGAGACCGACCCGAATACCGCCTTCAGGGTCAACGGCGAGGCCGTGGCGAACGTGGCCGCCGCCGCGGACCGCGCCGGGGCGCGCCTCCTCCACGTATCGACCGACTACGTGTTCGACGGAACGGCCCGCGAGCCGTACAAAGAGGATGCGGCGACCGCGCCGCTCTCGGTCTACGGCCGGAGCAAGCTCGAAGGAGAGCGCCACGCCCTGGCGTACGGCCGGGGGCTCGTGGTGCGGACGAGCTGGCTCTTCGGCCCGGGCGGACCCAACTTCGCCGCCACCATGGTGAACCTGATCCGGCAGGGAAAGCTCCCCTTGCGGGTCGTCGACGACCAGGTCGGCCGGCCCACCTACACCGGGTTCCTGGCGCGGGCGCTCGTCGATCTGGCGCCCCTCGGAACCACCGGAATCGTTCACTACGGCAACCGGGAGCCCGTCTCCTGGTACGCTTTCGCCGCTACAATCGCCCGCCTCGTGTCCGGAAAGGCCGAGGTGCTGCCGGTCACCACCGCGGAATTCCCCCGCCCGGCGCCCCGCCCGGCGTACTCGGTCCTCGCGGTGGATCGTTTCGAGGAGGCCGTCGGCCGGTCCGTGGAGCCCTGGGAGGCGGGGCTGATCAAATACTTTGCTTGGATTAACGGAGGACGCTCATGAGAGCTCTGATCACCGGAATCACCGGCTTCGCCGGATCCCATCTCGCGGAATACATCCTCTCGGAGCACCCGAACGTGGAGGTGTACGGCACCTTCCGCTGGCGCAGCCGGATGGACAACATCGAGCACCTGAACGACCGGATCAAGCTGGTCGAAGCCGACCTGCGCGATTACACCTCGATGCACCGGGCGCTCGAGATCTCGCGGCCGGACGTGATCTTCCACCTCGCGGCCCAGAGCTTCGTGCCGTCGTCGTGGAACGCGCCGAGCGACACGATGGTCACCAACGTCACCGGGCAGACCAACCTGTTCGAGGCCATAAGGGCCCTGAAGCTCGACCCGGTCGTCCAGATCGCCTGCTCCTCCGAGCAGTACGGCCTCGTGCTGCCGGACGAGGTGCCGATCAAGGAGACCAACCCGCTGCGGCCCCTGTCGCCCTACGCGGTCTCCAAGGTCGCCCAGGACTTCCTGGGCTATCAATATTTCATGAGCTATGGCCTGAAGGCCGTGCGCACGCGGGGCTTCAACCACACGGGACCGCGGCGCGGCCAGGTGTTCGTCACCTCGAACTTCTGCAGCCAGGTGGCGGCCATCGAGCACGGGCTCCAGAAGCCCGTCATCCGCGTGGGAAACATCGACGCCGTCCGCGACTTTACCGACGTGCGCGACATGGTGCGCGCCTACTGGCTCGCGGTCACCAAGGCCAAACCGGGCGAGGTGTACAACATCGCCACGGGCAGCGGCATCACCATCCGCGCCATGCTCGACCTCGTCCTCTCGCACTCCAAGGTCGACGTCAAGATCGAGGTCGACCCCGACCGCCTGCGGCCGTCGGACGTCGAGATCCTGATCGGCGACAGCTCGAAGTTCCGGGCCGACACCGGCTGGGAGCCGCGCATCCCGTTCGAGCAGACGGTCGCCGACCTCCTCGACTACTGGCGGCGGCAGATGGCGCGCCGGAAACGGGGAGACTAGCTCTTCCCATGCGCTTCCTCATCACCGGCATCGGCGGCTTCGTAGGCTCGCGCCTCGCCCGGCACCTGCTCGACCGCGGGGACCGGGTGAGCGGCACCTACCTGGACGCCGTTCCCGACCTCCCCGGCGTGGACCTCCACGAGGCGGACCTGACCGACCGGGCCGCCATGGAGCGGGCCGTCCGCGAGAGCGCGCCCGACGCGGTGTTCAACATGGCCGGCCTTTCCCACGTGGGCGAGTCGTGGAACTGGGAGCTCCTCCCGGGCTACTACTGGGTCAACGTCGTGGGCACCGAAAACGTCGTGGCCGCGGCCGCGGGCCGGCCGGTCATCGTCATCTCGAGCGCCGACGTCTACGGCCTCGTGCCCGAGGCCGAGCAGCCGATCCCCGAAGACCGGAAGATCGCGCCGCAGAGCCCCTACGCGCTCACCAAGGCCGCCTCGGAGCGGATCGCCCTCGCCGGGGGCGCGATCGTCGTGCGCTCCTTCAACCTGATCGGCCCCGGGCAGGCCGCCAAGTTCGCCCTCGCCAACTGGGCCACCCAGCTCGCGGCGATCCGCCGGGGCGAGCGCGAGGCCGTGCTCGAAGTGGGGAACCTCGAATCGCGGCGCGACTTCGTCCACGTGGACGACGGCGCCGCCGCCTACCGCCTGCTCGTGGAGCGGGGCGCTCCGGGGACCGTCTACAACCTCGCGAGCGGCCGGGCCGTCTCCATGCGCGAGGCCCTCACGCGCCTGCTCCGGGTCTCGGGCGTCGAGGTCGAAGTCAAGGAAGGGGCCTTCCCGCCCCGCCCCCAGGACATCCCCGTGCTTTCGGGCGATGCCTCCCGGCTCCGGGCCCTCGGCTGGAAAATGGAAAAGACGCTCGACGACGCCCTGTCGGATCTCTGGCGTTCTGTGAGTTAGAATCCTCTGCCCGACATCGTCATGAAAGTCCTCGTCACCGGCGGCACCGGATTTCTCGGGCGCCGCATCGTCTCGGAGCTGGCGTCCCGGCACCCGGTGCGCCTCCTCGTCCGCCGCGGCTCCTCGCGGGAGCGCTTCCCCGAAGGGGTCGAGTTCGCCGAGGGGGACGTGACCGACCGCGCGAGCTTGATCCGCGCCATCGCCGGCTGCGACGCGGTCCTCCACGCCGCGGCCCTGGTCAAGATCCTCGCCCCCAAAGAGCAGTTCGACCGGATCAACGTGCGGGGATTGGACAACGTCCTCGCCGCGGCCGAGTCCGAGGCCGCGGGGCACATCGAGCGCGTCCTCTACGTGTCGAGCTTCATCGCGCTCGGCCCCACGGACGGCCGCGTGCTCGACGAATCCGCTCCACCGCGCGACCGGGTCTGGATCAACGACTACGAGCGGACCAAGACCCTCTCCGACCGCCGGGCCCGGAAAGCCATCGCGGAAGGCGCCCCCCTGACCGTGGTCTACCCCGGCGTGATCTACGGCCCGGGCGAGATGACCGAGGGGAACATCCTCGTCCGGCACATCCTGGACCTCGTCCACGGCCGCCTGCCCGCGCTCCTGGGCAAGCCCGAGAGGCGCTGGAACTACGTCCACGTGGACGACGTGGCCAAGGGCGTCGTCGCCGCCCTCGAAAAGAACCCGCCCGGAGGGCGCTACGTCCTGGGAGGCGAAAACGTCACCCAGGCCGAGCTCTACAGCCTGATCGGGAAGCTCACCGGAGCCAAGATCCCCACCCTCCGCATGCCGGACGGCCTCGCCAAGGCCGCCGGCGCCGCCCAGAAAGCCTGGGCCAGGCTCCGGGACTCCACCCCGCAGCTCACCCCGGACCTCGTCGAGATCTACAAGCACGACTGGGCCTACAGCTCGGCGACCGCCGAGCGGGAGCTCGGCTACCAGCACCGCTCCCTGGAGGAGGGGCTCACCGGGACGGTCCAGTGGCTCAAGGAGAGCGGACAATGTCGGTGACGACTTGGGCCCCCCACCCCGAAACCCTCACCCCAACCCTCTCCCATCCTCCCGCCCGCCAACCGGGAGAGGGAGCCCTTGCAATCTCCCTCCTCTCCCGGGGGTGGACGGGAGGCTGGGAGAGGAGGGCCGGGGAGGTGAGGGTCCGGGTGGGGGCGCGCGTTCCAGGGAGAATCCCATGCCCGTGACCGGAAGCGAGCTCCTGCGCAAGGTAACCCACATGTCGATGGGGCTCTTCGCGTTCCTCCTGCGCTTCCTCGGCCCCTTCTGGTCCGCCGTGCTCGCCTTGACCGCGCTCGCGTTCAACCTGTTCCTCTTCCCCCGCATCGGCGGGAAGCGGCTCTGGCGGGATTCCGAGCACGCCTCCGGCTCCTCGATCGGCATCATCCTCTACCCGCTCGCGGTCCTGATCCTCATCCTGGTCTTCTACCAGCGGCTCGAGGTGGCGGCGGCGGTCTGGGGGATCCTCGCCTTCGGAGACGGCATGGCCTCGCTCGCGGGCATGACGCTCGGCAGAAAGAAGCTCCCCTGGAACCCCCGGAAGAGCTGGATCGGGAGCGCCGCCTACTTCCTCTTCGGCACCGCGGCCGCGGCCACGCTCCTCCTGTGGACCGCGCCGGGCCGCTACTCCCTGGGGTTTGCGCTCGCGGTGACCGCGGCCACGGCGCTCTTCGCCGCCGCGCTCGAATCGCTCCCCCAGGGGCTGGACGACAACCTCGGCGTCCCGCTCGTCGCCGGCCTCTTCCTCCTCGGGCTCGTCCTGACCCAGGGCCGCTGGGACGATTTCCTCGCGGCCGAGGGCCTCCCCTTGAGGCTTGGCATGGCGGCCCTCGTCAACGCGGCGCTCGCGGGCACGGCCTACGCCGCGAAGACCGTGAACCGCTCGGGCGTCGTCGCCGGCTTCCTCGTGGGGTTCATCATCTACGCCTTCCTCGACTGGGAAGGCTACCTCCTGCTCCTCGCCTTCTTCATCATCGGCTCCGCGTGCACCAAGCTCGGCTACCGGAAGAAAGAGGCCGCGAAGCTCGCGCAGGAGGACAAGGGCCGGCGCGGAGCGCGCCACGCGCTCGCCAACGTCACCGTGGCCGCGGCCTGCGCCGTGTTCGCCGCGATGACTCCCTACCCGGTGATCTTTGCCCTGGCCTTCGCGGGCGCCTTCGCCACCGCCGCCTCCGACACCGCCTCTTCCGAGATCGGCCAGCTCCTCGGCCGCCGCACCTTCCTCCTCACCAACTTCCGGCCCGTGCCGCGGGGGACGGAAGGCGCGGTCTCGGTCGAAGGCACGCTCGCGGGCGTCTTCGCATCCCTCGTCATCGCCAGTCTCGGCGCCGCCCTGGGGCTCTTCCCCTGGCTGGGCGTCGTGGCCGTGGCGATCGCGGCCTTCGTCGGCACCACCTTCGAAAGCCTGGTGGGGGCCGCGCTCGAAAAGCGCAACCTGCTCGACAACGAGGCCCTGAACTTCCTGAACACCCTGGTCGGCGCCCTGGCCGCCGCCGCTTTCACCCCGCTGGTCCTCTGAGGTCTGCCCATGAATTCCGCCGCCGTCCCGTCCTCGCCGGGCTCCGCTCCCCGATCGGCCTCCAAGCTCGACCTCTACCTGCAGCTTGCCCGGCCCTTCACGCTGCTGCCGCCGCTCCTGGGCATCGTCTCGGGCGCGATCTGCGCCTTCGGCTCGATCCACAACCCGGATCCTGAAGCGCGGCTCACCCTTCCGGTCCTGCTCACGATCGTCCTGGGATCGCTCTGCGCGAGCTTCATGAACGCGGCCTCGAACGCCATCAACCAGATCTACGACCTGGAGATCGACCGCCTCAACAAGCCGAACCGGCCGCTCGTCACCGGCGCGCTCTCGATCCGCGAGGCCTGGCTCTTCACCTGGATCTTCTACGCCCTGGCGCTCATCCCCACGTGGCTCGTGGTGCCCTACCCCTACACCACGTTCATGGAGAAGCTCACGGCGCCCATCGGCGAGCACGTCTGCTTCTTCATCTACCTGGCGGGCCTCCTCTTCACCTTCATCTACTCCGCGCCCGAGCTCGGGCGGACCAAGACGCGGGGCATGCTCGCCAACTTCACCATCGCCATCCCGCGCGGCATCCTGCTCAAGGTGGCGGGCTGGGCCATGGTGGCGGGGGTCTGGTACACCGAGCCGTGGTACATCGGCCTCGTCTTCGGGCTCTTCCTGATCGGAGCCGCCTCCACCAAGGACTTCGCCGACATCCCGGGCGACCGGGCCGGAGGCTGCAAGACGCTCCCCATCGTCCACGGCGTCCGCAAGGCCGTCTGGATCATCAGCCCCTTCTTCATCTTCCCCTGGCTGCTGATCCCCCTGGGCGTGCACCTCCCGGACCCGCAGAACCCGGAGCATGCGATCCTGACCGGCAACCCCGCCATTCTGACCGCCTTCGGCATCATCTTCACCCTCTGGGGCGCCTACACCGTCTGGCTCCTCCTGCGCGACCCCGACTCGCTCACCGAGACCGAGAACCACCCTTCCTGGAAGCACATGTACCTCATGATGATGGGCGCGCAGGTGGCGTTCGCGCTGGCGTACATGATTTGAGGGAATCGCCCGCCCACCCGGGCCCTCACCTCCCCGGCCCTCCTCTCCCACCACCCCACACGCCCTCCCTGGGAGAGGAGGGAGCAAAAATCAGGAGCTGTCCTTCTCCCCTCTCCCAGGTAGGGGGATGGCGTGGTGGGAGTGGGGCCGGGGGTGAGGGTCGGGCGGGGGCCTTCCGGGAACTTGGGCCATGGCACGCGGATTGAAGATAGGATACCCCTTGCAAGGAGAGGGAACCGCCATGCCCAGGAAGCGTACGCCGGACAATGAACCGCTGACCGACGAGGTCTCGGCCGCCGTGGCCGAGGACTTCGAGAATTTCGACGCCGACGCCGCCGAGCGGGAGGCCGAAGAGGCCTTCGCCTCGGGGACCCGGGACGTGCCGAGCACCGGCCTCCTGAGCTTCTACGACCGCCTGCGCGACAAGATCGTCACCGCCGTCGAGAAAAAGCGGGACCGCCGCGGCGGCAAGCTCACCGAGGGGGCGGTCCGCGCCCTGCTGCTCGTGCCGGACGTCTTCATCCTCCTCGCCCGCCTGGCGTTGGACAAGGACGTGCCGAAGTCCACCCGGGCCATGATCGGCGGCGCCCTCGCCTACTTCGTCCTCCCCGTCGACCTCCTCCCCGAGATGCTCCTGGGCGGCGTCGGCTTCATGGACGACCTCGTCCTCGCGACCGCCGTCCTCGCCCAGGCCTTCGGAGGCGACCTCGAGCCCTACGCGAGAAAGCACTGGAGCGGCGCCGAAGACCTGCGCGTCGTCTTGAAGGACATTACCGAGACCGCGCAGTCCCTCCTCGGGCAGAACCTCTACGACCGCCTCCGGGGCCTGATGGGCCGCCGCGGGATCGACGTCTAGCACCCCGTCAACTTGCAGGGGCGGCCCTCTGTGGCCGCCCTGCAGCCTCGGCCTCCCCGGGCGGGTGAGGCGCGCGGCCTGCTTTTCGGCTCGATCGGGTGATCAGCGTCCCTCCTCGTCCGCTCCGTCATTCCTGCGCAAGCCGACCCGCCAGAGACCAGCATTGAAGAATACCGTTGACTCCAAGAAATAGCCTGTGTTACCAATTCCCGTGGACGTTGCGTCAGGATTCAGCCTATGGGAATCGGACCTTCTCGACGTGACTTTCTGAAAACAGCCGGCCTGCTGGCAGGGACTCTTCCAATTGCGCGGGACCTTGCGGCGATTCAAGCGCCTCGACCCGAGAACGCCGCCCAGGCCGTACGCGAGCGCCTTCTCGAACGGCGGGCGAGAATCGAGGCGCTCCACGTGGATTACAACTACTCCTCTACGAAGCCGAGCGACCTCCGAAACGGCCGGAATCAACTCTTCCTCAGCAAAGGCCGCCTTCACATCCGAAACGAGCGGAAAGAGGGCTCTACCCTGCAGATCGTCAACGGCGAGTTGGGTTTGGACGCCTTCGTGTACCCTGATGGGACGGTCGCAAACGTCCGATTCTGGGAGCGCAGCGAGCGCCGAGTCACTCCACGTCCCCTGGACAGCTTTCTTCCTATTCTGGAAGACAAGCCGGCGGTGGCCCGCGGACTCCAGCAGATCGACGGCGATCGCTGCCAGGGGGTCCTTCAGGGTGAACGGCTCCTCTGGGTGAGCACCACGATCCCCGGAGTCCGCTCCGTCGAAACCTATCGGACCGCCAGCCAGATCGAAGAGCGGATCTTCTTCAAAGACTTCTCGGAGGTTTCGCCGGGCTTGTTCTTTCCTCGCTCTTTTCAGGTGCTTCTGTATGACGAGACCGGGGATATCGCCGTCGAGCGCTCCATCACAGTCAATACAGTGAACGTCAACGAGCCTCTGGACGAACGCCTCTTCGTGGTCAAAGACTTTCCGGCCAAGGATGAAAGGGTGGCTTTGTAGTGGCCAGTGAAGTGATCAATCTTTCACTGGGTGATAACATCGCCCATGTGCACCACCGGCAGGATGATTGCCTCCGTCCCTCCCGCCGATAGGCGATACACCTTGTCCCTCACAGAGAGATTGTGCTCGTAGCAACGCGCTCCTTCAGGTCGGCAAGGATCTGAGACAGCGAGGAAACAACCGATTCGGGATTCTTCAACTCGCATTCCCAGACCGTGGCCACTCTCCATCCGGCCTCCCGAAGAGCATCCCGGTTCTCTTTGTCCCTCTCCACGTTGCGAGCTAGCTTCGCCGTCCATTTTTCCCTATCCGTCTCTGGCACACTTGCTTTCGAGCAACCGGGATGTTGATGCCAAAAGCATCCGTGAACGAAGATGACTGCTCGGTAGCTCGGCAGAACAATGTCTGGGCGCCCAGGAAGGTCCCGACGATGCAGGCGAAACCGGTACCCGAGCCGATGGAGAAACGAGCGCACCCGAACTTCAGGCTTCGTGTCCGCACCGCGGACCCGGCTCATGATGTCGCTCCGCTTGGCGGGGCTGTAACGATCGCCCACGACTCCAACAACCTCCTCTATCGCTGATTTGCCATGCGGCGTAGCCACTCGGACTCCGTGAGCCCCACTCTCCTCATTTCGTTTGCGAACAAATCTACAATGCGATATGCATGATCCGTCTTTAGATCTGCAACCCAACGCAGAGGAGAAGAATCTCCTGACCGGGTGAATAGCCAAGAGCTTCCTTCGCCGGCCGCTTTTACCGATTGGCTATTTTCGCGCGGGTCCATCTGAAAAAGCATCATGTCGAAAGCTTTCCGACTGCACAGAAGCCGCCTGTATTCTCCGTGAAGACGATCAAAGATCACGAAATCGAAACGCCCCTCCTCGTTTGCTGTTCTTACGGTGAGCTTAAGAAATGGGAAAGCTCGAGAGCTTTCCAGCCTGACACTATCGCACACTGGTTGCACGCAAAGCCAATAGCGAGTGTCGCCGTCCCCATCCTCTGCCACAATAGTACCAAGCTTAAGGATTGGCGGGGGTTCCTCGTATCGAGAGCGTAGTGAGGTCAACAGCGCAAATCTCATATCCGGCGAAGCGCCATCTTCATCAATGGACGCCAGTATTTCAGTCAGAGAGCCAGCGGCAGCACGGTCATTATCCTTAAGCCTCCTGAGCAACTT
>DATHUD010000022.1:0-2090 GCA_035462575.1 Thermoanaerobaculia bacterium | reverse complement strand
CGGAGCTGGATCTTCTGGTGCCCCCCCATGAGGTCCAGGGTGTAGCCGCTGTTGATCAGGCCCAGGTCGGGGCGCTTGCGGCCGCTGACCGTCCCCTGGAGATCCGCCTCGATGGTGTAGCCCGAGAGCGACGCGGGCCCCATGTAGACGTCGCCCCGGTCCAGCCCCACCTTCGCCGGGCCTTTCGCCAGCACCTTGCCGCCGTCCTTTTCCTGCACGACGAACTTGATGCCCGCGCCGATCCACCAGGGCGGGTTCTTGCCGGCCTCGTAGGATTCGAAGTCCTCGCTCCAGGGGAGGGGCGCCACCACCCGCACCCGGGCCGCGGCCTCGAGCCCGCCCGCCTTGGCCACCACCTTGCCCGCCTGGGAGCGGCCGGCCTCCGGCGTGAAGGCGCCGCCGTCCACCTTGCCGGCGAGGCCCTGGAGGGACCACTCGGCGCCCGCGGGGGCCGGGAGCGGCCGGCCCTTGGCGTCGAACGCCCGCACCGAGAAGCGCACCGCCTCGCCGGGCCGGATCAGCACCTCGGCCGGCACGACCCGGAGGATCGCCGGGGCCGCGCCCTTCTCCGCCGGCTCCTCGCGCAACGCCGGGGCTTCGTCCTTGGTCACCTTGAAGGGCTTCGACTTGTCGCCCAGGGCGAAGAGGCCCGCCTCGCTCGAAAAGTAGACCCGGCCGTAGGCCACGGCGGGCGAGCCGTAGATCTCGGCGTAGCGGGTGCCGGCGCTGTCGGTGACCGAGACCTCGTCCACGTCGAGCTGCTCCGCTCCGTCCGCCTTGGGGCGGAGGATGTGGAAACGGCCGTTGAGCTCGGCCACGTAGATCTTGCCGTCCGCCACGACCGGCGAGCCCTTGCCGACCGTCCCCAGCTTGTGCCGCCAGAGCTCCTTGCCGGTCTTGGCGTCCAGGGCGAAGAGGTTGGCCGAGTTGTCCACCACGTAGAGGGTGCCGTCATGGTAGGTCGGCGAGGAGAAGCCGGCGCCCAGCTCCTCGGCCCGCCAGACCTCGTGGGTCTTGGTGATGTCGCCGGTGCCGGTCGCGTCGATCGCCACCACCCGGCCCATCACGCCCGAGTTGTCCACGTTCTCCTCGCTGTGGGCCGCGTAGACGGTCGTGCCGTTGACCGCGACGGTCGTGTTGATCCCGCCCTTGCTCAACAGGAAGCCCCAGACCTTTTCGCCGGTCCGGGCGTCCAGGGCGTAGATCCAGCCGTCGCCGCTCCCTTCGATCAGCAGCCGCCGGCCGTTGATCACCGCGACGACCGGCGTCGTCTGGGTGTTCAGGTCGTACGGCTGGCCGCCCGGGGACGACACCCAGAGCAGGTCCCCGGTCTTCTTGTCGAAGGCGAACGTCCGGAACCGCGGCGGGGCCTGCTCGCCCCAGCTCTGGTTGGCGAACGTGACGACCAGCCGGTCCTCGTCGATGATCGGCGTGTGGGTGCGCCCGCCGAAGCCGGAGTAGAAGCCCATCTCCTCGGTGAGCGAGCGCTTCCACACCTCCTTGCCCGTCCGGTCGAAGCCGACGAGCAGGCCGCCCACGCCCTGGGCGTAGACGTTGCCGGTCTCGGGGTCGCCCACCACGTTGGCCCAGCCCACCCGGTTGAACGGGACGGTCGTGTGGTACACGTCGAGGCGCTTGCGCCACAGCTCCTTGCCGGTGCCGGCGTCGTAGCAGGCCACGACCTCGTGCATGTCGACCTTCTCTCCGGCCCGGCCGTTGGCGCACACCCGGCCGTCGAAGACGACGGGCGTCGAGCGGCCGATCAGGTCCTTGGCGTGCCACGCCAGGTTCTCCCCCTGGGGGGACCACTTCGAGACGAGCCCGGTCTCGGCCGAGACCCCCTTCTGCCCCGGCCCCCGCCAGTTCGGCCACTCGGCGGCGGCCAAGGGAGAGCCGGCCAGCAGCGCCAGCAGGACGAAAGACCATTTCGATGACGGATTCAATCGCATTCTTCGACTCCTCTCAAAGGCCCGAACCTCCTGGGACAGCGCACCGATTCCCTCGGCACGCGGGGCCACCCCCGGTTCTACGTTGGCCCGGACCTGAATGTTATCCCCAAGGCCCCCCCTGCCGGGTGGAAAGCTGTAAAA
>DATHUD010000021.1:0-8315 GCA_035462575.1 Thermoanaerobaculia bacterium | reverse complement strand
ACGACGGCGACGGCAACCCGGAGCCGGGGACCGGCGACGCCCTGGTGGCGACGACCGTCACCGACGACGACGTCTACGGCCAGCCCGGGTACTACCTGTTCGACGGCCTGATCCCGGGCCTGCGCTACTTCGTGCAGTTCGTGCTGCCCGCCTCGGCCACCGGGTTCACCTCGCAGAACTCGGGAGGGGACGACACGATCGATTCCGACGCCGATACCACCAACGGCACCACGCAGACCGTGATCCTCGCCCCGGGCGAGGTGAACCGCACGGTCGACGCCGGCCTTGTCACCGCGACCGGCACCCTCGCCCTCGGCGATCAGGTCTGGATGGAGTCGGACAACGACGGCGTGTTCGAGCCGCAGAACGGCGAGATGGGGGTGGACGGCGTGCGCCTGAACCTCTACCTCGACGCCAACGGCGACGGCCTACCGACTCTCGACGAGTACATCGCGACCACCACCACCTTCACCCAGAGCGGCTTCGCCGGCCGCTACCGGTTCGACAACCTGGCGCCGGGGACCTACATTGTCGTCGTCGCTCCCCAGAGCTTCGGCGGCGGCGGCGCCCTCTCCGGCAAGGTCACCGCGACCGGCAACGACCCGGCGCCCGATCCGGACGACGACGCCAACGGCGACGACAACGGCACCGACGTGGGCGCGTTGACCGCGAGCCTTCCGGTGACCCTCACCGACAACGGAGAGCCCACCGCGGAGGACGGCAACAACGACACCAACCTGACGGTGGACTTCGGGTTCATCCCCTCCACCCCGGGGGCGGTTCCGGAGTACGACTACGGCGACGCCCCGGACGTGATCGTGGGCACCGCCCCGGGCGACTACAACACCACGGCGCTCGACAACGGCGCCTACCACCAGGTGGGCGTGCCGAACGCCCCCTACCTCGGCGCCTGCGTGGACGCCGACGGCGGCTTCAACCAGGACGTGGCCGCGAGCCAGGACGACACCGGCGGCTTCGGCGCCGTCGTGGGCACCTGCGCCTCCGGCGGGGACGACGAGGACGGCGTCTCCTTCACCGGCCCCTTCGCCCCGGGTGCCACCGCCTCCTTCACCGTGACCGCGGGCAGCGCCACCGCCTGCACGCTCTCCGCCTGGGTGGACTGGAACCGGAACGGCGTGTTCGGCGACGCGGGCGAGCAGATCGCGGCCGACGTCGCGGTCTCGGGCGCGCCCACCGTGCTCTCTCCCGCGGTTCCGGCCGGCGCGGTGCCGGGCCTCACCTACGCCCGGTTCCGCTGCGCCTCGGCCGGCGGCCTCTCCCCCACCGGCCCGGCCGCGGACGGCGAGGTCGAGGACTACCTCGTGGGCATCCTCGGCACCGACTTCGGCGACGCCCCCGCGAGCTACGGCACGGACGGGGCGGGCGCGGCGAGCCACGCGATCGATCCGCTCACCACGCTCTTCCTCGGCGCCTGCGTGGACACCGAGGCCGACGGCCAGCCGAACGCCGCCGCCAACGGCGACGACGTGACGGCCGGCACGAGCCGCGTGGGCAACTGCTTCGACGACGAGGACGGCGTGGCCTTCGGCGGCGCCCTCCTCGCCTGCCAGACCGGGTCGGTGACGATCACCGCCTCGGCGGCCGGAGAGCTCGACGGCTTCCTCGACTGGAGCGCCGACGGCGACTTCGACGACGCGGGCGAGCAGATCTTCACGGGCCAGTCATTGGCCGCCGGGGCCAATCCGCTCACCTTCCCCATCCCCTGCACCGCGGTCACGGGCGGAACCTACGCCCGCTTCCGCCTCTCCTCGTCCGGCAGCCCCGGCCCCACGGGCGCCGCGGCGGACGGCGAGGTCGAGGACTACCTCGTGAACGTCGGCCCCGTCGACTTCGGCGACGCGCCCGACACCTACGGCACGCTTTTAGGCAGCAACGGCCCGAACCATGGACTCGTGACCGGCTTCTCCCTGGGCGCAACGGTTGACGGCGAATCCCAGGGCCAGCCGAGCGTGGGCGCCACCGGCGACGGCGCGGACGAGGACGGCGTCGTGCTGCCGAACAGCTCCATGATCACGGCCTGCGCCACGGTCCAGGTCTCCGTCTTCCTCACCAACACGGCCGGGATCGCGACGCCCCGCCTCGACGCCTGGATCGACTTCGACGGCGACGGCGCCTTCGGAGACCCGCGGGACCGGATCGCGACCGGCCTCGCCCTCACCGCGGGAGCCAACGCGGTCAACGTGAACGTCCCCTGCGATGCCCAGTCCGCGGCCACCTACGCCCGCTTCCGGCTGAGCTCGGCGGGCGTCTCCGGACCCGGCGGCGCCTCGCCGGACGGCGAGGTCGAGGACTACGCGCTGATCGGGAAGGGCCTCGACTTCGGCGATGCGCCCGATCCCACCTACCCCACTCTTCTCGCGTCGAACGGCGCCCGCCACGTGGTCCTGCCCACCGGCAACCCGGCGCTCGGCCCCACCGTGGACACCGAGCCGAACGGCCAGCCCGGCGCCACCCTCCTGGGCGACGACGGGACCGGCTCGGACGACGAGGACGGCGTCACCTTCCCCGCGGTGCTCATCCCGGGGACCGACGGCACGATCCAGCTCACGACCGGCACGACCGGCGGCACCGTCTCCTGCTGGATCGACTTCGAGCAGGACGGCGACTGGAGCGGCGCCGGAGAGCAGGTCGTGACCGACGCGGCGATCGCCGCCAGCACGGTCACCTCCCGCACCTTCCCCGTGCCCGTGGGCGCTCCCCAGGGCACGGCGGCCACCCGCTGCCGCATCAGCTCGCAGACCGGCCTCGGGGTCACCGGTGAAGCGCCGGACGGCGAGATCGAAGACCACCCGGCTCCCGTGGGCGTCGAGGCTCCGGCCCTCGGCGTGGCCAAGCGGCTCGTCTCGGCCGTGCGGGACGCCAACCTCGCGCAGGTCGTCCACGTGACCTTCGAGATCCGCGTCGAAAACGCCGGCAACGTCCCGCTGTCCAACCTCCAGGTCACGGAGAACCTGGCCGCCACGTTCGTGGGCGTCCCCTCGTTCACCGTCACCTCGGTCCAGAGCGCCACCTTCGCCGTCAACCCCGGCTTCAACGGGACGGGGGACACCAACCTCCTCGCGGCCGGCAACTCGCTGGCGGTGGGGATGAGCGGCACGATCACCGTGGCCGTGCGGGTGGACAGCGGCGGCAACCGGGGACCGTTCTACAATCAGGTCACGGGGAGCGGCACGAGCCCTGGCACCCGGACGGTCACCGACGACTCGCAGGACGGCAGCGACCCCGATCCGGACGGGAACGACGATCCGAGCGACAACGGCGATCCGACCGTGGTGATCCTGCCGATCAGCCCGCACGAGATCCCGACGCTCGGCGAGTGGGGCCTCCTGGCGATGGCGGCGCTGCTCGGCCTCTTCGCCCTGCGGCGTCTGAGGCGGCCGGCGCGGGCCTGACCCCCGCCCGGCCCTCACTCCCCTACCCCCTCTCTCCCACCACGCCGCACCCCTCCCTGGGAGAGAGGGGGAAACCCTTCAGCCTCCCTCCTCTCCCAGGGAGGGGGATGGAGGGGTGGGAGAGGAGGGCCGGGGAGGTGAGGGCTTCACCACGACCGCCACCGCCACCCCGCTCACCACCAGAGCCGCGCCCAGCAGGATGCGGAGCGTGAACGGCTCATCCAGGAACAGGCTTCCCACGGCCACCGCCACCACGGGCGTGGCGTAGTTGATGAGGGCCAGCCGCGAAGCGGGCTGGTATTTGAGGAGCCAGAAAAAGAGGGTGAAGGGGAGGGCCGAGCCCACGAGGGCGAGGTACAGGAGGGCGAGGACGGAGCGCGTGTCGAACGTCACCGTCCGGTCCGACTCGAAGACCAGGGCGAGCGCTCCCATGAGCACGCCCGTCATCGCCATGGGAACCGCCGAGATCGAGAGCGGGTGGACCCCTTCCCCCCGCCGCTTCACGATCACGTTCCCGAACGCGGCCGAGAACGGCGAAATCAGCAACACCGCGGACGCCAGAAGCACCCGCGAGCCGCCCAGGGCGCGGAAATCCTCCGAAAAGATCACGGCCACCCCCACGAAGCCGATCAGCACCCCGGCGCTGGAGGCGGCCGTGAGCCGCTCGGCCGGCAGGGCGAAGTGGGCGATCACGGCCACGAACAGCGGGAAGGTGGCGAAGAGCACGGCCGCGAGGCCCGACGGCACCCACTGCTCCGCCCAGTAGAGGATGCCGTAGGCGATCACGAAGGTGAAGAGCGTGTTCGAGGCCCACAGCCCCCGCTCTCCAGGGCTCTTCCCGAGCTTCACGCCGAAGACCGGAACGAGGGCGAGCAGCACCGCCCCCGCGATGGCGAAGCGGAGCGCCACCCCCGTGATCGGGGGGATGCCTTCGAGACCGATGCGGATGGCGGCCCAGGTGGTACCCCAGATGAGCACCATGGCCGCCAGGGAGGCGCCGGTCAGGAATCGGGTCGGCTTCAGCGCAACGCCTTAGGGGTAGATCTTGTAGAGCATCCGCGGGTACGGGATCGTCTCGCGCAGGTGCGTCAGCCCCGTCATCCAGGCCACGAAGCGCTCGATCCCCATGCCGAACCCGCTGTGCGGGAAGGCCCCGTACTTGCGGACGTCCAGGTACCACTGGAACGCCTCGACCGGCAGCTTGTGCTCCTCGATGCGCTTCAGGAGCAGGTCGTGGTCATGGATGCGCTGGCTGCCGCCGATGATCTCGCCGTACCCCTCGGGCGCCAGGAGGTCGAGGCCCAGCACCACCTCGGGGTTCTCCGGGTCGGGCTGCATGTAGAACGCCTTGAACGAGGCCGGGAACTTCGTCACCATCACCGGCTTGTCGAACTTCGAGGCGAGGATCGTCTCCTCGTCGCCGCCGAAATCGTCGCCCCACTTTATCGGGTTGCCCTCGCCGTTCAGGATCTCGACCGCCTCGGTGTAGGTGATCCGCGGGAAGGGGGGCACCACGGCCTCGAGCTTCGCGGTGTCGCGCTCCAGCGCCTTCAGATCCTCCTTCGAGCGGTCGAGCACGCGGGAGACGAGATAGCCCACGAACTCCTGGGCGAGGTTGCACAGCCCCTCGAACTCCAGGAAGGCGACCTCGGGCTCCACCATCCAGAACTCCATCAGGTGGCGGCGGGTCTTCGACTTCTCGGCGCGGAAGGTCGGGCCGAAGCAATAGACCTTGCCCAGCGCGGCCGCGGCGGGCTCGAGATAGAGCTGGCCGGACTGCGAGAGGTACGCCTTGTCGCCGAAGTAGTCGGTCTCGAAGAGGTTCGACGTCCCCTCGCACGCGGCGGGGGTCAGGATCGGCGAGTCGATCAGCGTGAACTCGCGCTCGTAGAAGAAGTCGCGGATCCCCTGCTCGACTTCGCTGCGCACCCTCAGGGCCGCGCGCTGGCGCGACGAGCGCAGCCACAGGTGGCGGTGCTCCATGAGGAAAGCCGTGCCGTGCTCCTTGGGTGTGATCGGGTACTCCTCCGTCCAATGGAGGATGGAGAAACCCTTGGCCTGGATCTCGACCCCGCTCGGGGAGCGTTTGTCCTCCTTGACGATCCCGCGGACGCGCACGGTCGACTCCTGGGTGACCCGCTCGATCTCCGCCCACTCCTCGGGCGAGACGTCGTTGCGCCCGGCCACGGCCTGCACGGTGCCGCCGGTCGTGCGCACCTGGAGGAACGCGATCTTGCCGCTCGACCGCTTGTTGTCGATCCAGCCCGCGAGCTCGACCTCCTGGCCGATGTTGCGGACGAGCTCTCGAATCGAGGTGACGGTCTTGGTTTCGCTCATCAGGGCTTCGCTCATGGGGGCGGGATTGTACCCCTACTTCTCCTCCTCGGGAAGGCGGGCCAGGGCATCCGCGGCCGCGTTCTGCTCGGCCATCTTCTTGCTCGGCCCCTCGCCCTTGCCGGATGGCTCGCCGTTCACCCAGCACTCCACGGTGAAGACCTTGTTGTGGTCCGGCCCCTCCGCGCCCACCAGCCGGTATTCCGGGAGGTCCCAGCCCAGGGCCTGAACGACCTCCTGAAGCTGGGTCTTGGCGTCGGTCACCCGCTGCTGGGTCCGCTCGGTCCCCGCGCCTTCGAGCATGGCGAGGATCGCGGAACGCGCCGCCTCGAGCCCGCCGTCCAGGTAGATCGCCCCGAAGATCGCCTCCATCGAATCCGCGAGGAGCGACGACTTGGTCCGCCCGCCCGAGCGGTCCTCCCCCACCCCGATCCGGAGCGCCGCCCCCAACTCGATCTCCTCCGCGTGCTTGGCGAGCGTGTTTCTGGACACGAGCTGCGCCTTGAGCTTCGAAAGCTCCCCCTCCGGAAGCTCGGGATGGTTGGCATAGAGCCAATCCGCCGCCACCAGCCCCAGCACCGCATCCCCCAGAAACTCCAACCGCTCATAGTGCTCGGGTACCCCCTGCTCGTTGGCGTACGACCGATGCGTGAGGGCGAGCTCCAACAGGTCGGACCGCTTGAAGCGGTACCCGAAGCGCTTTTCGAGAGGGCTGGGGGGACGGCGGCCGAAGGGCATAGGTGCGGAATGGTAGCAGCTCGCCTACCGCCGTCCGAACCGCCGTTCCAGATCCGTATCCGTCATCTGCAGCACGATCGGCCTGCCGTGCGGGCAGGCGTAGGGCTGCTCGGCCGTGAAGAGCTCGGCGACGAGGGCTTCCATCTCGGGTGGCGAGAGCGGGTGGTGCATCTTCACGGCCGCCTTGCAGGCCATGCTGGCGGCCAGGGATTCGAGGATCTCGCGGCGCAGGTCGCGGACGACGCCCCCGTCGTGGCCGTCCGAAGCCAGGGTGGCGAGCAGGCGCTCGGCCTCGTCCACGGAGAGGACGGCAGGGATGGCGGTGAGCGCCAGGGTGTTGCCGGAGAGGGCCGCCAGTCCGAAGCCGCACTCGTCGAGGCTGGCGCTGAGCTCCAGGAGGCGCAGGCGCTCGGCCGGCGCCATTTCGAGGAGGGGCGGCGTCAGCAGGTGCTGGACCGGCGTGGCCTCGGCCAGCAGAGCCCGGCGCACGCGCTCGTAGAGGATGCGCTCGTGGGCCACGTGCTGATCGATCAGATACAGCCCGTCCGGCCCTTCGAGCAGGATCAGCGTCCCCTTGTACTGCCCGAGGAGACGGAAGGGGCGCGCCTCGCCGCTGCGCCCCGAGAGCGGCACGATCGGCCGGTCGATCGGCGCGTAGGAGGCCGCCGCGAGGCGCCCGGACGGCTGAGGCGAGGTCGTCACCATCGTCTGCGGGATCTCGGGCCGTGCCTCCGGCTCCCACGTCCCCGAGACGCGCGCCTTCTCCCCCAGCCCCTGCCACGCGAAGGGGACGTACGGCTCGTCGCCCGGCGTCCGCAGCGGCGCCGGCTCCTCGCCCCGGGCATGCTCCAGGGCCCGCCTCAGCGCGTCGTGGACGCGGTCGAGGAGCCCCGGGTCCCGGAAGCGGACCTCCGCCTTCTGGGGATGGACGTTGACGTCCACGTCCTCCGGCGCGATGTCCAGGAAGAGGAAGAGGGACGGGAAGTCCTCGCTCTTCCACTCCTCCCGCACCGCGCGGTAGAAGTTCGCGAGCACCGCCCGGTCGCGCACGAGCCGGCGGTTCACGTAGACGAACTGCCGCCGCCCGCGGGACGTGTCGGGCGTGCCCACGAAGCCGCGGAACGCCTCGCCCTCCCGCTCCTCCCCGATGGGGATGTCCACAAGCTGGCCGGAGAGCTCGGTCCCGAAGATCTGCCCGATCCGCTCCCGCGGCCCGGTCTCCCCCGGGGCCGGGAGCGCGTCGAGCAGCTCGCGTCCCTCATGGAACACCTGAAAGCGCACGTCCGGCCGGGCGAGGGCGTAGCCCTGGACCACCTCCAGGCACCGCCGCAGCTCCGTCTGCGGGGCCTTCAGGAACTTCCTCCGGGCGGGCACGTTGAAGAAGAGCGACCGCACGTCGATCGTCGTGCCGCGCGGCCGGGAAAACGGCTCAGCCACCTTCACGCGCCCCCCCTCGATCGCCACCCGGTGCCCCTCCCCGGGCCGCTCGGCCGTGGTCAGCTCCACCCGCGCCACGGCCGCGATCGTGGCCAGGGCCTCGCCGCGGAACCCCAGGGTCCCCACCCGCTCCAGGTCCTCGAAGCTGCCGATCTTGCTCGTGGCGTGGCGGTCAAAGGCGAGGAGGGCGTCGTCCCGTCCCATCCCTGAGCCGTCGTCCGAAATCGAGATCCGCGCCTTGCCGCCCCCTTCGAGCTGGACCTCCACGTGGCTCGCCCCGGCATCCAGGGAGTTCTCAACCAGCTCCTTGACCACGGACGCCGGGCGCTCCACCACCTCGCCGGCGGCGATCTGGTTCACCAGGTAGTCGGGGAGGAGGTGGATCCTGGACAC
>DATHUD010000020.1:0-38683 GCA_035462575.1 Thermoanaerobaculia bacterium | reverse complement strand
TGGAGTGGTCCGGCTCTTGCCTTGCAATCCCTCCCCTCACCGCGGGGATCGCGGTGCTCGGACGGACCCAAAGGAGATATCGATGTCGAAGTTGTTCCAGAGTGTTCTACCCCAATCGATCCTCGTGGGTCTCTGCGTTTTCACTCTTCCGCTCGTGTCCTTTGCGGGAGAGACCGCCCAGAAGCAGCCGAAATCCGGTAAGGCAAAGACCGCTGCGGTGTCCCAGGCCGCGCCGGCCCCCCAGCCCACTCCCGCCGAGATCAAGGCGGACTATCGGAAGCTCAAGGTGGAGAACAAGGAGAAAGACAAGCAGCAGAAGGAGGAGTACCTCCGGGCCGTACCGCCGCCCGCGGGCGCCGAGATCCTCGACGGCGACTCGATGAAGACGCACGCGGCGCGCGAGTGGTACCTCCTGACCTATCCCACGGGCACGCTGCCGTCCATGCCGTGGACCAGGGCCAGGGCCTGGGTCAACCGCCACGTGCCGGACGCGGCGCCGTGGGCGGGCTCCCCGCTCCGGCCGGGCCACGGCAACGGCAACAAGAGCGAGCTCGGCGGGATGACGACGGAGGCGACCGTCGCCCCCGGCAACAACATCTGGGTGCCCTTCGGCCCGCAGCCGCTCGACTCGGTGGGCACTACCAACAATGCCTATCAGTTCGGGACCGTCGCCGGCCGCGTCGGCGAGAGCGCCCTGGCCGTCGATCCGAACAACCCGGGGATCGCCTACGCCGGGTTCACCGCGGGCGGCCTGTGGAAGACCACGGACCTGGGCCTCGCCACCGTCACCTGGACCCCGCTCTGGGAGGACAAGGACTTCGTCACCCAGTCGGTGGGCGCGATCGAGATCGACCCGACCGACAGCAACACCCTCTATGTGGGCACCGGCGACTGGCCGGCGCTCGACCAGTTCGGCGAAGGGATCATGAAGTCGACCGACGGCGGAGCCACCTGGACGCAGCTCGGGGCCGACGTCTTCACCCCCTACGCGCCGGCGCTCCCCCTGGGCGGCAACAAGTGGAGCAACCAGAACGTCAAGGTCATCGAGGTCGACCCCAAGAATTCGAGCAACGTGCTGGTGGGGACGCGCTACGACCTCTACCTGTCGAATGACGGCGGCTCCTCCTGGCAGATCTGCTCCTTCGGCAACAACTACATCGATCCCGCGGCCGGCACGCCGACGCCCGCGACCAGCGCGATCAACCGGGTGAGCGGCCTCTACCTGGACACCCGCGGCACGTCGACCGTGGTCTACGTCTCGGTGGGCTACATGTTCGACAACGGCAACGGCAATAACGGCGTCTACCGCTTCACGATGCCCGCGAGCGGCTGCCCGGCCTGGCCCTCCGACTTCACGACCCTCTTCGGTGGCCTGCCCACGGGCACCGGCAACGGCGTCAACAAGCTGGAGGGCGGCAGCAACACCGGCCGCGTCGAGCTCGCCGGCGGCATCGGACCGGACGGCCAACTGACCCTCTACCTCCAGGTAGCGGACCCGACGAGCACCGAGGCCGAGGGCACCTACGTGCTGCGGCCGGACGGCGGCTCGACCACCTGGACGAAGCTCACCGGCAGCGGCAGCGTCGCCTACAAGGATTGCGCGAACGGCGTCTCCGACACGTACCAGGACTGGTACGACCTGTTCATCGCGGTCGACCCGGCGGACGACAAGACCCTCTACATCGGCCACATCGACGCGTTCAAGGCGACCGTCAATTCGACCTACACGAGCATGACGCTCTCGAACCTCACGAACGTCTACTCGACGGGCTGCGCTTCCTACGGCAAGGTCCACCCGGACCAGCACGCCTTTACCTTCGTCCCGGGCACGAACGGCACCACGTTCCTCCTCGGCAACGACGGCGGCGTCTACTACAACAACAACCGGGGGGACGTGAACGCCTGGAAGCAGCTCAATGACTCGTTCAACACCAACCAGTTCTACGCCGGCCAGATCGGCGCCGACTTCGCCGGCAACGGCATGGGCGGCATCCAGTGGGTCTTCGGCGGCATGCAGGACAACGGCAACTCCTCGTGGGACAGCACGGCATCCGACCTCACGGCGACCGGCCGCTCGGTTGGCGGCGACGGCTTCTTCACGAGCTTCGACCCGATCGGCGGGACGGAGACCGCGGGCTGGTGGATCAGCGAGTACACCTACGGCTCGATGTACTGCTCGAGCACCGGCGCCGACGGCCCGTTCTCCCGCGGCAGCTTCCCCCGGGGGAACTGCGGCCCCTCCATGACCGGAAGCGCCGACTGGAGCGCCCCCTTCATGCTCGACACGCTCCACTGCGCGAGCTCCCAGTGCCGCAACCACATCTTCGGCGAGGATTACGTCCACGCCGCGGGGAGCTACGGCACCTACGGGCCGGTCTGGTCGCGGGTCTCCGGAAGCCTGGTGAAGACCAGCGCCGGCTCGATCATTTCGGTCAACATGGCGCCCAGCAACCCCGCCGCGGCGGCGGTGGGCACGAGCGACGGCAAGGTCTGGTGGTCGGAGACGGTCTACACCGGCACGGCCTGCACTCAGGCCGCGGCCAACACCTCGTCCTTCGCCTGCACCCCGAACACCACCGCGGTCTGGCGCGACGCGGACTCCACCAACACCACGCTGCCGAACCGCGTCATCCTGGGCGTGGCGTTCGACCCGACCGACCACACGCGGATCTATGCCGCCGTGGGCGGGTTCGACCAGAACACCCCCACGACCCCGGGCCACCTCTTCGAGTTCAAGTGGAACGGCTCGGCCTTCATCCGCGTGAACAAGACCGGGAACCTCCCGAACGTGCCGGCCTCCTCGGTGGCGGTCAACCCGCACGACCGGAAGCAGGTCTTCGTCGGCACCCACTTCGGGTTCTACTACACGGCGGACATCGACGCCGCCAACGTGGTGTGGAACCGCTACCAGCACGGCCTGCCGAACACGGTCATCAAGCACCTCACGATCGACCGCGGCCCGGCGTCCGATCCCCTGAAGGGCACCACGCTCGCCGCCTTCACCTACGGCCGCGGCGTCTACGCCATCAGGCTCCCGGGCCCCGGCGGCTTCGGCTCCACCAGCACCAACGTGCCGCCGGTGGCCAACTTCGTGCACACCTGCACCGGCCTGACCTGCAACTTCACCGATCTGAGCGCCGACGCCGACGGCACGATTTCGGCCCGGAGCTGGACGTTTGGTGACGGCGGGACCTCGACGGCGCAGAACCCGAGCCGCACCTACGCGGCGGCCGGCACCTACACCGTGACCCTGAGCGTGACGGACAACGGCGGCGCGACGGGCTCCACGTCGAAGAGCGTGACGGTCACCGCCCCGGCGGCCAACATCGCCCTCTCCGTCCGGCCGTACCTGGTGAGCAACAAGCACCGGGTGGACCTGACCTGGAGCGGTGCCACCTCGACGAACGTCGACGTCTACAGGAACGGCGTCATCATCACCACCACGCCCAACGACGGCGCCCACACGGACGCTCCGAACAAGCGCGGCTCCGCGACCTACACCTACAAGGTCTGCAATGCGGGGACGAACGTCTGCTCGAACGAGGCCACGGCCGTCTTCTAGGCTGGCTCCGAGAGCGAGCGTTCTCGAAAGGCCCCGGGCGACCGGGGCCTTTTTTGTCGATCAAGGGGTGGGGGTGGATTCGGCGTCGAGCTTCCGGATGGAGACGTTCAGCGCCTGGATGATCTTCTCGTCGTGGGGATAGCGCTCCACGAGCAGCGCCAGGTAGTGGGCCGCCCGGCGGTAGTCGCCGCGCTCGTAGTAGGTCCAGGCGAGCCCCTTGGTCCCGCGGTTGGGGCCCGGGTAGATCCGGCTCATGGTCTCCCAGACCCGAACGGCCTCGTCGACCTTCCCCTCCGCTTTCAAGGAGCTCCCCAGGCCGTTGAGAGCGACCGGGTTCCCCGGGAGGATCTCCAGGGAGCGCTCGAAATAGACCCGGGCGTCCCGGGCCCGCCGCAGCTCGAGGAGGGTATGTCCCATGCCGTTCAACGCCGTCACGTCCCGGGGGGCTTCGGCCAGGGCGCGCTCGAAGGCCGAGATCCCCTCCTCGTACCGTTTGGCCGTGTGCAACCGCCACCCGAGCGCGGTCCAGCGGGAGCGGCTCGCGGGAGTGAGCTCGAGGCGGGCCCGCAGGTCGGAATCCAGGGATCGCGAGCCGGCGGCCGTTGTCAGGCTCCGCAGCTCCTCGTCCTCCGGGGCCGCGCGGAGGAGCGGGGCGAGAAGCCGGTTCGCCTCGTCGAATCGGCCTTGGAGCAGGTAGATCTCGGCGAGATCTCTTTCGAACCCGGGCTTCGCCCAGAGCTCCTCGGCCTTCCGGGTCTCGCCCAGGCCGAGATGGATCCGCCCGAGGATTCTCAACGCGTCGGAATTCTCGGGATCCAGGGCCAGGCAGCGCCGGGCGGCCTGTTCGGCTTCGTCGATCTGATACCGGTTGTAGCGCTCCGAGGCCAGCCCCGCCCAGACCTCCGGCAGGTCGGGCGCGAGCGTCACGGCCCAGCGGAAGAGGGTGTGCGCCTTCTCCCACTGGTTCTCATACGCGAGCCTCTGGGCCTCCTCGACGAACACGAGGGCGTCCGCGCGCGCCCTCTCGGACGAGTCGGCAGCCGGCGGATGGACAAGGGACCAGGAATCCCAGGTGGAGGAGGTGAAGACGAGCGCCAGGGTGAGAACGAGGAGGACGGAGACGCGCCACAGCCGTCTCCGCCGGAGATCCCCCTCCTGCTCCTGGAGCGAGGCGGTCAGGAGGGGATCGGGCCGGGAGAGGAGCCCGTCGAGCCGGGACTCTTCCGAAGAACCACGCCCTTTTCCCCTCGAGCCGGGCCTGGTGATCTCGAAGCGATCCAAAGTCCGGCCTCCGCGTCAACGGATCTTCCGGACGATCAATCGGACCGTCCGGGGACTATCTTCTCGACGGCGACGTTCAGGGCCGCGATCGCCTGCGTGTCGTTCGGGTACTTCGTGGCCAACTGGGCGAAGTAGACGGCCGCCTGGGGGTAGTCCCCGCGCTCGTAGAAGGTCCAGGCCAGACCCTTGGTGCCATCGCTCACGCCGGGGTACAGGTAGGCCACCGTATGCCAGACCGCGATGGCGTCTTCGGTCCGGCCCTCGATCTTGAGGCAGTTGGCGAGGCCGTTCAAAGACTCCAGATGGTCGTGATCGACCTTCAGGGCACGCTCGAAGTAGCTCCGGCCCTCCCGCGCCCGGTTCATGTCGAGGAGGGTGAGGCCCATGCCGCTCAGGGCGTTCACGTCGTCGGGATGCTTGGCGACGGCCTTGCCGAAGGCGTCGGCCGCCTCCTCGTAGCGCTTCTCCATGTGCAGGCGCCGCCCGAGGTCCGCCTCGTGCGACCGGCCGGCCGGTGTCGGCTCGAGCATGGAGCGCAGGCTCGGCGGGAGCTCCCGGGTCTCCGCCGCGTGCGCCATGCGGAGGAGCAGCTCGTTGCCGGGCTCTTCCTCGGTCGATCCCTCGACGAGCTTCTCCAGGCGGGCCGCCGCCTCCTCGAACCTCCCCTGGAGGAGGTAGAGGCGGGCGATCTGCAGGCTCAGGCTCTCACCGCCTCGCAACCAGACCTCTTCGGCTTTGCGCTCCTCACCCCGGCGGAGATAGAGCGTCCCCAGACCGTGGCGCGCTCTCGAGTGGTCCGGATCCAGGGCGAGGGCCCGCTTGAAGGCCTTTTCGGCCGAGAGGGTCTGGAAATTGTGGAGCTGGCAGTTGCCGATCCCGGTCCAGGCGTCCGCCGAGGTGGGGGAGAGCTCGAGCGCCAGGTGGAAGCGGTCCAGCGCCTCCGTGTACTCGTCCTCCGAGGCGAGCCGGTACCCCTCCTCGATGAGCAGGCGGACCTGGTTCGATTCGAGTGAGCTCGGGACGGCGGACCCCCGGTCCGGCAGGAGGCGCGGGAAGCCGAGCACCCACAGGGAAGAGATCGCGAGCGTGAGCCCGAGGAGGCCGGTCAGGCCCCAGACCAGCCTTTTGCGCTGTCTCTGCCCCTCCTCGTTCTGGAGAGAGGCGATCAGGAAGGGATCGGTGTCGACGAGAAAGCTGTCGAGCCGGTCGGCCTCCCGCGGAGCCCGAGTGGCGCTGCCGGAGATAAGCCTGAAACCCTTATGCTTTGCCACGTTTCCTGCATCACTTTCCGCCGCTCCTTGGACTTCCCCTTAATGCACAAAACAAATCAATGGGAGAAGTGTACGGCGAAACCATCGCGATTGGGAGGGGGTATCCCCCGGAATGGGAGCTGACCCGCGAAATCGTCTATCCCAATCTCTACGCAAGAACGAGAAAGAAGTTTCGCCGGGCCACCGCGAAGGATGGCCCGGGGAAGGAGGGTTTTGCGGGGGAGAGGAGGGCCTAGATGGCCTTGATGAGGCGGGCGGCCGCCTCGGTCCGCTCTTTCCCGCTGAAGATCTCCTCGGCGCCGCTCTCGTTGCTCTCCACGATCACCTGGCGCAGGGCCTCGATGATCTTGTCGAGCCGGGAGCGGACGGTCGGGTAGGAGACCCCGGCCTGCTCCGCGATCGCCTTCAGGTTGCCGCTGGCGAGCACGAACATCTCGATGAAGCGCTGGTGCTCGATCGGCAGCCGCGCCAGCCGCTGGGCCGGGAACTCGGCTTCCACGGAGATCTCGCAGGAGGGGCACGACATCCGGGTTACCTGCATGGCCCGGTTGCAGTAGGGGCAATGGTTGGTTACGGGTTCAGGGGACATGGTTTTGTTTTTTCCCTATCGAACAAATCGTAACGCTACAGGCCGCCCGAGTCAATCTCTCTTAGGCAAGTTGCAGGATTTGAATCGAGGTTCAGAATATGGGGCACCAGCAACGACGCCGGGGCGACCTCTTCCGCGACCCTTTCGGGGATAATCAGGAGACCGCCACGCTCCACGCCAGGCAGAGCTGCGCGGCGTAGTAGAGGGGGAGCCCCCAGAGGCGGTTGACGAAGCCTTCGCGGACGAAGCGGTCGTTCGCCACGGAGAGGTCCGAGAGGTAGAAGGCGAGGGCGCCCAGGAGGAGGATCCAGGGGGATCCCGCGGCCACGGTGCCCACGGCGAGCGTGAGCATCAGGGTGATGACGGCGATGTAGACGAGGACGGGCAAGCGCATCTCCCGGGGAAGGTGGGGGGAGAGCCAGCGCGCCACGATCACGGCGGGGATGGCGAGGACCGTGAGGGCTCCGGCCGCCCAGGCCGGGTCCTGGCCGCGCAGCACGAAGGCGGCTCCGAAGCCGGCGTGGGCCAGGAGGAAGGAGGCGAGCCCCGCGAGGAAGAGCGAGGAGCGGGTGGACATCAGGAAAACGTCCCCGAGAAAGGAGAGAATCAGAGCGGCGAGGACCGCCCGCCCGTAGGGGCTCGCCAGGGCGCCGGCCGCGACCGCCGCCCCGACGAAGCCCGTGGAGGCGAGCGGCTTGCAGACGTAGATCCCCGGGCGGGAGCCGCGGGCCTCGGCGACGAGCAGTCCGGCCAGAGCGATCGTGGTGAGCGCGATCCAGGGGAGCATGGGCGCCGCCATCCTACCGCCGTCGGGGCAGAGAGGGGGAAAACCGATGAGATACCGTACCTTTGGACCCACCGGCCGCGAGGTTTCAATCCTCGGCCAGGGGACCTGGCATCTGGAGAAGGACGACCGCCGCTCCGCGATCGCGGTCCTGCGGCGGGGGTTGGACCTCGGCATGACCCACGTCGACACGGCCGAGATGTATGGCGACGGGACAGTGGAGGAGCTGGTGGGGGAGGCGATCGCCGGCCGGCGGGAGGAGGTCTTCCTGGTGAGCAAGGTGCTCCCCCAGAACGCTTCCCGGCGCGGGACGATTCAGGCTTGCGAGCGCTCCCTCGGCCGGCTCCGCACCGACCGCCTGGACTGCTACCTTCTTCACTGGCCGGGCCGCCATCCGCTCAAGGACACGATCGCCGCCTTCGAGGAGCTTCTCGAGGCGGGGAGGATCCTCTCCTGGGGGCTCTCGAACTTCGACGAGAAGCAGTTGGACGAGGCGATCCGGATCGCGGGGGAGGGGAGAGTCGCCTGCAACCAGGTCCTCTACCACCTGGAGGAGCGCGCGATCGAGCACGCGGTGATCCCCTTCTGCGAGCAGCACGGCATTGCCGTGGTCGCCTACAGTCCCTTCGGCTCGGGGGATTTCCCGCAGCCGTCCACCCGGGGCGGCCGGGTGCTCGACGAGATCGCCCGCGCCCACGGCGCAACCCCCCGCCAGACCGCCCTCGCCTTCCTCACCCGCCGCGCCTTCGCCATTCCCAGGACCTCGAACCCCGACCACGCCGCCACCAACGCCGCCGCGGCGGAGATCGAGCTCACGGAAGAAGAGGTCCGGAGGATCGATGCGGCCTTCCCGTTGGGACCGAGGCGGCCCGGCGTGCCGACGCTCTGATCGAGGGGAGAGGACCGGGGTGAGGTGGGGGGGGACTAGATCTGACCATCTCTGCAACTGTACAATCGCGGAAAATTCCTGGGCAGACGGGGAGTGGCCGGTGGCCGCCCCCTTTGCGGCGGAGCGATCCGCGCGAGGTTGTTGCGCGTGCCGGCCCCCCTGTCTGTCCTGAGAGGAGACCAGAGGAGCTATGGACATCGGGCCACATTGGACCAACCTGGAAGATCCGGACATCATCCGCCTCAAGCTCGTAGGGGTGGTCAACCTGGACCACGCGCAGGGAGTCAACCAGGCCCATCGGGAGTTCGCGCAGGGGCTGCCGCACTTCTTCTACCTGATCGACCTTTCGGAGCTGGACAGCATCCCCGCCGCCGTCCGCAAGGAGGCGGCTGGAACCTTGAAGGACCTCCCGCTCTACGGGACGGCCATCTACGGCGCTTCGCTCGCCGCCCGGGTCGTCGCCAAGCTGCTCCTGACCGCCGTCAACCTCGTGCGGGCGGACCGGAAGAATCCGGTCCAGTTCTTCGAGACCGAGGCGGATGCCCGGGGCTGGCTCGCCAGCCGGCGCGAGCTCATCCTGACCGGGCAGATCTGACGGCCGGAGCCGAGGAGGCACGAGGCGGCCCCGCGGGGCCGCCTCATCCTCCCTGGAGGCCGGTGACCTTGTCCTCCACCAGATCCATCCGGTACGCCTGCGGCGTGGCGGGCAGGCCGGGCATGCGGATGATGTCGCCCAGGAGCGGCACCACGTAGCCCGCTCCGGCGGCCAGGACGAAGCTGCGGACGGTGACCTCGAAGCCTTCGGGCCGGCCGACGACCGCCGGGTTGTCCGAGAGCGACGTGGGGGTCTTGGCCACGCACAGCGGGAGCTTTTCGTAGCCGAGCTTCTGGATGACCTTGAGCTCCCGCTCGGCCTGGGGCGTGTAGGCCACCCCGCGGGCGCCGTACATGGCCCGCGCGATCTTCTCCATCTTCACCTTGATCGGCTCGGACCAGTCGTAGAGCGGCCGGAACGGCTTGGGGCTCGGCTCCGCGTGCTCGAGCACGGCGCGGGCGATCTCGACCGCGCCCTCGCCGCCGCGGGTGAAGAAGTCGCCGGCGGCGAAGGGGACCTTCATCTCCTCGCAGGCCCGGCGGACCACCTCGATCTCCTCGGGGTCGTCAGTGGTGAACTGGTTGAGCGCCACGACCGGCGACTCGCCGAAGGTGAGGATGCTCTCCACGTGCTTCCGGAGGTTGCCGAGCCCCCGCTCGACCGCGCCGGGATCGGGGACGGTCAGGGCATCCTTGCCCACCCCGCCGTGGCGCTTCAGGGCCCGGATGGTTGCGACCAGCACGACCACCGCCGTGTCGAGCCCCGCCGAGACACACTTGATGTCGAAAAACTTCTCGGCCCCCAGGTCGAAGGCGAAGCCCGCCTCGGTCACCACCCAGTCGGCGTAGGAGAGGGCCGTCTTGGTGGCGATCACCGAGTTGCAGCCGTGGGCGATGTTGCCGAACGGGCCGCCGTGCACCACCGCGGGCACCCCCTCGCCGGTCTGCACCAGGTTCGGCATCAGCGCGTCCTTGAGCAGCACCATCATGGCCCCCACCGCCTGGAGGTCGGCCGCGGTCACCGGCCGGCCGTCGACCGAGAGCGCCACGAGGAGGCGAGACAGGCGGGCCCGGAGATCCTCGGCGTCCTCGGCGAGGCAGAGGACGGCCATCACCTCCGAAGCGGCCGTGATGTCGAACCCGGTCTCCCGCGGCACCCCCTCGAGCGCCCCGCCGAGGCCGATGACCACGTGGCGCAGCGACCGGTCGTTGACGTCCATCACCCGCCGCCAGAAGACCCGCCGGGGGTCGATCCCCAGTGGATTGCCGTGGTGGATGTGGTTGTCGAGCAGGGCGGCCAGGAGGTTGTGGGCGGCGGTCACGGCGTGGAAGTCGCCGGTGAAGTGGAGGTTGATGTCCTCGATGGGCACCAGGGTCGCCCGTCCGCCTCCGGTCGCTCCGCCCTTCATGCCGAAGATCGGGCCGAGCGAGGGCTCGCGCAACGCGAGGCAGACCCTCTCGCCGAGCTTCGCCAGACCCTGGGCGAGGCCGATCGAGGTCGTGGTCTTCCCCTCGCCTGCGCCGGTCGGGGTGATGGCCGACACCAGCACCAGCCGTCCCCGAGGGCGGCCGGAGTCCTTGGCCGCCAGGCGGATCTTGGCCTTGTCGTCCCCGTACGGGACGACGTGCTTCGGGTCGATCCCGAGATCCTGGGCGACCTGGGCGATGGGGCGGGGGGAAGACGGTGCGGTCATAGGCATGGCTCTCCTCGAAATCCTCGATCCGGATACGCGATTCGATCGTCAAAGACTGGGGGAGGGTAGCACCGACCCGCAGGCCGGTGCCCACCCGTTCGGGGAGGAACGGTGTCTCCAGGAAGGGGGAGCGTCGGCTCCTCCAGACGAAACTGTCTCTTTTTCCGGACGGTCCGGCCCGCCCTCCCGAGGGAGAGATCCATGGCACCGCTCTTGCCGTAGAGGGAGGCAAGCTCTGGAGGAATGCAGGGGTGAGGGGATCGGGGGGCACGAGCCGTTGTAACAAGAAACAGCGGGGCAACGCCTAAGACTGGCAGAGATCCCGCGAACCAGCGGAAAGGCAGGACGGCCATGACCAGAGAATTCGCCAAGATGATCGCTCTCTCCCTCGCGTCGGTGCTGCTGCTGGCTGCCGCGGCCGTGACGTCAGGCGGGATGTAGCAAGGCTCTCCCGCAAGTCCGCCAAGACGCCAAAAAGCCCGCCGGGAAGGCGGGCTTTTCTTCGTCCGGAAGACGGTGAGCGTCTACACCCGGGACGTGGAGGACGTCTCCCAGTAGGGCCGCTGTCCGTAGAACTCATGGATCTGCGCGCCCCACTTGCGGTCCGCGGTCGAAGGCCAGTTGTTCTTGTCGAACCCCGGCGCTTTCTTCAACCGGTCCTTGTCGATGTCCAGCACGAAATCGTGGTGATCCGGCCGGAGCTGCAGGCTCTGGAACGGGATGGCGAAGAGCTTGTCGCCCATGCCCATCACGCCCCCGAAGGAGAGGACGGCGTAGGCCACGCGGCCCGAGTCCATGTCGATCATCAGCTCCTTGATATCTCCCAGGCTCTCACCCTGACGGTTGATCACCTTGTCGCCAATCATCGTGCTCGCGGAGAGCACCTGCGTTTCGTTTCTCGTCGTTGTATTCACCATAGATGGAACTCCTTTCCTGTTAGAACTCCTGTTAGAACGTTCGAGGCCGCGGCGCGGAGTGTCTTCGTGTTGGTTTATCCGGCGCTGCGACCGAACTATTCAACCTCAACTGTATTTATACTACACCACTTTGGCCCGAATTGCAAGTGTGTATGCTGTTTCTGCTGATGAATCTCGATTCCGGCGGGGGCAAGGATCGGAGAGCGGTGTAACAAGTCCGCCCTCTCCCGCGTATCCTTCGAGTGTGAGCCTGCGTGACGTCATCTTCCTCCGGAAGCGAGGCCCCCGCCCCTCCCTTCCGGCGCTGTTTCTGGCGGTCCTTCCGCTTCTTCTGACTTTTCCGGCCTCCGCCGCCCCCCGCCCGGCTTCGCCGGGCTTGAAGGCGTGGAGCCTCGACCTTCCCGGCGCCCCGGCCGCGGTCGTGCCGTCCGACGTGGACGGCGACGGCCGGACGGACCTCGTGGTTGCGGTCGCCTACAACCAGTGGGACCAGATCGAGATCACCGAGAGCACCACGATGGACGATATCGAGGGGCTGGTCGAGGTGATGACGATCGTCCCCTCGCTTCTGGACCGCCGCGAGGTGCGGGTCTACCTCGCCCGGCCGGACGGGAGCTACGCCCAGTCCGGCCCCGCGCTCCCGCTGCCGCTCTCCGTGCTCTCGCTCGAAGCCGGGCCGCCGGGCACGCCCGTCCTGGCGTTGACGGACGAGGGGGTGAGCGCGCTTCGCCTCGACGCTTCGGGCGCGCCGCGCCTGGAGCCCCTGATCGCCGATCCCCCGGTCTTCGCGGGCACGGGCAACTTCCTGGCCGGCCTGGAGCTCGTGCGCGACCTTTCGGGCGACGGGGTGGCGGATCTCCTCCTGCCGGGGAGGAACGGCCTCGCCGTCTATCTGGGCGGCCCCGGAGGGATCTCGGCCCGCGCCGCCTCCCGCTTCCGCGTCCCCGGCGAGGTCTTCCGCTCCCGGGGCGAGCTGGAGCACCGCTATCCGCTCCCGGCCGTCCAGGACGTCAACGGCGACGGCCTGCCGGATCTCGTGTTCCGCGACCCGGTCAAGCGCTGGAGCCTCGTGCGGGTCGCGAGGAACGCCGGGAACGGCAAATTCTCCCAGGCCGTGGAGGTGGATCTCGAAGGGGACGCCAGGCCGCAGACCGCCAAAGACGTCCAGCCCGTCCACTTCGGCGACCTGGACGGCGACGGCATCGGCGAGGTGGTCTCGCAGGAGAGCCTGGACAAGGAGGACGTCTCGATCCGCCAGTCCATGAAGCAGGTCCGCGAGCCGAAGTACCGCCTCTCCTTCCGCCGCGTGGGCAAGGGGCTGAAGCGGGTCAACGAGGCGTACCGGACCGTGGACGTCACCGGCCACGCCTTCTCAAGGGACGACTCGGGAGGGGACGGGGACATGGAGGTCAGCGTCAACCTCCCCGGCGGCTTCCAGGATCTGAACGGCGACGGCCTCCAGGACCTGGTGACGATCACCATGGACCTCTCGATCCCCAAGATCATGGGGAGCATGGCCACCAAGAGGCTCACCCTCGGGCTCGATTTCCACGTCTGGTGCCAGGACAAGGCGGGCGACCTCCGCCGCGTCTCCGGGCTCGACCTCTCGGGCAAGTTCCGCCTGAACTTCAACGATCTCCGGGTGAGCCAGCTCTCGCTCTTCTCGGGTGACTTCGACGGCGACGGCCGGAGCGACTTCGTCCAGCTCGGCCGCGGCAAGACCGTGACCATCCACCGCGGCCGGCCCGACTGCTCGTTCCCCAAGACGCCGGACCTCACCGTCGCCTTGAAGGCCGAGCCGCTCGACATGTCCCTGGTCCAGATCCGGGACCTGAACGGCGACAAGCGTTCCGATTTGATGGTGCTCCAGCCCAGGGGGGCCGCCGAGCCGGGGATGGCGCCGCCGGTGCGGCTGGATCTGTATCTGAGCGATGGACCTCACCTCCTGTCCTCCTCTCCCATCTCCCAGCCCCCCGCCCCCGGGAGAGGAGGGACGCCTGCGGAGGACCTTGCCGAGTCCGAGGCGGATTCCACCCCTACGGTTCCGGCCGTGCAGCGCGACTCCCATTCCATGCCCAGGCCTGTGCCGGCAAGCCTGGCCACCACCGCTCGCACGGGTCCCTCCTCTCCCGGCGGGGGGCGGTCGGGAGATGGGAGAGGAGGACAGGAGGTGAGGTCTCAGCGCGCCGGCGGCTACGACATCCTCGCCTCCCCTCTCCCGGGCAAGCTGCTGCGCTGGGCTCCGGCGCGGGACCGCGCGGGCCGGCCGGGCTTCGCGATGCTCGTGGCTTCGGGTGAGGACCTGAAGGCGCGCTCGCTCTGGTTCGTGGACCCGGTCAAGAAGACGCTCCAGCGCCTGGCCGACCTCCACGGGGAGGTCAACGCCGTGGCCGCGTTCGACCTGGACGGCGACGGCACCGCGACCCCGGTCGCGAGCATGCCGGGCGTGCTCTTCGCGCCGGGGAGCGGTGGGGGAGCGCAGAGGGTGCTGGAGGATTCGGACGTGGACCTGCTCTCCGTGGACGGCCTCTCCTCCGTCTGGCCCGCGGGGCTGCCGTGGCTCCCCACGGCCGTCGCGGGACATCTCCAGCTCCTGACTCCCGGCCCCGGCGGGGCGCTCGGGCGCGGCGACGGCTTCGACCTCCCCTTGAAGGCCGAGCGCCCGCGCTGGGGGCTCCGCCTCACGAGCCCGGCCGTGACGCTCCTCGGGCGCGGAGGAGATCCCGTCCTCGCCGTGGGGCCGGAGGCGCACGGCCGGCGGCGCCTGCGCTCGCTCGTCCTCGCTCCGGGCGGCGGCGAGCCGGTCGAGAGCTGGTCGCTCCTCCCCGGCGAAGAGCGGCTCGTGGACCAGCGGTACCTCCGGATCAACGGCCGTCCGGCCCTCGCCGTGGGCACCATCGAAAAGATCGGCATCTTCGTCAAGAAGCGCCTCCGCCTCTTCTTCGTCGAGCGCGACCGCTCCCGGAGGGGGACCGCCCCGGTCCTGGCCGCCGAGACCGACTGCGCTCTCTGGAATCCGCTCACGACCTTCGCGGCCGACGCGGACGGCGACGGCCAGGACGACCTCGTCCTCGTCCACCCCGAGGGGATGAACGGCGGCGAGCTGCTGATCGCCGTCTACAGGAACCTGGGGAACGGCAAGTTCGAGAGCCGGCCGCGCAAGATCAAGCTCCCGCTGACCGCCAGGGATTGGGATTTCGGAAGCGACCTTTCCGGCGACGGCGTGCCGGACCTCCTCGTCCTCGCGGACGGCAAGCTCCACCTCTACCCGGGAGAGCGGGACGGCAGGCCGGTCGCTTCCCGGGCCGCGTGGTCGGTTGCGGTCGGCAAGAGCCGAAAGGACAAAGAGAAAGAGAAGGACGAGGACGACACGCCGGGGAGGCGGGACGACAACGAGGCGGACTTCGCGCTGGCCACCTCCCGGTCGCTCGACGTGGTGGACCTGGACGGCGACGGAATCCAGGAGATCGCCGTGCGGGCGGAAGGGGAGAAGAACCGGTCGGTGCTGTACGTCCTCAGGAAGGCTGGGTAGGTCCGATTTCTACGAATTCCGGTCCGTGAATTACGGTTTTTGGTCCGATTTAAGGTAGTTTCGGTCCTGGAATTACTATGATCGGTCCTAGAGTTACTAGATGCGGTCCGATTTTATGGAAGATTGGTCCTGAATTTACTCATTCCGGTCCAGAAAACCGAGATCCGGTCCGAATCGGACTGGATCGGACCCTGAGAGGACCCGGTTCGGTCCGAGAAGTACGGTCCATGGTCCGATTTTTGCGCAATCCGGTCCGAGGATTACTCGATCTGGTCCGAAAATCGCTGGGTTCGGTCCGGAGATTCTGAGTCAGGTCCGGAGATTACGGATTGCGGTCTGATTTTCAGCCGTTTCGCCGCTTGAAACAGTCGAGGGTGTGGTCGTCCACCATCCCGACGGCCTGCATGAACGCGTAGCAGATGGTGGAGCCCACGAAGCCGAAGCCACGGCGCTTGAGATCCTTGCTCATGGCCTTGGATTCCGTGGTTTCGGGCGGGATTTCCTTCAGGCTCTTCCGGTGGTTGACCTTGGGCGCTCCGCCCACGAACTGCCAGAGGTAGGAGTCCAGGCTGCCGGCCTCCTCCACGAGAGTGAGGGTGGCGCGGGCGTTCTTGATCGAGGCCTCCACCTTGGCGCGATTGCGGATGATTCCAGGGTCGGCGAGGAGCCGCTCCACGTCCTTGTCGTCGTAGCGGGCGATCCGCTCGATGTCGAACCGGTGGTAGGCGCGGCGGTAGCCCTCGCGCCGCCGGAGCACCGTGATCCACGAGAGACCGGCCTGGGCCCCTTCGAGGATCAGCATCTCGAAGAGCCGGCGGTCGTCGTGGACGGGCACGCCCCACTCCTCGTCGTGGTAGGCGATGTAGAGCGGATCTGGCGAGACCCAGCCGCAGCGGGGGAGGTCAGGATCGATAGTCGTCATGGAAGATCGCCACAACGGTATCATGAAGCGATGTTCAAATTCCTCCACGCCGCCGACGTCCACCTGGACAGTCCGTTGAAGGGGCTCGAGCGCTACCTGGGCGCTCCGGCGGACGAGATCCGGGGAGCCACGCGCCGGGCGCTGGACAACCTGGTGGACCTGGCGATCCAGGAGGAGGCCGCCTTCCTCCTCCTGGCGGGCGACCTCTACGACGGCGACTGGAAGGACTACAACACCGGCCTCTTCTTCGTCTCGCGCATGCGGCGGCTCGAAGAGGCGGGTATCCCCGTGTTCCTGATCTCCGGGAACCACGACGCCGCGAGCCAGATCACCAAGGTCCTCCGCCCGCCGGGAAACGTGCGCGTGCTCGCCACGAAGAAGCCGGAGACCGTCCGTCTGGACGGCCTGGAGGTCGCGATCCACGGCCAGGGCTTCGCTCTGCAGAGCGTGAGCGAGGATCTGGCCGCGGGCTACCCCGACGCCGTGCCCCAACTCTTCAATATCGGCCTTCTCCACACGAGCCTGGACGGCCGGCCCGGCCATGCCTCCTACGCGCCGTGCACGCTCCCCGGCCTGCGCTCCAAGGGCTACCAGTACTGGGCCCTGGGGCACGTCCACGAGCGCGAGGTCGTCTGCCAGGACCCTTGGGTCGTCTTTCCCGGCATCCTCCAGGGGCGCCACGTGCGCGAGACCGGCCCCAAGGGGGCGACCCTCGTGACGGTCGAGGACCGCGAAGTCGTCTCCGTCGAGGCGCGGGACCTGGACGTCTTCCGCTGGACCGTCTGCCGGGTGGACGCGGCGGGCGCGGCCACGGCGGGGGAGGCGCTCGACCGGGTGGGGAAGGCCCTGGAGCGGGAGCTGGCCCGGGCGGACGGCCGGCCCCTCGCGGCCCGGCTCGTGCTTACAGGATCGTGCCCGGCCCACGAGGAGCTGCTGGGCGGCTCCGAGCGCTGGATCCAGGAGTGCCGGGCCGTGGCGGCCGGCTTCGGGGAGGGGGCCCTGTGGATCGAGAAGGTCCGCTTCGAGACCCGCCGGCCCGAGGATCTCCGCGACCCCTTCGACGGGGACGATGCCCTGGGCGGCCTCCTCCGGTCGCTGCGCGATCTCCGCGAAGGCCGGGGCTCGCTCGAGCCGCTCCCCCCCGAGCTTTCGGACCTGAAGCGCAAGCTCCCCGCCGAGCTTTCCGCGGACGGCGACGCTCCGGACGTGACCGACCCCGAGCAGCTCCGGAGCTTGCTGCCTGAAGTCGAAGACCTCCTGCTCGCGCGTCTCCTCGCGACTCCGGAGGGGTCCGAGCCGTGAGGCTCCTCGATCTCCATCTCAAGGCCTTCGGCCCCTTCACCGACCGCCGGCTCGACCTTTCGGGCGGCACCGAAGGGCTCCACGTGGTCTTCGGCCCCAACGAGGCGGGGAAGAGCTCGGCCCTGCGGGCGATCAGGGCCCTCCTCTACGGATTCCAGCTCCGCAGCCCCGACGACTTCCTCCACCCCTACGAGCAGCTCCGCGTGGGCGGCCGTCTGCAACACTCGGACGGCACCGTGTACGAGCTCGTCCGCAGGAAGGGGACCAAGAGCACCGTCCTCTCCGCCGTGGACGAGAGCCCGATCGACGATTCCTTTCTCGACCGCTGCCTCCAGGGGATGGAGGAGAAGCTTTTCTCGTCCCTCTTCGGGATCGATCACGAAGCCCTGATCGCGGGCGGGAAAGAGCTTCTGGACCAGCACGGCGACGTGGGGCAGGCCCTCTTCGCCGCGGGCCTGGGCACCCGGAGCCTCCGGAAGGTCCTCCAGAGCCTGGACGCCGAAGCCAACGAGCTGTTCCTCCCCCGCGGCTCGAAGCCGCTGATCAACCGGGCTGTCGGCGAGCTCGAAGAGACGCGGCGGGAGGTGAAGAGCACGTCGCTCTCCGGCCGGGACTTCGAGGCCCAGAGGAAGGAGCTGGAACGCAAGCGCGAGGAGTCCGACGCCCTGGGCCGGGAGATCGCCGGCCTGGAGCGGGAGCGCCACCGCCTGGAACGGGTGCGGCGGGTCCTCCGCCTCCTCCCCGAGCGGCGGCATCTGCGGACGCAGCTCGCCGAGCTGGGGGATGCGATCGTCCTCCCCGCCGACTTTCCCGAAAGGCGGCGGCAGACCGAGGAGGCGCTGCGCACCGCGCGGGAGAACCGGGACCGCGCCGCGGCCGAGCTCGCCGAATTGCGCGAGGAGTCCGCCGCGCTCACCGTGGCCGGGCCCGTCCTCGCCCAGGCCGAGACGATCGAGCGCCTGCACCAGGGGATCGAGCTGTTCGCCAAGGGGATCAGGGACCGCTCGCGGCTCGTGGGGGAGAGCGGAGAGCTGCGCGGGCAGGCCGAGGAGCTGCTCGAAGAGATCCGCCCCGGCATGACGCTGGACGAAGCCGAGGCCTTGCGCCCGGCCCTCGACCGCTGGGTGCGCATCCAGGAGCTGGGCAACCAGCGCCAAGCCCTCGTCAACGACCTGGACCAGAAGAGCCGGGCTGTCGAGGAGGCGGAGGGGACCCTCGCCGCTCTCCGCGAGACCCTGGCCGCGCTGCCCGCGCCGCGCGATCCGGCGCCCCTGCGCCGCGCCGCCGAGGCCGCCCGCCGGGCCGGCAAGCTCGACGACCTCCTGGCCGAGGCCGCCACGGCCCTCGCCCGGGACGAGGAGCAGCTCCGCATCGACCTCGGCCGCCTGGGGCTGTGGACCGGCGCGCCCGAAGAGCTGGAGGCCCTGCCCGTCCCGCCGCCCGAGACCCTGGAGCGTTTCGCGAGCGACTTTGCCGCTCTGGCCAAGCGGCGCGACGCCCTGGAAGACCGGCGGCGGACCGCCGCGACCGAGCTGGCGAACACCGAGCGGCGCCTCGAAGAGATCCGCCGGGTGGGCGCCGTCCCGACCGAAGAAGAGCTCGCGGCCCTCCGCGAGCGCCGGAATCGCACCTGGACAGGCCTCCGCCAGACGTGGGACGACGCCGGCGCCGACGTCTACGAGCGGAGCGTGGAGGAGGCCGACGACCTGGCCGACCGCCTCCGCCGCGAGGCCGGCCGCGTCCAGGTGCAGGCCACGCTCCTCGCCCAGCGCCATCAACGCGCCGCCGAGATCGCGGATCTGGACGGGGAGCGCGTAGAAGCCGACCGCGAAGGGGAGCGCCTCGCGGCCGCCTGGAAAGACCTCTGGCGCCCCTGCGGAATCGACCCCCTGCCGCCGCGGGAGATGCACCCGGCGTGGACCTCCCGGCACGACAAGCTGCGCGCCCGGGCCGAAGCCGTCCGCGCCCTTCGCCGCAAGCGGGCGGACCTCACGCAGACCGTCCGCGATCATCGCGAAGCCCTTGCCGCCGAGCTCGGGCGGTCGGGGGAGACGGTTCCGCCTTCGGTTTCCCTCGAGCCCGTCCTCGCCCGGAGCGAGGAGGTCGTCCGCCGCCTGGAAGACGAGGAGCGGCGGCGCGTCCAGTCCGAACAGGGGCTCCGGGAAGCCGAAGCGCGCCTCGCCCGCGCGGAGCGGGACGAGGAGGCCGCCGCCGCGGCCCTCACGGCCTGGCGCGCCGCCTGGGCCGACGCCATCCGCGGCCTGGGGCTCGGCGGCGACGCCCTCCCCGCCGAGGTGATCCAGCTCGTGGACACCTTGAGGAAGATCTCCGAGAGCCGGCGCGACGCCGGGAAGGTGGACCATCGCATCGCCGGCCTCGACCGGGACCTCGAATCCTTTCGCGCCGACGTCCGGGCGCTCGCCTCCGTCCTCGCCCCCGAGCGGGTGGACCAGCCCGCGGACCAGACCGCCGTCCACCTCCACGCCCTCCTGCGGGACGCCCGCCGCCAGGCCGACCGCCGCGCGGCCCTGGAGCGCCGCCTCGAAAAGCTCGAGCGCGAAGCCCGGGACGCCGAGGCCACCCGCCGCGCCATGGAAGAGCGCCTGGAGCACCTCCGCGCCGAAGCCGGCAGCCCGGACGGCGCCGGCCTCGAAGACGCCGAGCGGCGCTCCGCCGAGGTCCAGGATCTCCGCCGGGACCTCGACCGCTGCGAGAGGCAGCTCCGGGAGGAAGGCGAAGGCGCCACCCTGGAAGACCTGGAGAGGGAAGCCGAAGGTGTCGACGCCGACGCCCTCCCCGGCCGCATCGGCCAGCACGACCGGGACATCGAAGAGAAGAAGAAGCGCCTGGGGGACCTCCGAGAGGCCTTGGGCCGCGAGCAGCAGGACCTCGACCACCAGACCGGGGGAGACGCCGCCGCCCAGGCCGCCGAAAAGGCCCAGGAGATCCTCGCGCGCTTGACCGACGGCGTCGGCCGCTACGTCCGCCTGCGCCTCGCCGGCACCCTCCTGCGCCGCGAGATCGAGCGCTACCGCGCCGAAAACCAGGCCCCCCTCCTGCGCCGCGCCGGAGACCTCTTCGCCGAGCTGACGCTAGGCCGCTTTACCGGCCTCCGGACCGACTTCAACAACCAGGACGAGCCCGTCCTCGTCGGCGTCCGCACCGGCGGCCCGAAGGTCCGGGTGGAAGGCATGAGCGACGGCACGAGAGACCAGCTCTACCTGGCCCTCCGCCTCGCCACCCTGGAGGGATACCTGAAGCGCGCCGAGCCGCTCCCTTTCATCGTGGACGACATCCTCATCAACTTCGACGACGAGCGGAGCGCGGCGACCTTGAAGGTGCTGGGGGAGCTCTCGAAGAAGACCCAGGTCATCCTCTTCACCCACCATGAGCGGCTGAAGGAGATGGCGGGTGGGATGCGGAACGGGGCGGGGGTGTTTGTGCGGGAGTTGGGGGCCGGTTGAGCTTGGCTATACTCTGGCAGGGACGTAGAGGAGGTTTCGAGTTTACTGCGACAGATTTGGGGAGTGATTTGTGATGGCAGCCGTTAAGACGAGCAGAGACATTTTTTCGCGTCTCCGGGATCACCGGGAGGCTATCCGATCCCTGGGAGTTGGACGGCTGGGCGTCTTCGGCTCATTTACACGGAATGAGCAGCACAGTGATAGCGATGTGGACATCCTCGTCGAGTTTGAAAAAGGCGAGAAAAGCTTTGACCACTTTATGGGGCTAGCATTTTTGCTGGAGGACATCTTGCAGCGCCGCGTCGAGCTCGTCACAGTCGAATCCCTGAGCCCTCACCTGGGACCCAGAATCCTTGCGGAGGTTCAGGATGTCCCTCTCGGGATCTGAGCCGCTTCACCACATCCTCGACGAGGCCGATTACCTCCTCGGTCATTCCCAAAGTCTTTCCAAACAGGATTTCCTGCAGGATGAAACGCTGAAGCGGGCGTTCGTCCGAAGCCTGGAGATCATCGGAGAGGCTGCCAAGAAGGTTCCTGTCAATATCCGTGATCTCTTGCCCGAGGTGGATTGGAGAGCGATCGCGGGAATGAGAGATCGACTCATCCACGGCTATTTCGGAGTGGACTACGAGATCGTCTGGGATGCCGTCGTCGACAAGGTTCCTTCCCTTCGCGACAGCATCCAACGCGTCCTGGAAAGGTGAGGGGGAGGATGGGATCATCCCTCGACCGCTTCCTCCCCGACTATCGCCACAGCGAGGTCCACGAAATCGTCATCTCCGCGAGCCTTGAGGCCGTGCGCCGGGCCGTGCGGGAGGTGAAGGGGAGGGAGATCGCGCTGGCGCGGCTGCTGTTCGGCATCCGGATGCTGCCGGGGCGGCTTCTGGGGCGGCGGACGCCGGAGCGGGATTACGAGAAAACCCTTCTGGACTCGGCGCTCGCGATGGGGTTCATCGTGCTGAGCGAGAGCCCGGACGAGATCGTCCTGGGTGTCATCGGGCAGTTCTGGAAGTTGACCGGGGAGATCGTCCGCCTCTCGGGGCCGGAGGAGCTCCTGGCGTTCTCGCGGGAGGGATACGCCAAGGGGGCGGTGGACTTCACGCTGGAGGAGCTGGCGGACGGCCGGGTGCGCCTCCGCACGGAGACCCGCGTCCTCCCTCTGGGACGCGAGGCCGCCCGGCGGTTCGGCCTCTATTGGACGGTGGTCCGCCCGGGGAGCGCGATTCTCCGGCGGAGTTGGCTTTCGGCGATCAGGCGGCGGGCGGAGAGCGCCGCTCCGCTGGCTCGGTGAGGCCGGAGGCCCGCCGGAGCGCCTCCTGTTTTCGGGCTCTCCTGTACCAGAGGCCGTGCCCCACATAGAGGGCCAGCGTGCCGGCCGCAACTCCGAAAACAGCGGGAGTCGGGGAGAAGAACGCCGCGACGAGGAGAGGGAAGATCGTCGACAGGTACATGTACTGCGAGAGCCGCGTGATGTAGGCCTGGGACATCTCGACCGTCCCCGAGAGATCCTCCGGATGCTTCTCGAGGAACCGGAAGGTGAGAAGGTTGGCGAGGTGCCGCCCGGTCACGCTCGCGTACGCGCCGAAGACGAAGGCCAGCAGAAAGGTGAACAGGAAGGACTCGAAGCCCATCACCAGGCCTTCGAAGTAGACGAATCCCGTGAGGAAGGCCACGAGAGCGAGGTGCAGCCAACTCACCCGCTTGCGGGCGCGGATCACGGGCTGCATGACGGGGTTGAGCTCGTACTGGGGGATCCGGAAGTGCTTCCGGTACCGCCGTTCCACCAGCGCCGCGCCTGCGAGCGTGAGCTGGTAGTCGAGGATCGCGAGGACGGGGATCACGAGCACCGCAAAGGGTCCCATAGGCCGAGTCTCCGGAAAGTTGGAGACAAGATAGCACGGGACCCGGCACGGTGGCCTGAACAGGGACGGCCGCGGGATCCGCGGCCGTCCGAAAGGATGATTACCAGAAGATGACGTCCAGGCCGTCGATGTTGTCCTGGAAGCGCATGCCGAGCTGGTTGTGGCGCAGGTAGAGGCAGAAGGCGCCGGTGAAGTCGGTCACAAAGAGGTCGGCCGGGGAGAAGTCGTCGGGGGTGCCGGGGGCCGCGTCCGGGCCGGCGAGCATCGCGGAGCCGGGGCGCACGGAGAAGACGGCGTAGTCGATCCCGGCCTCGGCGGTGCCGGCCAGGTTGCGGTCCCAGACCGTGACGGCGTCGACGTCGTTGCCGGCGCCCAGGCCCATCTGCGCGGCGGTGGCGAAGACGCCGGGGCCGGCTCCCGGCGGGGAGTAGAAGAGGTCGGCGGGGCTGCCCGGCCCGAGAAGCGCGAGGGTCGGGCTCGTGGGGTCGAGGCTGAAGTAGACGCCGAGCTCATGGATCCAGTCCGCGTCGGGGTCGAAGTTGTCGAGCTCGAGCGCGTCCAGGTTGTCCTGCGCGCCGGCCGCGGCGACCGCGGGCGCGTTGGTGGTGATCAGGTTGAAGTCGGTCTGGTTGCGGTAGAGGACCGGCCAGGGGCCGGCGATCACGGCCGGCGGGTTGCACGGGCCGCCCATGACGGTGGCGGGGCTGACCGAGGGCACGCCGCTGCGGAAGAGGTCCGAGGCGGCCTGGTTGTTCGCGAACTGGTTCCGGTAGGGAGTCGGGAAGAGGCCCTGGGACACCCGGTCGCCGGAGAAGACATAGACGAAGCCGGCCCCCGCGTCATACTGGTTGTTGGCGGAGGCCGCGTCGGTGTTGTCGGTCGCGATGAGGCCATAGTTGACGTCCAGCACCTCGACCTGGGGGCCCAAGCCCCATCCCACGTCGCAGCCGCCGGTCGGCGGCATCAGTTGCAGGTAGAGGGTCGCCGGGCTGATGGGGCCGGGGCACACGGTGATCGACGGCGAGGGGCGGTCGATCGAGATGCCCGCCTGGACGGGCAGGGCGGCGGCTACCAGGGCGGCGGCCAGCAGGGCCGGGGTGAAGCGGATCTTCATGGCAGTGTCTCCTTTCGCGCATTCCGGAGCGGCGATTCGCTGCTCACGGAGCCCATGCTGCCTCCGGACCCCTCGCCGAGAGGTCTCGGAAAGGTCAAGGAACGGTCAAATTGGGGTCAAACGCCCCGCCCGGTTCTCCCGTATGCTTCTCATCATCAGGGGGGCCGATGCCTGACCGTATCCATGATCCCGAGCTCGACCGTCTCGTCCAGGAGCTGAACAATGGAAATGCCGCGCCCGGGGCGCTCGAGGGTGCGGAGCCGCCGCTCGCCTTCGAATCGCCGTCCGCGGCGCAGGTGGAGGCGTCCCTCGACCGGCCGGCCCAGGCGCAGGTGGGGGAGGGGGAGCCGCTCGACCGCCTGCTCGCGGAGCTGGTCCGCCAGGGGGCGAGCGACATGCTGCTCATCGCGGGCATGCCGCCGGTCCTGCGGATCAACGGCCGGCTGACCCGGCTGGAGGCCGCGCCGCTCGACGGGGACGAGATCTCCCGCATGTTCCAGTCCCACCTGGGAGGCCGGGCGCGGCGGGACCTGGAGGAGCGGGGCTCGGCGGACCTGCCGCTGCGCCTGTCTCCCGGCCGGTCGCTCGACGAGGGGATCGGCCGCGCGTGGCGGTTCCGGGTGAACGTCCACCGCCAGCGCGGGGACATGGCGGCGTCGATCCGCGCGCTGCCGATGGAGATCCCGAGCCTCGCGAGCTTGAACCTGCCGCCTACTCTCTCGGAGCTGATCCGCCCGAGCCGGGGCCTCGTGCTCGTCTGCGGGCCTACGGGATCGGGCAAGTCGTCGACGCTCGCCGCCCTGGTGGGGGAGATCAACCGGAGCCGGACGGCGCATATCATCACGATCGAGGACCCGATCGAGTACGAGCACAAGTCGATCCACTCGGTCGTGGAGCACGTGGAGGTGGGGCGGGACGCCCGCTCGTTCGCCGAGGCGCTGCGGGCCTCGATGCGCCAGGATCCGGACGTGATCCTGGTGGGCGAGATGCGCGACCTGGAGACCGTGGGGACGGCCTTGACGGCGGCCGAGACCGGGCACCTGGTCCTCTCGACGCTCCACACGAACGATGCCCAGCAGGCCGTGCACCGCATCGTGGACGTGTTCCCGCCGTCCCAGCAGGCACAGATCCGCCACCAGCTCGCGCTGTCGCTCCATGCCGTCCTGGTCCAGCAGCTCATCCCGCGGGCGGACGGCCGCGGCCGGGTCCCCGCCGTGGAGCTGCTCCTCGCGAGCTATCCCATCCGCCACCACATCCGGAGCGACAACCTCCAGAAGCTCTACAACGAGATCACCCTGGGCAAGCGGCACGGCATGATCTCGTTCGAGAGCTCGCTCGCCCAACTCGTGCTCCAGGGGGCGATCACCCCGGAGGAGGCCCGGGTGCGGGCGAGCCATCCGGACGAGCTCGAAGCGCTGATGCGGGTGTGAGAGCCCTCGTCCTCTTTTTCCTGGCGCTCGCCGTCCTCACCGGCTGCTCGGGGGAGGACGGCCCCCGCGAGGTCGTCCAGAACCTGATCGCCGCCTTGCCGCGGGCCGAGGTGGTCCGGGAGCCCGGTGCCGTCGATCTGGGGACTCCCGCGGCGCGGGAGCTTCTCGTGCGCGGGTGGGGGCCGGACGAGGCGGACGGCGGGCGGCGGTTCGTGTGGAGCGAGGGGGCGGAGTCCGAGATGGAGATCTTCCTCGCGGCGCCGCGCGATCTGCCGGTTTCGTTCCGCTGTGTCCCTTTCCTCTACGACGGCGCTCCGCCGCAGCAGGTGACGCTCCTCGCGAACGGCCAGGAGGTGGCGGAGGTGCCGCTCGCGGCCGGGGAGAAGGATTACGCGGTGGAGATCCCGGAACGGTCCCTTCTGGCCGGGGGGAACCGGCTGACCTTCCGCTATGCCTGGGCGCGCTCGCCCGCGGAGGTGAGCGGGGGCGGCGACCGGCGGAAGCTCGCGGTCGCTTGGGACGAGATCCGCTTCGGAACGGGGGTGGACGAGAGCGCCCGGGTGCGCGCCGCCGGGGACCGGCTGGCGATCCCCTTCGGGCACCGGGTCGACCTCTTCTTCCGGCTGCCCGAAGGGGCGGCGCTCACGATCGGCGAGCTGCGCTCCCGGGACGGCCGGCCGGGGACGCTTGCGGTCTCCGTGCAGCCGGAAGGGGAGGAGGAGCGGCGGGTGGAAACGCTGGAGCCGGGGGAGGGGCCGGCCACGGTGGATCTCGAGGATCTCGGCTCCGGGCCGGTTCGGCTGTCCCTCGCGGCCGTGCCCGAGTCCGGGCCGGGACGGCCGGGGAGCGGGCTCGTCTTGCGGGCACCGGAGATCTTGGTGCCCGCTCTGGCGAAGGCGCCGGCTCCGGCCGCGGCGTCCGTCACCCGGCGGCGGGCGAACGTGATCGTCTACCTGGTCGACACGCTCCGCAAGGACCACCTGGGGTGCTACGGCTACAGAAAGCCCGTGTCGCCGCACGTGGACGCCTTCGCCCGGGAGGCGACGCTCTTCCGGAACGCCGTGGCCCAGTCCTCGTGGACCCGTCCGTCCGTGGTCTCGATCTTGACCGGCCTCCTGCCGAAAACCCATGGCGTGCACGGGCGCCGGGACGCGCTGTCCCAGGAGGCCGTCACCCTGGCGGAGGCGCTGCGCGGCGCGGGCTACCGGACGGCGGCGATCGTCACCAACGGCAACGTGGACCGGAGCTTCGGGCTGGGCCAGGGCTTCGAGTCGTACCGGCTGCTGCAGCACGGGCGGGACACGGCGGAGAACGTGAACGCGAGGGCCGCGGAGTGGCTGGACGGCCTTCCGGGGGCACCGGGGAAACCGGGGGCGCCCTTCTTTCTCTTCCTCCACACGATCGAGCCGCACACCCCCTACCAGCCGCCGCCCGCCTTCCGGGAGCGCTTCGCCCCCGGCGTGCCGGAGGAGCTGGGGAGGGTGCGGACGTTGAAGGCCCTGAACGCCGGGCAGCTCCCGGTCACGCCCGCGCGCCTCCAGGACCTCCTCTCCCTCTACGATGCCGAGATCGCCGCGAACGACGCGGCCTTCGGCGCTCTCGTCGATCTCTTGAAGCAGCGCGGCCTCTGGGAGGAGACGATCGTGGTGTTCCTTTCAGACCACGGCGAGGAATTCCACGACCACGGCGGCTGGGAGCACGGCCGGACGCTCCACACCGAGATGCTCGACGTGCCGCTCCTCGTCCGCCTGCCCGGAGCCGGGGAGGGGCGGGCGGTGGACCGGCTGGCGCAGCACGTGGACATCTTGCCCACGCTGCTCGACGCCTTGGGGCTTCCGGTTCCAGCCGCCGTCGAAGGGCGGAGCCTCCTGCCGGCGATCGCCGGAGCGGGGGAGGAGCCCTCCGAGGACGAGGCGGCTTTTTCCTGGCTCGACGTGGATGGCTTCCGGTCCGCCTCGGTCTCGACGCCCGCGTGGCGCTTCATCGAGGATCGGGCTCCCCGGGCGGAGCGCTCGCTCTTCGCGCGGCGCGACGATCCCGCGGAGAGGCGCAACCTCGTCCGCGAGCGGGCGGTGCGTGCGGGCTATCTCCGGTCGCTCCTCCGGGGCGCGGAGAGCGGGGGGGCGAGGCTCCGGGCCGGGGAGGGGACGGTCGACGACGAGCTCCGGGAGCGGCTGCGGGCCCTCGGGTACATCCAGTGACTGTGGAAGGGCCGATTCGGAGTATCGTTAACGGTCTGGGAGGACAGCCAGGATGAGACCGATCACCGCCGGCGATCTGATGAACCCCGAGATCCTCACGGTCGAAGCGGACATGACCGTCCGCGAGCTGGCCGCCTTCCTCGTCGAGAACGAGATCAGCGGCGCGCCCGTGCAGGACGACGAGGGCCGCATCGTGGGGGTCGTCTCCCTGGTGGACATCGCGGCCGTCCACTCCGAGGGGGATGAAGACTCGCAACGCACGGGCACCCCCTTCGCGAGGGGCCGCGCGAGCGAGCCGGACGGCGACGGCGGGGGCGACGGTCTGATGGTGGCCGACGTCATGACCCCCATGGTGTACTCCGTGACCGAAGACGCCACGGTCTCCGAGGTCGCCTCGGCCATGCTCAAGGGCCACCTCCACCGCGTGCTGGTCACCCGGGAGGATCGCGCGGTCGGCATCATTTCGACCTCGGATCTGCTGGGGTTGCTGGTTACGAACGACTGACACGGACAGGCACAGACGAACACGGACCCACAAGGACGATGAACTGGTCCTTGTCGGTCCGTGTCGGTCCGTGGTCGTCCGTGTTCCCCCCCTCCCTCCCCCCTGGCATCTTCCATGCATCTCTCCGCCAGCTAGCAGTCGAAGTTGGACGGTGGAGAAAACCATGGCTCTCTTGCTCAACGCCGAGCATCTCAAGCGCTATAAAGACATCGCCCTGCTGATCGTGCAGCATGGGAACGGACTAGGCAAGGTCGCGCAGGTGGACGAGGCGCTCCCGGAGCAGGACGGGAAGGTCGGGACGGGAGATCCGGAGCGGCTGGCGCGGGACCTGGAGGCGCTGGGCCCCACGTTCATCAAGATCGGGCAGCTCCTCTCGACCCGGTCGGACATCCTCCCGCCCTCCTATCTGGAGGCCCTCTCCCGGCTCCAGGACAAGATCGAGCCGTTCTCCTTCGCGGAGGTCGAGAGGATCGTCACCGAGGAGCTGGGCGTCCGGATTTCCAAGGGGTTCCAGGACTTCGAGGCGGAGCCGATCGCCGCGGCCTCGCTCGGGCAGGTGCACCGGGCCCTCCTGCGCGACGGCCGCCCGGTCGCCGTCAAGGTGCAGCGCCCCGGCATCCGGCAGGTGATCCTGGACGACCTCGAAGCCTTCGGCGAGGCCGCCTCTTTCGTCGACCGGCACACGAAGGTCGGGAGGCGGTTCGCCTTCAACGACATGCTGGAGGAGTTCCGCAAGACGATCCTGCGGGAGCTCGACTACCGCCGCGAAGCCGTGAACCTGGTGACCCTCGGGGCCAACCTCCGGAGCTACGAGCGGCTGATCGTGCCGCAGCCGGTGGACGACTACACGACGTCCCGGGTGCTGACGATGGACTACATCCGCGGCACCAAGATCACCGACCTTTCGCCGCTGGTCCGCCTGGAGACGGACGGCCGGGCCCTGGCCGAGGATCTCCTCAAGGCGTACCTGGACCAGATCCTGGTGGACGGCTTCTTCCACGCCGACCCGCACCCCGGGAACCTCCTGGTGACCGAGGACCGGAGGCTCGCCCTCCTGGACCTCGGGATGGTGGCGAGGATCGACCCGCTGATGCAGGAGAGGCTCTTGAAGCTCCTCCTCGCGATCACGGACGGCCGGGGCCACGAGGCCGCCCAGGTCAGCCTCCAGCTCGGCACCCGCCTCGAAAACTACGACGAGGAGCGCTACCGCCGGGCCGTGGCCGAGCTCGTGGGATCGCAGCGCGACGCGCTCGCGGACCAGATCAAGGTGGGGCGGATCGTGCTCGGCCTCGCGCGCCAGTCTTCCGAGAACGGCGTGCGCCCGGCGCCCGAGCTGACCATGATGGGCAAGGCCCTGCTCCACCTGGACGAGGTCTCCCGCGTCCTCGATCCGGATTTCGACCCGAACGCCACGGTGCGGCGGCACAGCGACTCGATCATGACCCGTCACATGATGAAGCGGCTCTCGCCCGCGAGCTTCTTCTCCTCGGCCCTGGAGATGCACGAGCTCGTCCAGCAGCTTCCGGCCCGGGTGAACACGTTGCTCGACAACCTGGCGGGCAACAAGATGGAGCTCAAGGTCGACGCGCTGGACGAGGCGCTCCTGACCGAGAGCCTCCAGAAGATCGCCAACCGGATCGCCCTGGGGCTGGTGCTCGCGGCCCTCATCGTGGGGGCGGCCCTCCTGATGGAGGTGCCGACCTCGTTCCGGATCTTCGGCTATCCCGGCCTCGCGATCGTCCTTTTCCTCCTGGCCGCGGCCTGCGGCTTCGGCCTGGCGCTTTCGATCGTGCTCTCCGACGTCCGGAGCTCGGCTCCGCGCCATCCGCCACGGCGGTCGTAAACCCTCGGTTCCGGCCGATCCGCTCTGTTACAATCCGCGCCATGAGTGACAGAAGGGTTCGCATCTTGATCGCCAAGCCCGGGCTGGACGGGCACGACCGCGGGGCGAAGGTGGTGGCGAGGGCGCTGCGGGACGCGGGCTACGAGGTCATCTACACGGGGCTGCGCCAGACGCCGGAGCAGATCGCCGCCGCCGCGATCCAGGAGGACGTGGACGCCGTGGGGCTCTCGATCCTCTCCGGGGCCCACAACAGCCTCCTCCCGGAGGTGACCCGGCTGCTCAAGGAGCAGGGCGCGGAAGACGTCCTGGTCTTTGCGGGCGGGATCATCCCGGAGCAGGACCAGGTGGGCCTGAAAAACGCGGGGATCGACCAGATCTTCCTGCCGGGGACGTCCACCAGGGACATCGTCGAGTATCTCGAAAGCCGCTTCGCGGCGGCCTGAAACCCCCCAACCCTTGCCGGGAGAACGGTTTGACGGCTCGCGGCCGGGGGTGCTACGGTAAGCCTTGAAACGATCGATCGGAGGGGGAATGAGAAGAAGGATCCTGCTGGCTGACGACAGCGTCACCATCCAGAAGGTCATCGAGCTGACCTTTCTCGACGAGGACTACGAGGTCCGCGCGGTCAGCAACGGGGATGAAGCGGTCGCGGCGCTGGCCCAGGCCGACCCGGACTTCGTGATCGCGGACGTCCACATGCCGGGCGCCAACGGGTACGAGGTCTGCCGCCGTTCGAAGCAGCGCCGGCCCGGCGTGCCGGTCCTGCTCCTGGTGGGCACCTTCGAGCCCTTCGACGAGGGCCAGGCGCGCTCCGCCGGGGCCGACTCGTTTCTGAAGAAGCCGTTCGATTCGCAGGAGCTGCTCCAGCGGGTGGAAGAGCTGCTCGCGGCGAGCGCTCCGGCCGCACCGGCCGCCGCCGCGTCTTTCGAGCCGACGCCCGTCTTCTCCGAGCCGCCCCCGGCCCTCTCGGCGCTGGATGCGGATCTGCCTCCGCTGGGCGGCTACGAGCCCCCTCCCTACGCGCAGGCCGAGCCCCCGGCTCCGGAGCTCTCCGCGGAGCCGGCCTGGGGCAACTTCGAGCTGGAAGCGCAGCCGGAGGCTCCGCCCCCGTTCACGGCCCCGGCCGCGGAGCCGTACGACCGGGAGCCCTCCTTCGCCCTGGAGCCCGAGCCGGCGTTCGCGCTCCAGCCGGAAGAGCCCGTGTTCACGATGGACGACGACGTGAGCACCTTCGACCTGCGCGACGAGCCGGTGAGCGCTCCCGAGGAGCTGGGGCTCGACGAGCCCAACGATCCCTTCGCCTCGCAGCTTTCGGAGCCGCTCCCGGAGCCGGCCGCCGCGCCCGAGCCGGCCCCGTTCTCGGCCGGGTTCTCCTGGTCGGAGCCGGCCGTGGAGCCCGCCGTGGAGGCCGTGGAGACGGCTCCGGCCGCTCCCCAGACCTGGGAGCTCCCCTCGCCGGAGCCGGCGCCCGCGCCCGCACTGTCCTGGGAAGAGCCCGCTCCCGCCGAGCCCGAGCCCTGGAGCCCGGCTCCCGAGCCTGAGCCGTGGAGCCCGCCTCCGGTGGCGGCTGCCGCGCCCGTCGTGGCCGCGGCCGCGGTGGTGGCGGAGGTTTCACCGTCCCCGGTTCCCGCGCCCGCCGCGAGCAACGGCGGCGGGCGGCTCGGGGACGAGGACGTGGACCGGATCGCGCGGCGGGTCGTCGAGCTGCTCGGCGACAAGACCGTCCGGGACATCGCCTGGGAGGTGATCCCGGATCTGGCGGAGGTCATCATCCGCGCCCGCCTGCGCGAGCTCGAAAGTCAGGTCGATCTCCAGTAGGGCCGCTCCGGCGGCCCATCCCCCCACAGACCCTCGACGGAGGCCAACGGGAGCGGTGTATGATCACCGCTCCTTCGCGTTTGGAGCCTCCGCAAAGGCTTCTCAACACAGGATGGAGGTGGTTGTGAGCGGCACGACCCGCACCGAGCCGATCGGGACGACGGAACCGGACAAGGCGGAGATGGACAAGCGCTTCGAGCCGGCGAGCTACGAGCAGGCCTGGCAGCGCGTCTGGCGGGAGAAGGGCTGGTTCCGGGCCGAGGCGCCGTCGGACAAGCCCTCCTTCTGCATCATGATCCCGCCCCCCAACGTCACGGGGAAGCTCCACGTCGGTCATGCCCTCCAGTCCTCCCTTCAGGACCTCCTGACCCGCTGGCGGCGGATGCAGGGGTACAACGCCCTGTGGCTCCCGGGCACGGACCACGCGGGCATCGCCACCCAGCTCATGGTGGAGCGCCAGCTCGCGACCGAGGGGACGAGCCGCCGCGAGATGGGCCGCGAGAGGTTCCTCGAACGGATGTGGGAGTGGAAGGGGGTCTACCACGACAACATCAGCCGGCAGCTCGACCTCCTGGGCGCCTCCTGCGACTGGAGCCGCGAGCGGTTCACCATGGACGCGATGCTCTCCCGCGCCGTGCGCGAGGCGTTCGTCCGCCTCTACCGCGAGGGGCTGGTCAGCCGCGGCGAGTACCTGGTGAACTGGTCTCCCACCCTGGGCACGGCCGTCTCCGACCTCGAGGTGGAGATGAAGACCGTCCAGGGCAAGCTCTACCACGTGGCCTATCAGGTCGAGGGGAGCGGCGAGCGGATCGTGGTGGCGACCACCCGGCCGGAGACGATGCTGGGCGACACCGCCGTCGCGCTCCATCCGGACGACGAGCGCTACCGCCATCTCCAGGGTAAGGCCGCGATCCTGCCGATCGTGGGGCGGCGCCTCCCGTTCATCGCCGATCCCGCGGTGGACCGGGAATTCGGCACGGGCCTCGTCAAGATCACTCCGTTCCACGACCCGGCCGACTTCGAGATGGCGAGGCGGCACGGCGTGCCCGGCCTCACCGTGATCGGGCCGGACGCCCGCATGACCGCCGAGGCGGGGGAGGGCTTCGCCGGCCTCGACCGCTTCGAGGCCCGCAAGAAGGTGGTCGAGCGCCTGCGCGAGGAGGGCTTCCTCGTAAAGATCGAGGACCACGTCCACAACGTGGGCCACAGCCAGAGGAGCGGCGAGCCGATCGAGCCGCTGGTCTCCACGCAATGGTTCTGCGACGTGTCCGGCATGGCGCAGCAGGCCCTGGACGCCGTCCGCGACGGCCGCCTGAAGCTCGTCCCCGAAACGTGGGAGAAGACCTGGGAGCACTGGCTCACCAACATCAAGCCTTGGTGCATCTCCCGGCAGCTCTGGTGGGGCCACCAGATCCCGGCCTGGTACACCGCGGACGGCCGGGTGTTCGTGGCCCACGACGCGGCCGAGGCCGCGAAGCTCGCGGGCACCAGCGAGCTGACCCAGGACCCGGACGTGCTCGACACCTGGTTCTCCTCGGGCCTCTGGCCCTTCTCGACCCTGGGCTGGCCCGAGGACACGCCGGACCTCCGGACCTTCTACCCGACCGACGTGCTGGTGACCGGGTTCGACATCCTCTTCTTCTGGGTGGCGCGGATGGCGATGCTCGGCCTCCACTTCACTCAAGACGTCCCCTTCCGGACCGTCCACCTGACGGGCCTCGTGCGGGATGAGAACAACGAGAAGATGTCGAAGACCAAGGGGAACGTGATCGATCCGATCGACCTGGTGAACGAGTACGGCGCCGACGCCGTGCGCTTCACCCTGGCGTCGCTCGACAGCCCGGGCCGGGACATTCCGCTCAACCCGAAGCAGATCGCGGGCTACCGCGCCTTCGGCAACAAGATCTGGAACGCCACCCGCTTCGCGCTGTCGCGGGTCGGGGAGGCGCGCGTCCAGGAGACGATCGATCCGGAAGGGCTCGCCGCCCCGGAGCGGTGGATCCTCTCCCGTCTCTCCCGCGTGGCCGCGGAGGTGGACGCGCGCTTCGAGACCTTCCGGTTCGACGAGGGCTGCAACCGCCTGTACCATTTCTTCTGGGGCGACTTCTGTGACTGGTACATCGAGCTGTCGAAGCCCGCGCTCTCGGGCGAGGCGCCGCGGCCCCGGGTGGGGGAGGTGGTGCTGACCGTGCTCGACCGGGCGCTGCGCCTGCTCCATCCGGTCATGCCGTTCCTGACCGAGGAGCTCTGGCAGCGCCTGCCCGGCCACGAGGCGATCCAGGAGGAGACGATCTGCCTTGCCCGCTACCCGCGGCGGGAGGAGGCTTGGGAGAGCGCGGAGGTGGAGGCGGGGATGGACGCTCTGATCCAGATCGTCACCCGCGTCCGCGCCCTGCGGGCCGAGCTGGGGCTGCCGGCCAAGGCGAAGCTCGACCTCCATCTGTCCGCCGCGGACGCGGGGGTGGGCCGTCTGCTCGGCGAGCAGGCGCCGCTCATCCGTTTCCTCACCCGGGTGGAATCGATCACCCTGGGTCCGTCTCCTCAAGGGGCGGTGCGCGACGTGGTGGCCGGCGTCGAGATCGCGGTCGCGGTCGAAAGGCAGGAGATGGGCGAAGAAGAGCGCGGACGGCTGGGCAAGGAGCTCGAAAAGCTCTCGGCCGAGATCGCCCGGGCCGAGGAGAGGCTGTCGAACGAGCAGTTCCTTTCCAAGGCCCCCGCAAGCGTCGTGGAAGGGGGGCGCGCCCGCTTGGCCGAGATGCGCGAGCGCCAGGCGAGCCTCCAGGCGAGCCTCGGGCTCTCCTCATAGGAGCGAACGTGGATTTCGAACACTACGTCCTGGGTCTCGAGGAGCTGAAAGGGCGGCGCGGGCCCGAGAACGTGATCGTGCTGCCCCGGGTGGAGTCGACCAACGTCCTCGCGCGCTCGATCCTCGCCGAGTACGAGGCCGAGGAGCAGAGGCTCCACCCCCTCGTGGTGCTGGCGCTCGAGCAGACCGGAGGCCGGGGCCGCTTCGGCCGGACCTGGGCGAGCCCCTCGGGCAAGGGGGTCTACGCCACGATGATCCTGTCGGTCCCCTCCCCGGAGCTTCTGCAGACCCTCCCGCTCCTCGTGGGCGTGGGGCTCTGCCGGGCGCTCGGGCCCCATCTCGCCTCCCCCTGCCGGCTCAAGTGGCCGAACGATCTGCTGATCGAGGAGGACGGCCGCCGCCTCAAGATCGGCGGCGTCCTGATCGAGGCCCTGGTCCGCCCCGGGCAGGAGAGCCGGGCGATCGTGGGCTTCGGCGTGAACCACGGCCACGAGGAGGGCGACCTGCCGGAGACCGGAACCTCGCTGCGCCTCGAGGGGAGCGGGGAGGTGACCCTCCCGGAGCTGACGTGGGACCTGATCGCCGGAGTCGAGCGGGAGCTAGAGCACCTGGGGGACGCGGCCTACGCCGTCGACAGCTACCGCGCCTCCTCGGTCCACCGCCCCGGGGAGAGCATCGCCTTCCGGGTGGGCGACTCCGTGATCGAAGGCACGTTCGTGGGGTTCGACGACAACGGCCTCCTGATCCTCGAAAGCGAGGGCCGGGAGTCCCGCCTTTCGGCGGGCGAGGTGATCGAGCCGTGAGGCCGGGCGCCAAGAGGCAGGGAGGCTCCGGGCTCCTCGTCCTCGTCGACGTGGGCAACACCAACACGGTGTTCGGCGTCTACCAGGGGGACGACATGGTCGAAAGCTTCCGCCTCTCGACCGACACCGAGCGCACGGCCGACGAGTACGGCTCGCTCCTCCTGCCCCTGTTCACGCGGCGGGGGATCGATCCCATGGCGGCCGAGGCGGTGGTGATCTCCTCCGTGGTGCCGCCGCTCCATCTCACCCTCGACCAACTGGCCCGCCGCTACTTCGGCCAGAAGCCGCTCTTCATCGAGCCCGGGGTGCGCACCGGCATGCCGATCCGCTACGACAATCCCGCGGAGGTGGGGGCGGACCGCATCGTCAACGCCGTGGCCGCCCGCGAGCGCTACGGCGCGCCGGTGATCGTGGTCGACTTCGGCACCGCCACCACCTTCGACCTGGTGAACGCCGCCGGGGAGTACGTGGGAGGCATCATCACGCCGGGCATCATGATCTCGGCCGAGGCCCTCTTCGCCCACGCCTCGCGCCTCTACCGGGTGGACGTGAGAAAGCCCGCCGAGCTGGTGGGCAAGAACACCGCCGCGGCCATGCAGGCCGGCATCTACTACGGTTACATCGGCCTCGTGGACGGCATCCTGGAGCGGCTCCTCGAGGAGATCCCGGGCGTCCGCAACGTGATCGCCACGGGCGGCCAGGCCCCCCTGATCGCCTCGGGCTCCAAGTACATCCGCGAGGTGGACCCGGACCTGACCCTGGCCGGCCTGAAGCTGATCTATGAGCGAAACCGGTCCTGACGAGCCGGATCAGGACACGGACCACGCCTACTTCCAGGCCGTCGAAGAGATCTTCGTAAGCCTGCGGGGCTCTCCGCTCCTGCTCTCTCCCGCCGACTGGCAGGTGGCCCGGCACTGGCACCGGGAGGGCGTGCCTCTGGACCTCGTGAGGCGGGCCCTGGAGGAGGTCTTCGCCAAACGCAAGGAGCGGGGCGCCAAGGGGAAGATCTCGAGCCTCCGTTACTGCGCCCCGGCCGTCGAGGCCGCCTGGGACGAGCTCAAGGATCTGGCCGCCCCCGGCCACCGGGCCGCCGCGCCCGCCTTCGAGGTCGCGCCTCGCCTCGCCGCCCTCGCCGCCGCGCTGCCCCGGACCCTTCCCGGGAGAGACCGCCTGGCCGGCCGCATCGGCGCTCTGGACGGCGATCCCCAGTCCGTCGAGGAGCGCCTCGCGTCTCTGGACCGGGAGATGCTCGACGCCGCCACGGCCGCGCTCGACGGGGAGTCGAGCGCCGAGATCGCCACGGCGGTGGAGAAGACCCTCGCCTCCCTGGGCGGCCGCCTGCCGGCCGAGGAGCTGGAGCGCTCCCGCGAGCGCCTCGTCCGCCAGGCCCTCAGGAGGCGCCTGGGATTGCCGGTTCTGTCCCTGTTTTCGCCGGAAGCGGAGGCCGCCGCCCGCTAAGATCTGTTAAAGGCTACATTTACGGTCATGAACTCCGGTTCTGTCGAACCTAGGCTGCCATAGGCTATAGTTTAGTAGCAGGTGGAAGCCCGAGGCTTATCAGCCAAGGAGAACCGGTTATGCTGTGGGTATAAACCTGCTCCGGGATTGCGATTCTCAAGGAATAATGCCATTAGGTGAATGAGGGCGGACCAATGGAAAAGGTGAACTGGCCTAGAGTTGTATTCTGGTGGTTAGGTATTATTTTCTTTGTTTCTGGGATAGCATGTTTCTTCTTCGACATGGTTTCAAGAAGTCCGCATCCCAGGGCAGTTTCTCCTAGCATGAGCGATTTTGCCACGGTATTCTTTGGTGCATCTTCACTTGCTCTCATTGTAATTTCTCTTGTTCTTGCCGTTGCCGCTATCTTGGGGTGGAGCTCAATTAAGTCAGATCTGGAGAAAGAAAGTAAGGCATCCGAAGATGCGCAGGAGAATGTGCGCAAGGCTATTGCTGAGAATCAAGAAAGCGTAAATACGTCAATTGGAAGCCTAGACTCAAGATTTTTCAAAATCCAAGAGCAGACAAATAGCATTGGGAAAGAGGTTAAAAACGAAACAGATTCACTCTCTGATGAGATAAAGGAGAGGACAAAGCGGTTGGAGGAAGAAATAAGGAAGCAGGTAGATCTTTTAGGAAAGGAAATTAAAGAAAAGGCCGACGATATAATCAAGGAGGTTAAGGGTAGGTCAAATCTTGTCTCTGGTCATGCTCTTGCTGCATCTGTTTTGAGTCGCTATCCAATAATCGCTTCTGAATTGAGAAATACTGGGCCGATTAATAATGATCTAGAAAGGAATTTAATTCAGGAGGCAATATACGTTTCTGAGCAAGGATACCGTGAGTTGAAGGAAGTCAAGAGCAAGGGGCAGTATGCGGCGCTTAACAACATTGTTTATTATTCCTGTGTTTTGCGGCTAGATGAGAAGCGAGAAGAACTTTTGTCGCGAGGACGGGAAATTAAGGAAATCGGAGAAAATAACCGTCATCTTCAATGGTCTGTCCCGTATTTCATCACCTTTTGTTGGGTCATTTTGATTTATGGGGTTGATACAGGGGAGGTGGCCGAAGCGCTGAAAATTGGAGAGGAAATACTCAAAAGGGAAGAAATCACCAGCTTCCAAAAATATGAGGCCACGGATCTCGTGGCCTCTCTCAAGGAAAAATTAAAAGAACTTATTGGCGCGGTGCCAAATTAGGCTTGCCTAACCATCGGGGTCTATTGTAGTTGCACTCATGAACTCCTCCCCTCTCTTTTAGGAGTTTAGCCGTCGGGGTCGATTATCGTCCCAGCCTCAATTGCCGCAGGCGGCGACGGAGTGGGTATCGCGACTGCGTCACCAGTTTTCGCTGAGGAATTTCCAGCGGGATCGAAAAATTGCTGCAACCACATTAAGACGACGAACACAAACCAAGCCACTATCCCTCCTTTCTTCCAAAAGGGCACCGAAAGGGCCCAGGAGTGTCTTTTTCACTTCCAGACACGGCACAGTGGCCGATTGTTTAGCCATTACTGTGACAATACCTCTCGCCATCGCGCTCGGCACCCTTGGGAAAAAGAGAGGTTGAGTGTGGGTACTGCATCGTCGTCTTCTGACGTCCCTTATTCTCTACACACTATACAAACTGTGTTGAAGCAAGTCAATAGGTCTGAAGATTTATGCGCATTGCCCTGTGTGCATAGGCGGTTTCTGGCAGCTGTCTGCAGTTATACTTAATGGTGCAGCAACCCCCGGAAGTGTGACGAGCCGAGGTTCGCTGCCCTGGCCGGGCAGCGGCTGTCGTATCTCGACACACGGCCTCCTAGTGGTCTGTTCCGCAGAACACCACCCGCGACCGTCCAGGAACGGAGCGAATGCATGTAGAAGATGTCGATGAATTGTGATGCTACCACAAGCTTCTTCTACAGTGCAAGGTCGTCTCTCTTCCGGGACAGAAGGTCAGGGAATTAGACCCCCTCTTAATGAGTTGCCGCTAGAGGAGCTTCTGGGACAAAGAAGAAC
>DATHUD010000019.1:0-4387 GCA_035462575.1 Thermoanaerobaculia bacterium | reverse complement strand
GAGATCGCAGCCAAGTCGAGGGGAAGGTTCCCCTGACAGACTCCCCTCGGTCCTTTGGGAAGGCTTTGGAAACTCTCAGGAAGATCTCAGAGAGCGGGTAGAATAAAAGGGTGCCGGGGAGGTACCCTCTCTGACATGCATAAATTTCTATGAGCAAACTAGGACCATCAGTTCCGAGCACCCCCGAGCTTGGCGAGTTCCGGCTGGGTGAGTGGCTAGTTTGCCAACCTGAAGGCACTCTCTCTGTCAATGACCGGTCGATCCGACTGGAGCCTCGGGTCATGGATGTGCTCGTGACCCTGGCGGCGGAGCCAGGACGGGTGGTTTCCAAGGAGGAATTGCTCGAGACCGTGTGGGGGGGCTCCTTTGTCGAGGAGGGCGTCCTCTCTCAGGCGATCCACAGCCTCCGAAGAGCCTTGGGGGATGACGCCCGTCAACCCCGATACATCCAGACCATTCCCAAGCGAGGTTACCGCTTGGTCGCTCCAGTTGTGCCGCGGGAGGGGGGTATCTCTCCTCCCAGTCCGGAGGCTGTACCTTTTCCCGCGGTCCCGGTCCCGACCGCCCCTGTCAGGAACTGGATCCCCCGCCTAGCTTTTGCGATTCTGGCTTGCCTCGTGGCTGGCTTTGCCCTCTGGCTCTTTGGGGAGCGCCTACCTGTGGAACGGCAGGGCTCCGAGGACCCTGGGGCGACCGATCGCGGAATGAGGATCGTAGTTCTTCCCTTCGAGAACCTCGGCAAGCCTGAGGACGCCTTCTTTGCCGACGGGCTCACTGAGGAGATCACCAAGGACTTGGCTTCCTTTCCGTCTCTTCAGGTCATCTCCCGGACGAGTGCCCTACGCTATACAGGCACCCGCAAGACGCTACCCGAGATTGGCCGGGAGCTCGGGGTCGACTATGTACTCGAGGGCACAGTTCGCTGGGCCCCCGGGTCTGAGGGACGGTCGCGGGTGCGCATCACTCCCCAGCTCATCCGAGCAGAGGATGATACTCATCTCTGGGCAGACGCATTCGAGAGGGAAGTCGAAGACATTTTCGAGGTGCAGGCCGAGATCTCCCACCGGGTGATCACCCAATTGGGCATCACCCTGATGCCTGAAGACAGGGAGTCTCTGCGGAGACCACCGACCGGAGATCTGGAAGCCTATCGAGCCTATCTCCGGGGTCTGGAGCTTAGGAATCAACCCTTCTACTCCGAAAAGCATCTTCTGATGGCGGTGCCCATGCTTGAGCGAGCCGTCGAGCTGGATCCTGAATTTGCTGATGCCTGGGCGGAGCTTTCCCAGACTCACTCGTATCTGGCGTTCAATGCCGATCCGTCGCCGATCCGGGTGGAGAAGGCGAGACAGGCTCTGCAACAGGGGGTCGCGCTCGCCCCGAACCTGAGATCCGTGCGCCTTGCCCAAGCTTACTTTGCTTACCGCTGTCTGGGAGACTTTGAATCTGCCCACAAAATCCTCGCTTCTCTCGTTCGATCCTTTCCTAATGATGCCGAGGCCCTGCAGTCGCTTGGGTTCGTGCTCCGCCGTCGTGGCCGGCTGGCTGAGTCCATCGAAGTGCTCCAACGCGCGTTTTCACTGGACCCTCGAACCGTCAAGCTTGTCTGGGCCATCGCGGAAACTCATAGAGGGTTGCGCAATTATGAGCAAGCAGATAATTATTACGCGCAGGCGATCTCACTGGCACCGGATCAGCCGATCTACTGGGAGGAGAGAGCCATGAACCGGCTAGCCTGGACGGGCGATTTGGAGGAGGCTCGCTCAGTCCTCAAAGAGTCACCAATCCCCGATCATCTCGGGTTGATCCCGATCTCCTTCCAACTCGATTTCTACGAACGTAAGTACGAACGTGCTCTCGCACGGCTTTCCCCCCAACGAACCCAGGAGCTTGCGCCTCAAGTGCAGGCACGGCTCTTCACCTTGGCGGCTATGGCTCGTGAACGGCTTGGGGATAGGCAGGGGGCGTTGACGGCTGCCCAGACGAATCGTGCCAATCTGGAGGCTTATATCGCGCGTTTCCCAAACGAGCCAGCCTACCGAGCTTACCTGGCGATTACTCTCGCCCAACTGGGACATAAATCCGAGGCTCTGGCGCAGGCGGAACAAGCAGTATCGCAAAAAAGGCATGATACCTTCACCGGCCCTCGCTTTGTCGAGTTTCAAGCTATGGTAGATTCAATTTTAGGGCGCCGCCGCGAGGCGACTGAGCGGTTGGCTTGGCTGCTTGTAAGACCTTACCAATCCCCAATTCCTACAGTTGACTTGGAGCTTAACCCTGTCTGGGATCCTCTGCGTAATGACCCCAGATTTGAGAACCTACTCCGGCAAGGCAAGGATTGACATCTAAGCTGTTAGTGGGTATCCTTCAATACTCACGAACGATTTCTATTCAGGAGGTAGAAATGGCCTTTGCTATGAGGGATCTGGTACTTACGGTTATATCCGATGAAAGCACAAACATAATGGGTGAGCGTTCGTGTTTCAACACTCAAAGACCATGTGATTTTGTACCCTTCGATCATATTGCTAACCTTGAAGGCGGGCTTGACGTCCTCCGACAAGCACTAGAAAAAACGCTTGGAGAAGTCGATCGCCGGATCGCAGAGGCCCGGCGGTCAACCGCGACGTAGGTCGTCGGTGCCCCCAGAATCTCGGAGGTCCATGCCCTCCATCTGCGACAGGGCATGGACCTCCTCCCGGCGGGCTTCCATCCGGAGCACCTCACGGAAGGCTTCCTCGATCGTGTCCTCAAGAGTCGTAGTTCCAGGGACCCTCCGGACAGCCGCGAGAAGCTCCTCATCAATCTCAACGTCATGTCTCATGGGGCGATTTTACCCCGCCCCATTCCCATTCCGCGCCCGCAGCAAAAACTCCCCCGCGAGCAGCTTATACGCCTCCGCCCCCTTGGCGGACGGGTCGTACTGGAAGATCGTCTGCCCGTGCTCCGGCGCTTCGGCGAGGCGGGTGTTGATCCGGACCTCGATCGCGAAGACGAGGTTTCCGTGCTCGGCGCGGATCTCGTCGACGGTCCGCCGGGTGACCTTGGTGCGGTAGTCCACCATGGTGAGGAGTAGGCCCAGGGGACGGACGCGGGAGCCGTGGTCCCAGCCGACTCGCTCGGCGGTCGAGATCAGGTTCTTGACCCCGGCGACCGCCAGGAACTGCGGGATCGTCGGCACCAGGAAGGCATCGGCGGCGGCGATGGCGTTGACGGGGAGGAGCGAGAGGGAGGAGGGGCAGTCCAGGAAGATGAAGTCGTAGTGGCGGGCGATCGGGGCGAGGAGCGTGCGCAGCCGGGTCTCCCGGCCGCGGAAGACGCCGAGCTCGGAGTCCGCCCGGAGGAGGTCCACGGAGGCGGTGATCAGCTCGAGCCCGGGAACCGGCGTCTCGCGCACCGCCTGGGCCGCGGGGAGAGTGTCCAGGAGCACGTCCGCGATCGAGGGGGCGAGGTCCGAACGGTCCACCCCCAGGGAGAGGGAGGCGGACGCCTGGCTGTCCAGGTCGACCAGCAGAACGCGGAGCCCCTGGGCCGCGAGCGCGGCCGACAGATTGACGGCCGTGGTGGTCTTTCCCACGCCGCCCTTCCGGCTGATCAGAGCTGTGATCATTGTATGCGGGCCTATCTATAACATAGATCCCCGCAAATGAGTCTTTTTCAGCGCCGGGGATAGCCCGCCCGCATCATGATGGGCCAGCGGACGAGCCGTTCTTCGGCCGGATCTCCCCAGGCCGCTTCGAGCTCGCGGCGGATCAGGTCCACGGAGTCGCGGCCGGTCTCCCGGCGGTAGCGGGCGCTGGCGGACCAGGTGCTGATGTAGCCGGTGACGCGGTCGAGAGGCACGTGCGCAACGATGGCGAGCGGCGGGACCTCGACCTCTTCGAAGGGGAAGGGGAGGGTGCGGTACTCCTCGTCCACCCAGCGGCGCTCGGGGGGCCAGTAGCTGGCGACGCCCCCTTCCCGCGCGAGCCAGCGGACGAGGGGATCGATCTCCGGGGAGACCTGCATCAGGTCGTAGCTCCAGACGGCGATGGCGCCGCCGGGGGCGAGGACCCGCTCGACTTCGGCGTAGAAGCGGTCGAAGTCGAACCAGTGGACGGCCGCGGCTCCGGCGACCAGGTCCACGGTGCCGCTTTCGATCCCCGCGTGCTCGGAGGGCGCCTGCCGGTATTCGATCCGCGGGTGGGGCGTGGCGTGGGAGAGCTGCTCGGCGGAGGCGTCCGTGGCGATCACCCGCTCGAAGCGCTCCGCGAGGCCGATGGCAGCCTGCCCGTTGCCCGTGGCGCAGTCCCAGGCCAGGGACCCCTTCCCGGGGAGGGAGGCGACGAAGTCGAAGATCTCGTCCGAGTAGCGCGGACGGGCGGAGGCGTAGTGGGCCGCGTGGCCC
>DATHUD010000018.1:0-39250 GCA_035462575.1 Thermoanaerobaculia bacterium | reverse complement strand
GGGCGAACCGCCCGTTTCGGAAGGCGGAAGGCATCCATCCCGAGGCAGGAGCCGCGGACCGCGGCGGGGCTCCCTCACACCGCGATGCGGGAGACTCCATGGCCGGGGCGGCTCTCGCGCATCTTCACGGAGTAGCGCCCGAGGCCTCCGAACGACTTATTTAAACGTCCGGAACCACCACCCGAAGATCTTCTTGACCGTAGGCGTCAGCTTCCCCCGCCGCCACTGATCCGCCGCCTTCTTCACGACCTCGCCCTGGGTGGGGTAGGGGTGGATGACGCTCGCGATCTTCGCGAGGCCGATGCCGTGGGTGACCGCGAGGCAGAGCTCTCCGATCATGTCTCCGGCGTGCTCGGCGACCAGGGTGGCTCCCAGGATCTTTCCTTCTTTGGAGCCCTTCTCGACGTGGACGCGGAGGAAGCCTTCGGTGGCGCCGTCGAGGATGGCGCGGTCTACGTCCGCCAGGTGGACGGTCAGGGTGTCGATCTCGATCCCCTTCTCCTTGGCGTCTTTCTCGTACATCCCCACGTGGGCGATCTCGGGGGTGGTGAAGGTACACCAGGGGATGGTGAGGGCCGAGGATTTGGCCCTGCCGAAGAAGAGGGCGTTCTGAATGACGATGCGGGCCTGGGCGTCGGCCAGGTGGGTGAACTGGAAGCGGGAGGCCACGTCGCCGCAGGCGAAGATGCTGGGGTTGCTCGTGCGCAGGTGATCGTCCACCTCGACTCCGCTCTTGCCGTAGCGCACTCCCGCGGCTTCGAGCCCCAGCCCGTCGACGTTGGGCGTGCGGCCGACCGCGAGGAGGATCTCGTCCACCACGACCTCGTGGCGCTCGCCGCCGCGCTCGAAGACGACCACCTTCTCGGCTCCCCGGCGCCGGGCCTCGACGACCTTGACGCCGAATTCGAACTGCACGCCGTCCTGGATCATGGCCTTCTGGACGATCCCGGCCGCGTCGGCGTCCTCTCGGGCGAGGACGTGTCCTTCCTGGACGAGGTGGGTGACGCGGCTGCCGAAGCGGGAGAAGGACTGGGACATCTCGCAGCCGATGGGGCCGCCGCCGATCACGGCGAGCCGCTTGGGGAGCTCGGTGAGGTTGAAGATCGTTTCGTTGGTGCGGTAGCCCGCCTCGGCGAGGCCGGGGATGGGCGGCTCGGCGGCCCGGCCGCCGGTCGCGACGACCGCGCGGCGGAAGCGGAGGCGCTTGCCATCCACCTCGACGGTGTCGGGCGAGACGAAGCGTCCCTCGCCCAGAAAGACATCTACCCCGAGGCCCTGGAAGCGCGGCGCGCTGTCCACGTGGCTGATGCCGGCGCGCAGGCGGCGCATGCGCTCCATGGCGGCACCGAAGTCTTCGGCGCCGTTTACGGCCGGGCCGCCGAAGCGGGCATGGGCCTGCCGGGCGTCCTGCCAGGCTCGGGAGGCGCGGATGACGCCTTTCGAAGGGACGCAGCCCACGTTCAGGCAGTCGCCGCCCATGAGGTTCCGCTCGATGATCGCCACCTTGGCGCCGAGCCCGGCCGCGCCCGCGGCGGAGACGAGGCCGGCGGTGCCGGCGCCGATCACCACCAGGTGGTAGCGCGGGGCGGGCTCGGGGTTTACCCAGGAGGGAGGATGAACGTTTTCGAGGAGCTTCCGGTTGTGCTCGTCCATCGGCTCCAGGACCGTGGGCTCGGTCATGGCCGTTCCTCCGTCGGGGCGTCGATCTCCTGGCGCAGGGCCTTGCCGGCCAGCCGGGTGACGTAGGTGGTGACGAGGATGGTGGCGAGGAGCCCGACGCCCAGGAGAATCCAGGAGCCGGGCCCCTTCTCGGTCTTGGCACCGCCGGCCAGGGCGGCCAGGCTTCCGGCCGCCTTGCCGTAGTAGACGTAGAGGAGCGTGCCCGGGAGCATGGCGATCGAGGCGGCCACGTAGGAGAGGAAAGAGACCTTGGTGAGCCCCAGGGAGTAGTTGAGGAGGTTGAAGGGGAAGATCGGGGAGAGGCGCAGCAGCGCCACGATCTTGAACCCTTCCCGGCCCACGGCCCGGTCCACGGCGGTGAACCGGGGATTGCCCGCGATCCTCCGCTCGATCGCTTTCCGGGCTCCGTAGCGCGCCACGAGGAACGCGGCCGAGGCGCCCAGGGTGGCCCCGATCAGGGTGTAGATCGTGCCCTTGACGAGGCCGAAGACGGCGCCGGCCGCGAGCGTCAGGAGCGAGCCGGGGACAAAGGCCACGGCCGCGACGGCGTAACCGAGGATGAACACGACCGGCCCCCAGACGCCGAGACTCTCGACCCACGCGGCGAACTGAGGAATGTAGCCGCCGGCATAGCGGCCACCGAGGAACAGGGCGGCCAGGGCGAGGACGCCCACGATGGCGTAGACAGCGATTTTTCCGCGGGACGCCCGGCGTGGCGCGGCGGTTTCGGCGGTGGAGCTCAAGAATCCCCCCTCCTCTCGGTGCGGGAGCCGGCTGCGCGCCGGGCTCCCGAGAGAAGACTACGGCCGGGCCGGTGTCCTCGGATCACTCCGGCGTCAGGCCCCGCGGACGGGGACGGGGATCAGGCCGCGGCCCAGAGCGCGGCGGCGAGGAGCACGCCGCCCATGCCGACGAACGTCCCCGCGATCGAGGCGAAGTTGCCCCAGCCGGTTCCCTCCTTGGCGGTCTTGCCGAGCAGCATGAGGCTGCCGCAGGAGACGATGAGCTGGCCGAATACGAAGACCGGCATCAGCCCCGAAGGGAAAGGCGTCCCCTCCGGTTTGGTGAAAGCCACGGCCAGGTTGGCCCCGATCAGGACCAGGCCCAGCAGGAGCGCCCCCACGGCGAACCAGTCCCATCGTGTGGGGCGCGGCAACTCGATCTTTGGCAGCTTGAAAGACGGCATCTTCAACGCCTCTCCCATGGCATTACCTCTCGGGTGAATGTTTCCGAAGCGGCGCCATGGTAGCACAGGGCGCGCCTCCGGAGCAGATGTCCTGGTGCAACGAAAAATGTGCAGATTCGTCCGGATTGGCGAATCACTGCGCAAATTTTCGGCTTGCCAACCGGAGAAGTCGCCGATAGGATGCGCGAAACGTCGGGACTGAGAGGGCACAATGACAAGAGACGAAATTCTGAAGACCGCGGACAAAGAGGGTGTCCGGTTCATGCGGCTGCAGTTCACCGACGTCATGGGCATCATCAAGAACGTCGAGATCCCCAGGAGCCAGTTCGAGAAGGCGCTGGACGGCCACATCATGTTCGACGGCTCGTCCATCCAGGGCTTCACCCGCATCGAGGAGTCGGACATGCTCCTCGTCCCCGATTACGAGACCTTCCGCGTGAACCCGTGGACGAACCCCGACGGGTCGAAGGTGGCGCGGATGATCTGCGACGTCTACCTGCCGGACGGCTCGCCGTTCTCCGGCTGCCCGCGCATGACGCTGAAGCGCCAGGTGGAGAAGGCCAAGAAGCTGGGCTACACCATGGTGGCCGGCCCCGAGGCGGAGTTCTTCCTCTTCCAGAAGGACGCGGAGGGCAAACCCAAAGTGGAGACCCACGACGTGGGCGGCTACTTCGACCTGACGCCGGTGGACCGCGGCGAGGAGTGCCGGCGCGACATCGTCATCGTGCTCGAGGCCATGGGCTTCGAGGTGGAGGCCGCCCACCATGAGGTGGCGCCGGGCCAGCACGAGATCGACTTCAAGTACGCCGAGGCGGTGGACTGCGCGGACAAGGTGACCACCTTCCGCTTCGTGGTGAAGAAGGTGGCCCTGGACCACGGCCTTCACGCCACGTTCATGCCGAAGCCGATCTTCGGGGTGAACGGCTCCGGCATGCACGTCCACCAGAGCTTCCTGGACAGCAAGGGCGAGAACGCCTTCTATGATCCCAAGGCCGAGTGGCAGCTCTCCCGGATCGCCATGGGCTACATCGGCGGCATCCTGGAGCACGCCGGCGGTTTCGCCGCCGTCACCAACCCGCTGGTCAACTCCTACAAGCGGCTGGTGCCCGGCTACGAGGCGCCGATCAACGTGGCCTGGTCGGAAAAAAACCGCAGCCCGCTCGTGCGCGTGCCGGCCAAGCGCGGCATGTCGACCCGCTGCGAGGTGCGCATGCCCGACCCGTCCTGCAATCCGTACCTGGCGTTCGCGGTGATGATGGCCGCGGGGCTGGATGGCGTCGAGCGCAAGCTCGATCCGGGCCCGCCGATCAACAAGAACATCTTCACCATGAGCAACCGCGAGAAGCGGCGCCTGAAGATCGGCCACCTGCCGGCCAACCTCTCGGAGGCGCTGGACGAGCTCGAGAAGGACCCGGTGGTCCGCGAGTCTCTGGGCGAGCACATCTTCGAGAACTACCTCCGGGCCAAGCGCCAGGAGTGGGCGGACTACATCTCCCACGTCCATCCCTGGGAGCAGGAGCGGTATCTGGGCGAGTACTAGGATTCAGCGCGGAAAAGCATCAAGGACTTAAAGGACTTAAAGGACGTAAAGGACACAAGGGACAACAGCCGTTGATGTCCTTTAGGTCCTTTGGGTCCCTTACGTCCTTTTTCGGCTTTTCCTGACGCGCAGCGCATTACCCCTGGTGCTCGGGCCGCAGCAGGTCGAGCACCGTCTTGACCGGCGCGAAGGTGGCGTCCGGCACCTCTACGAAGACCGTGTTCCATCCCGCCATCGAGCCGTTCCAGAGGCCGGGGCGCTCCAGCGCCTTCAAGGATCTCCCCTCGTGGGATTTGCTCGCGATGAAGACGGTCGTAGGGTCCACGAAGGGGTGGAGGTCGTAGGGCTTGCCTTGCCGGTTTTTCAGGCCGCAGACGATGTCGACCGGGCTGAAGTGGGTCGAAGCCTTGAGGATCGCCTGCTGCTCCGGGGATTCAGGGTCGATCTGAGGGGTCTCGACGATCTGGGGGGAGATCCCGCCGGTCGAGGACTCGACCCAGAAGGGGCCGCCGCCGGGCTCGCCCAGGTTTTTCACCACGCCGCAGACGCGCAGCGGGCGGTCGAGCGAGGCGATCAGGAAACGCCGCCGCTCTTCGGGGCCGGCGTTCGCCAGGGTGGGCGGGAGAGGCCGGCAGAGGTCCTCCGCGAGGAACCGGGAGGCCTCGTCCAGAAGCTCGCCCGTCTTGCCCTCGTCCTCCGAGCCCTCCTGCCACTCCAGCCGGTCCAGATAGCGGAACGCCCTCTCCTCAAGGGTGACGAGGTAGCCGCCCAGGAGCTCTTTCCACTGGTTGATCAGGGGCTTCCGGCTGTCCGGCACCACGTTGTCGATGTTCTTGAGCTGGACCACGTCCCAGCCCTCCGCCCCCAGATCGTTCAGGTTGTCGAGGAGCGCGCCGTGACCGCCGGGCCGGAAGAGGAGCGTGCCGTCCTCCTGCCGGAAGGGGCGGTTTTCGGGGTCCACCGCGATCGTGTCGGTCGAGTGCTTCTGGTGGGAGAAGGTGACGTCGAAACGAGCGTCGTGCTTTCCTTCGAGACCCGCGAGGAGATCCCGGAACCTCTGCTCGTGCTCGGGCGACACGGTGAAGTGGAGCCGGCAGACGCCGGACTCGTCCCGCAGGGTCCCGGCCGCTTCGACCAGATGCTCCTCGAAGGGCGTGCGCGGCCCGACCGGATACCGGTGGAAGAGGAGCAGCCCCTTGGGGAGGCCCGCGTAATTCAGCCCTTTTTCGGTCAGGAGATAGGAGAGGACGGTCCTCAGGTCTCCGTTCCGCAGAGCGTTTTCCAAATCGTGCCCGTCGCGCGCCATGGCGTCGGCCAGGGCCTCGCGGAAGGCGAAGCGGGGGAGGTTGTCGAAAAAGGTGCGGACCTCCTTCGAAGGCTCCTTGTCCTCTTCATTCAGGTAGGCCAGGAGCTCCTTGAACATCCGGGTCGCCGCGCCCGAGGCGGGCACGAGCCGGCCGAGCCTGCCTTCGCGGGCCGCCTCGCGGAAACACTCGGCGAGCGCGGAATGATCGGCCTCGGAGAGGGTGCGGACGCCGTCTCCCGGAGTGCAGGGCCGGAGGACGCGGGTAAAGGGCGGTGGATTCGTGAACAGCTCGATCTGGCGGGCCGCCTCGGCCGGGGCGACCCCCAGGCCGGCCATCTGTTCGAGGTCTGAAGAAGAGAAGAGGTCCTCGGCCACGCCGGGAGCCTCAAGAGCGGTTTCGTTCATAGCCGGGCAGCAGATGCAGGATCTCGGCCAAGCTCTTCCCCTGGAGGTCTTTATCGCTCAGGACGGGGTTTTCGACCCGCCAGTCGATCCCGATCGCGGGATCGTTCCAGAGCAGGCAGACCTCGTCCTCCCGGTCGTAGAAGTCGGTGCACTTGTAGAGCACGTGCGCGGTGCCGGACAGCACGGAGAAGCCGTGCGCGAAGCCGGGGGGGATGAAGAGCTGGCGGAAGTTTTCCCCGGAGAGGACCTCGCCCGTCCACCGGCCGAAGGTGGGAGAGCCGGGCCGGATGTCGACCGCCACGTCCAGGATCTCTCCGGCGAGCGCCCGCACGAGCTTCCCCTGGGGGCGCCGGAGCTGGGCGTGGAGGCCGCGGAGCACGCCGCGCTCCGAGAAGGAGTGGTTGTCCTGGACGAATTTCTCCGGGAGGCCGGCCGCGTGGTACTTCGTCTGGTGCCAGGTCTCAAGAAAGAAGCCGCGGGGGTCCCGGAAGACGTCGGGCTCGACCACGAGGACATCCGGGAGGATCTCGGTGGAGCGAACCTTCACTTCGCCCCCAGTCCCAGGCGCTCGCGGCCGTATTTGCCCGCCTGCACGGCCTCGCACCAGGCGCGGTTGTTCAGATACCACCGGACGGTGGCCCGGAGGCCGGACTCGAAGTCGTGCCGGGGCCTCCATCCCAGCTCGTCCTGGACCTTGGAGTCGTCGATGGCGTAGCGGCGGTCGTGGCCGGGACGGTCGGCGACGAACTTCTTGAGGTCGCGGTAGGAGGTCCCTTCCCGGGGCCGCTCCTCCTGCAGGATGTCGCAGAGCGCGTCCACCACCTGGAGGTTGGTGCGCTCGCTCTGCCCGCCCAGGTTGTACTTCTCGCCGGGCCTGCCACGCCGCAGCACCTCGAGGACGCCCCGGCAGTGGTCCTCCACGAAGATCCAGTCGCGCACGTTGCCGCCGTCGCCGTAGACGGGCAGCGGCTTGCCTTCGAGGGCGTTCAGGATCATCAGCGGGATCAGCTTCTCGGGGAACTGGTAGGGGCCGTAATTGTTGGAGCAGTTGGTGAGCAGCGTGGGCAGGCCGTAGGTCTCGTGCCAGGCGCGGACGAGGTGGTCGGCGCCCGCCTTGGAGGCGGCGTAGGGGGAGTTCGGGGCGTAGGGCGTGGTCTCGGAGAAGAGCCCCTCCGGCCCCAGGCTGCCGTAGACCTCGTCGGTCGAGACGTGCAGGAAGCGGAACGCCCGCCGCTCGTCCTCCCCGAGGGCCGCGAAATGGTGCCGGGCCGCCTCCAGCAGCTCGAAGGCGCCCACGATGTTGGTCCGGATGAAGTCGCCGGCGTCGTCGATCGAGCGGTCGACGTGGCTCTCGGCCGCGAAGTTGACGACGGCCGTGGGCCGGTGCTCGGCGAAGATCCGCCGCACCTCGTGCCGGTCCGCGATGTCCCCCTGGAGGAAGACGAGGCGGGGGTCGTTCAACACGTCCGCCAGATTCTCCAAGCTCCCCGCGTAGGTGAGCTTGTCGAGCACGAGCACACGCGCCTCGGTCTCCTGGAGAGCGAGCCGTACGAAATTGCAGCCGATGAATCCGGCACCGCCGGTGACCAAGAGGGTATCCATGATCCGGGCGCGGATTATAGAGCAGAGGAGAACCGAGCCGTCGATGCCTTAGAATCGGCGACCTCGCGGGCGAGCCGCCCGAAGGAGAGGAGGTCTTCCTTTTGAGTCCGCTCCAAGCCGTGGTGCTGGCCATCGTCCAGGCCGTCACCGAGTTCCTGCCGATCAGCTCGTCAGGCCATCTGATCCTGGTGCCGTATTTCCTTGGGTGGCCGGACCAGGGGCTCGTCTTCGACATCGCCACCCACACGGGGACGCTCCTCGCGATCCTCGCCTACTTCTGGCGCGACGTGCGCGACCTGATCGTGGGCTTCTTCACCGGCCGGCCCGCCGAGAGCGGGGACTACGACCCGCGCTTGCTCGCCTGGTGGATCGCCCTGGGGACGATTCCGGCGGGTCTGGCCGGCCTGGCTCTCAAGGACTGGATCGAGACCGAGGCCCGGAGCCCGCTCCTCATCGCGGGGACGACCTTCTTCTACGGCCTCCTCCTCTGGTGGGCGGACCGCAGGGGGAGCCATTCGCGGGAGATCGGCTCGCTCGGCTTCCGGGACGCCCTCTTCATCGGCACGGCCCAGGCGCTCGCCCTGGTCCCCGGCACCTCCCGCTCGGGTGTGACGATCACCGCCGCCCTTCTCCTCGGCTTCGCCCGGCCGGCCGCGGCCCGCTTCACCTTCCTCCTCATCATCCCCATCAGCGTCCTGGTGGCGGCGATCGACGTGAAGGACCTGATGGAGGCCGGGGTCACGGCCCAGCAGCTCGTCCCCCTGGGGATCGGGCTCGTGGTCTCAGCGGTGGTGGGCTACCTCGTCATCGCCTGGCTGCTCGGGTTTCTGCGCCGCCAGACCATGACCGTCTTCGTGATCTACCGCCTCATCCTCGCCGCGGTGATCCTCGCCACGATCGTCTTCCGGCAAAGCTGAAGAAGATAGAAAATTCATATTGACAACGACGCATAGGCCCTCTACTATTCGAGCTGCGGGGAGGCAAATCCTCCTCTCATCCCTCCCAAAAAGGAGCGCCAGAAGCGCTCCTCTTTTTTTGTGCCGTGGGGCGAGAGGTCCTACTGTCCCAGCAGGGCCTTCTTGAAGTCCTCGCCCGGGCCGGGCTTGGGGCCGATCCAGGTGGCGAGGATGGCGTCGGCCGCGGCGGCGCCGGGGATCGTCCCCTTCACCTTGCCGTTGACCTCGACCTGGGTGCCCTCGCCGGGGACGTAGGTCATCGCGAGCTGCTTGCCCTCGTCGATCGCCTCCATCCAGCCGCAGAGAGTAGTGAATGCCTTCTTGACCTCCGCGGAGGGGTTGGGGGTGTTGGCCTCGAGCCCTTCGTTCCAGGCGTCGCACATCTGGTCCTTGCTGACGCCGTAGAGGAAGTGCATGACCATCCGGTGCGGGGCGTCGGCGGCCAGGATCTTCTGAGCGCTCTTCTCCTTCTGGGGAAGGTAGAGGCCGGCCACGTAGACCTTGATTACGAACTTCTTGCGCAGCCCCATCCCGTTCAGGACCAGGCTCTGGTCCTTGACCTCGGCCTTGTCGGGCAGGGTCACTCCGGCGAGGGTGCCGGCGCCCGCGGGCACGGCGAGGAGCAGAGAGAGCGCGGCGGCGGATATGATTCGCATCGATTGGTTCCTCCAGCGAAGGATCTATGCTCGGTAGGAGCGTCCGGGAAGACAGTGTAGCTGAAGACGCGCAACTCGGGCGGTCCCCGGGCCGTATCTGGTGCCTCGATGCTCGGATCGATCCTGAAACCCCGCAAACGCCCGGAGGCCCTGACCGATCCGGAGCTGGCGGCGTCCGCGCTCTCCGGCTCGGAGGACGCCTTCCGGGAGCTGGTGCGCCGGTTCGAGCGCCCGGTCTACAGCCTGATCGTGCGCATGGTGCAGGACCCGGCCCTGGCCGAGGATCTCGCCCAGGAGGTGTTCGTCAAGGCCTACCGGCGGCTCGACACCTACGATCCCGAGCGGAAGCTGTCGAGCTGGCTGTTCAAAATCGCGCACAATACGACCATCGACCACCTCCGCCGGGGGACGCCGGATACGGTCCCGCTGGAGGCGGAGAAGGACGACGAGCGGGCCGGCCTCGCCTCCGTGCTCCCCGATGAGAGCGTGGAGAGCCCGTCGGCCCAGGCGGAGAGGAAGGATCTGGCCCGGGCGCTCGAGAAGGCGATCGCGACGCTCCGGCCCGAGTACCGGGAGGCGGTCGTCATGTTCTACTCGGGAGGGGCGTCGTACCAGGAGATCTGCGAGGTGACCGGGCTGCCCATGGGGACGGTCAAGACAAACCTCCACCGGGCGCGAAAGCAGCTCGCCGAGCAGATGACCGCGATGGGATGGAAGCCCGGAGGGGAGGCCTAGAAGGATGCGAAACCCGGAGAGCCGAGGTCTCGTAGGGCTGGTCACAGGAGAAATGACGGAATGCGCCCCTCACCCCACGACTCGCTGAACCGATGGCTCGCCGCCGAGCGGGACGACCGCCCGGATGCGGCCGAGGCCGCGCTCTTCGAGCTGTTCGAGACGCTGCCTCTCGTGGCCCCTCCCGCAGGCTTCGCTGACCGCGTGCTCGCACGGGCCGGCTTCCTGGCCGCTCCGGCCAGCCTGTTCGAGAGGCGCTGGGTGCGGGTCGCGATCGCGCTCTGCCTGCTCGCGACCGGTCTCTTCCTGCTCTGGCTGCCGGCGACCTTGAAGGCCCTGGCCGGCACCTGGAGCTGGAGCCTTGGGAGCCCGGTCGAGCTCGCGGTGCGCCTGCTGGTGGACTGGAGCCTCTGGGTGGCGACGGTCCTCCGTTTTTGGGATTGGCTCTTCACCCTGGGCGAAGCCCTGGCGAAGCCGCTCGCGACCCTGGAGGTCGCCGCGGTCCTGGCCGGGTGCCTGGTGGTGTCGAGCCTCGCATTCCGTCTTCTCCGCGACCTGATGACCAACGAGAGGAGTTGGACTTATGTGGACCCTGTCTGATCGGCTGCGCCCCCTTTCCCTCCGGGCTGCGGCGGTCGTTTTCGCCATAGCCCTTCCCGGGGCGTTCCAGGCCCTCCCGGCCGGAGCGGCCCCGCAGGGCACGTCCGCGACCACGCCGGAGAGCCGGCAGGAGTTGCGGCGTTCGCTCGAAGCGCTGTACGAAGTCCTTCCCGTGAGGAACGGCGTCGTGCTCAAGCCCCACCAGGAGAGGCTGGGCGTGCGCACCGTCGAGGTGACGGGCGACACCATCGCCATCAACGGAGAGCGGGTGAGCGCCGGCGTGCTCCGCGCCTGGCTAGGCGAGGACGCTGAGGCGATCCTCCGTCTCCAGGCCCTCCCCGAAGCCGAGCGCCGGGAGCTGTTCGGAATTGAGGGTCCGGGCGAGACGCCGGAGCCCGAAGAAGCCACCCCGCAGGCGACGACCGGCGAGGTCGAGATCCCCTCCGACGACGAGGTGGCCGAAGCTCCCGAACCCCCCGAGCTCCCGGAGCCTCCCGAGGTTCCGGAGCCTCCCGACAGCCGGGACACCCGGCGCGGCTCCGGCAGCCGGGTGAACATCCTGGGCGGCGTCACCGTGGAGAAGGACGAGCTGGCCGAGGAGGTGGTGGCGGTCGGCGGGTCCGTGCGGGTGGACGGCGAGGTCGAGCGGGACGTGGTCGCGGTGGGCGGGTCGGTCCGCATCAAAGGCCGGGTCGGCGGCTCGGTCGTCGGCGTGGGTGGGGGCGTGTACCTGGAGGACGGCGCGGTCGTCGAGGGAGATGTCTCGAGTGTGGGCGGCACCATTCACCGGGGGACGGGGACGCGGATCGAGGGCCAGTCCTCGGAGGTCGGGTTTGTCCCCTTCATCTCCTCGCGCCGGAGAGACTGGGACGGCGACTTCGGGCCGTGGGCCTTCTGGGGCGGCGGGATGAACGCGGTCGAGGAGGTGATCGGGCTCGTGTTCCTGGCCCTCCTCGTCTGTCTGGTGGTTCTGGTGGCCCGCCGGCCGCTCGAGCGGGTGGACCGGCAGCTCGTGGCGGAGCCCTGGAAAGCTGGCCTCGTGGGCTTCCTCGCACAGCTCCTTTTCCTGCCGCTCCTGGTCGTGGTCACGGTGCTCCTCGCCATCACGGTCGTGGGCTGCGCCCTGTTCCTGCTCTACCCGTTCCTCTTCCTGGGGCTGATCCTTCTGGCGTTCCTGGGATACGCGGCCGTGGCGCACCGGGTGGGCCGCTGGGTGGAAGGCCGCTTCGGACGGGGCTACGGCAGCCCCTTTGCCGCGGCGCTGATCGGCGTGCTGGTGATCCAGATCTGGTCGGTCATCGGCAGCGTGCTCGGGATGGGAGGAGGGGTGCTGGACTTCTTCTCCGGGATGTTCCTGCTGCTCGGCTGGGCGGTGACGTACGTGGCCTGGACCGTGGGCTTCGGGGCCGTGCTCCTCGCCCGCTTCGGGACCGAGCCGGGCTACTGGCCGCGCCGGGCCTCGACGGTCGGCGGTCCGCCCCCGGTGCCGCCGTCCGCGGTGCCGGTCGGCGCGCAGCCGGTCGAGCACCTGCCGCTCTCCGAAAGCCTGGAGAGCCCGCCGGCTCCCCAGGACTGGGACGATCCGGACCGGGATCCGCGCTGGGAAGGCGAGCCCCGGTAGAGCTTGGCTGATGTTCCTGTAGGGGCGGCCCTGTGTGGCCGCCCCGCTTGCTTCACCCGATCTCCCCCGGCCCCGCGAGGCGTTCCGCCAGCCGGGTAAACCTTGGGCGGGTCCGCCGGTTGCTCACGGCGACGCCCAGCGCCTTCGGCTCTCCCACCAGGATCCCCAGCCGCTTCGCCCGCGTGAGCGCGGTGTAGAGGAGGTTCCTCTGGAGCATCACGTAGTGCGTGGTGTGGAGGGGGATCACCACGCAAGGGTATTCGCTCCCCTGGGACTTGTGGATCGAGCAGGCGTAGGCCAGGACGAGCTCGTCGATCGAGCCGAAGTCGTAGGCGATCTCCCGGCCGTCGATCGTCACCCGGACGATCTGGTCGACCTCGTCGATTGAGGAGACGCGGCCGATGTCCCCGTTCCAGACCTCCAGGTCGTAGTTGTTCCGCACCTGCATCACCTTGTCCCCCACGCGCAGGCTGTGGCCGCCGCGGGTCACCGTCACCCCCTCGGGGTTCAGGAGATCGCGGAGCACGGCGTTCAGGTTTTCGGTGCCGAGCGGGCCGCGGTTCATGGGGGTGAGCACCTGGATCTGCTCGATCGGATCGAAGCCGAAGCGGCCCGGGATGCGTTTCGAAACGAGCTGGGCGATCGTCTCCACGATCTCCTCGGGCTCCTTGCGCTCGATGAAGAAGAAATCGCCGTCGCTTTCGACCGCTTCGAGGATCGGCATCTTCCCCTGGTTCACCCGGTGGGCGTTGACCACGATCAGGCTCCGCTCGGCCTGGCGGAAGATCTCGGTCAGGCGCACCACCTCGACGGCGTCGGAGCGGATCAGGTCCGCGAGCACCTTGCCGGGGCCGACCGAGGGGAGCTGGTCCACGTCGCCCACGAGGATCAGGCGGCCGTTGTCCGGCACCGCGCGGAGGACGTGGTAGGCGAGCACGGTGTCGAGCATCGACACCTCGTCCACGATCAGAAGGTCGCAGGAGAGGGGGTGCTCCCGGTTGCGGTCGAACTGGCGCGTGCGCGCGTTCCATTCGAGGAGGCGGTGGAGGGTCGTGGCCTCGCCGCCGGTCGCCTCGGAGAGGCGCTTGGCCGCCCGGCCCGTGGGGGCGGCCAGGAGCACCTTCTGCCGCTTCTTTTCGAGGATCTTGACGATCCCCCGCACGAGCGTCGTCTTGCCCGTGCCCGGGCCGCCGGTGATGACCAGCACCTTGCGGGTGAGCCCGGAGCGGATCGCCTGCCGCTGCTCGCGGGCGAGCGCGATCCGCTCGGTCTTCTCAAACCAGTCGAGCGCGCGGTCGAGGTCGATCTCGAGCGGCAGGGGCGGCTGGATCAGAAGCGCGCGGACACGGGCCGCCGCTCCGGACTCCGCGGCGTGGAGGGATTTCAAGAACACCGCCTGCTCCTCGGGGGCGGACAGCGGCTCCAGCACCACCTGCTCGGTCTCGGCGAGCGCCGCGACCGCCTTCTCGACGAGGTCCGCCGGGGCCCCGAGGAGCTCCTGGGCCTCCTCGATGAGCCGCGGGCGCGGAAGGTAGAGGTGCCCGCGGTCCGCGCCCTGACCGAGCAGGTAGAGCGAGCCCGCCTCGATGCGCTGTGGCGCGGTGGGGGAGATCCCGAGGGCGGAGGCGATCTTGTCCGCGCTCTTGAAGCCGATGCCGTAGATGTCCGTCGCCAGGCGGTAGGGGTTCTCGCGGACGATCTGCGTGGCCTGGGAGCCGTAGGCCTTGTAGATCTTGATCGCGTAGTGGGTGGAGACGCCGTGCGACTGGAGGAAGACCATGACCTCCTTGATCTCCCGCTGCTCGGCCCAGGCGCGGAGGATGTCGCGGCTCCGCTTGGGGCCGATCCCCTCCACCTCGGTCAGGCGCTCCGGCCGGTTCTCGATGACGTCCAGGGTCTCCGCGCCGAAGCTCGCCACGAGCCGCGAGGCCATGACCTTGCCGATCCCCCGGATCAGCCCCGAGCCCAGGTACTTCTCGATCCCCGTGAGCGTCGCCGGCAGCACCGTCTGGTAGGACGCCACCCGGAACTGCCGGCCGTACTTGGGGTCATTGATCCAGGCCCCGCTGAGCCGCAGGTTCTCCCCCGGCTGCACCCCCAGCAGGTTGCCGACCGCCGTCACCGCGTCCCGCTGGCCCGGCACCGTGATCCGCACGACGCTCCAGGCGTTCTCCTCGTTCGAGAAGACGACGCGCTCCAGGACGCCTTCGATCGTCGAGGAGGTCTGGGGCGGGCGGGTGTCGAGGGGCAGGGTCATGGCCGCGAGGCGTCATCAGTGTATGACATCTCGCGGGAGGGGGGTGCGGTGTTCCGAAGGGAAACTGTGCCAAAATGGCCCCCCATGCCCGAGAAGCCCCTGGTTCTGGTCATCGATGATGAAACCGGCTCGCGCGAATCGATGGCGATCGCCCTCGAGAAGGCGGGGCTCGCCGTGCGCACCTTCGACGACGCGAAGAAGGCTCTCGAGTTCCTGGACGAGAACGACGCGCGCCTCGCGGTGTGCGACCTGCGCATGCCGGGCATGGACGGCCTGGCGTTCCTGAACGAGATCCGCGAGCGCAAGATCGACCTCGGAGTGATCCTGGTCACCGCCTACGGCTCGATCGAGTCCGCGGTCCAGGCCATGCGGGTCGGCGCCGACGACTACCTGACCAAGCCGGTCGACCTCTACGAGCTGCGCCAGCGGGTGATGAACCTGGCCGAGAAGCAGCAGCTCAAGGAGGAGGTCACGAACCTGCGCGAGATGCTCGACAAGCGCTACGGCTTCGAGAGCATCATCGGCCGGTCGGCGCCCATGGAGCGGCTTTTCGAGCAGATGAAGATGGTGGCTCCCACCCGCTCGAGCGTCCTCATCATCGGCGAGAGCGGCACGGGCAAGGAGCTGGTGGCCAACGCCCTTCACCGCGCGAGCCCGCGCCGCAATGAGCGGTTCCTCGCGATCAACTGCGGCGCCATCCCGAGCGACATCCTGGAGAGCGAGCTTTTCGGGCACGAGCGCGGCGCCTTCACGGGAGCGGTGGCGCGCAAGATCGGCAAGTTCGAGCTGGCCCACCGCGGCAGCCTGTTCCTGGACGAGATCAGCGAGCTCTATCCGGAGCTCCAGGTAAAGCTCCTGCGGGTCCTCGAAGAGCGCCAGGTCATGCGGGTCGGAGGCAGCGAGCTCATCGATGTCGACTTCCGCCTGATCGCGGCCACCAACCGGGACCTCGAAAAGGAGGTCGCCGAGGGGCGCTTCCGCGAAGACCTCTACTACCGGCTGAAGGTGGTGACGCTCCGCATTCCGCCGCTCCGCGAGCGGCCGGGCGACATCGTGCAGCTCGCCGAGCACTTCCTCGCCCTTTTCTGGCAGGAGCACGGCAGGCCGCCGAAGCGGTTGAGCCCGGAGGCGCTGGAGCTCCTCTCCCGTTATGCGTGGCCGGGCAACGTGCGCGAGCTGAGGAACGTCATGGAGTCGGCCGTGGTCTTCAGCCAGGGAGACGAGATCTCGCCGTCCGAGCTGCCCGTCGAGGTGCGCGAGTCGACGAGCGTGTCGACGACCGGGGCGCCCGTGCAGGCCGTGGTGGGAGAGCCGCGCACCATGGCGGACATCGAGCGCCAGGCGATCCTGGAGACCCTGGAGAGGACCGGCGGCCACCGGGCCCGGGCCGCGGACATCCTGGGCATCGGCCTGCGCACGCTCCAGAGGAAGCTCAAAGATTACAAGCATGAAGGTTTCGTGGACGAGGATTGAGGAGGGACGATGGAGCTACACACCGAGGTGCTGATTCACAACGAGACCCTGGGAGTGAAGGGGGGCAAGGGGGTCCTCCTCCAGATCAGCTCGGACGGCTACTACGAGATCAACTGCGCTTTCGGCGAGCGGATCCACCGGACCCTCTTCCCCATCCAGGGGACGGTCCTGATCAGCCGGGAGCCCGAGGACGCCACGGGGAACGACCTGGAGATCGAACGCTGATGGGCGCCAGGCTCTCGGTCAACGTGGACCACGTCGCAACCTTGAGGCAGGCCCGGCGGAGCTCGTACCCCGACCCGGTCGAAGCGGCGCGCCTGGCCGAGGCCGCGGGGGCCTCCGGGATCACCGCCCACCTGCGGGTCGACCGCCGGCACATTCAGGACTCGGACGTCGAGCGCCTGCGCGGCACCGTCCGGGGCAAGCTCAACCTGGAGATGTCGACCTCCGAGGAGATGCTCCGCGTGGCCCTCCGGGTGAAGCCGGACCAGGTGACGCTGGTGCCCGAGCGGCCGGAAGAGGTCACGACGGAAGGGGGCCTGAACCTCCTCCTCTACGGCCGCCGGGTGGGGGAGGTGGCGGAGCGGCTGGCCGGCGAGGGGATCGAGGTCTCTCTCTTCCTCGACCCCAACGCGCGGCAGATCCAGGCCCTGGCGGATCTCGCCTCCCGCGGGGTGGGCGGCTTCGAGATCAACACCGACGCCTACACCCGTGTGACCGAGCCCGTAGCGGTCGAGACCGAGCTGCGCCAGATCGCCGACGCCGTGGAGCAGGGGAGGGCGGCGGGCTTCCACGCCTACGCCGGCCACGGCCTGCGGACCGACAACGTCGGCCCGATCGCCGCCATCCCGGGCATGGAGGAGCTCAACATCGGCCACTTCATCGTCGCCCGCGCCGCGCTCGTCGGCATGGAGGCGGCGGTCAAAGAGATGCTGGCGGCGATCGGAGGGGCCTAGGCCGCTCCCAGCTCTCCCCGGATCGCCACGGCCAGCTCTTCGGCCAGGGCGTCGATCGCGCCCTGCTCGGGGCCTTCGATCATGATGCGGGCGAGCGGCTCGGTGCCGCTGTAGCGCAGCACCAGGCGGCCGTCCCCTCCGAGCCGCTCCTCGACGGATTTCGCCGCGGCGGTGACGGCGGGGAGCTTGCCGAATTCGATCTTTTTCGCGACCCGCACGTTCAGGAGGATCTGGGGATAGCGGCGGAAGGGCGCGAGAAGCTCCGAGAGGGGACGGCCGGAGTCCTTGAGGACGTGGGCCATCTGGACCGCGGTCAGGAGGCCGTCTCCCGTGCTCGCGAGCTCCATCTGCACGATATGGCCCGACTGCTCGCCGCCCAGGAGGATCCCCTCCTGGCGCATCGCCTCGACCACGTAGCGGTCGCCCACTCCGCAACGCTCGACTCCGATCCCTTCGGCCGCGAGCGCCCGTTCCAGCCCCAGGTTGCTCATCGACGTGGCAACGATCCGCGCGGGGTCGAGCCGGCCGTTCCGGTGGAGGCAGGTGGCCCAGAGATAGAGGATGGCGTCGCCGTCCCGCACCTCCCCGCGCTCGTCGGCCAGGATACAGCGGTCGGCGTCGCCGTCGAAGGCGGCCCCCAGATCCGCACCCTCGGCGACCACCCGGGCCGCCATCTCCCCGGGCTTCGTCGAGCCGCAATCCTCGTTGACGTTCCGGCCGTCCGGCTCGGCGTGGAGGAGGATGACCGTGGCTCCCAGCCGCTCGAAAAGCTCCCCGGCATAGGAGGAAGCCGCGCCGTTGCCCGTGTCGAGCACCACCCGGAGGCCGTCGAGCGGGCGCTCGCCGGGGACAGTCGCGGCCAGGTGGCGCAGGTAGCGCTCGCGGAGAGTCTCGTCCACCGTCAGCCCGGCCTCGCCGGCCTCGGTGGACACCGGCTCTCTAAGGCGGCGCTCCAGGGCGGCCTCCTCCGCGTCGCTCCACTTGAAGCCCTCGCGGTCGAGCAGCTTGATCCCGTTGTCGGGGTAGGGGTTGTGGCTCGCGGACACGACCACGCCCGCGGCCGCGCCGAGCTGCCGGCTGAGCCAGGCCACTCCGGGCGTGGGGATGACCCCCGCAAAGCGGACCGTGACGCCTCCGGCGGTCAGCCCCTCGTTCAGCCAGCGGCAGATCTCGGGCGTGCTCTCGCGGGTGTCGCCGCCGAGCACCACCTGGGGGGCCTGTCCGTTGCCGGACTGCTCGCGGAGCACGACCGCGAGGTGTGCGGCGAGCGAGGTGACCGTGGCGCGGTCGAGCGGCGGCTCGCCGAAGTGTCCGCGGATGCCGTCGGTTCCGAAGAGCCGGGGGGAGTCGGTGGAGGTCTGGCTCAAGGTTCGTCCTTTCGTTCCTGGGCTTCGTCTTCGCCCGCGGCCTGCGGCGGCGGCTTCACGGGGATCTTCACGGAAACCCGCGAGGGCTGCACGATCTGGATCAAGGGGTTGGGGGGGACGACCGCCACGGTCTCCTCGAACGTGGAAAGGTGCCCGGTAACGTCGATCGGCGCGGTCGAGAGCGACTGCACCTTGGAAAACTGCGACTCCGGGCCGGTCACCAGGACCTGGTTCGGGAAGACCTCCGGCTCGTCGAACACGACCCCCGCGGGCGGCTTGCCGATGATGTCGGGCACGACCGGCAGCCGCTGCGAGAGCTCCCGCTCGATCTCGACCTGGATCGTATTGGGCTCGATCGAGAGCACGTCCAGCCCCTCGGGCGCGAGCACGTTCTCGCGGTTGAGGCTCACGGTGACCGGCCCGGCCTGCCGTTGCGTCAAGTCCACCTGCACGTCCACCATGTAGGGGTTCACCTGGCGGATCGCCCGCTTGCTGCCGATCAGGCGCACGTTCACGCTCCCCACCGGATCGAGGACGACGAAGCCCCGGGGCCGGTTGTAGCTCACGTTGGCTTCGACGAGCTTCTCGGAAGAGACCAGCCGGTCCTCGACCGAGGCGTTGAACCAGACGCCGATCGCGATCCCCAGGGCGAGGAGGCGGAGGCCCCAGTTGCGGGAGCTCTCGCTCATGTTCAAGGCAGCCCTCCCTGTGGATAGAGGTCGGTCAGGAGGTACTTGTACAGGGCGTTCCTCAGGCTCTTGCTGTCGAGGTCCCGGTAGAGCACGCCCTCGAAGGCGACCGAGATGATCCCGGTCTCCTCGGAGACGATCACGGCCACGGCATCGGTCTCGTCGGTGATGCCTAAAGCCGCCCGGTGCCGGGTGCCGAGCTCTTTCGAGAGCTCGGGGTTGGCCGTGAGCGGCAGGAAGCAGGCGGCCGCGGCGATGCGGTCGTCCTGCACGATCACGGCGCCGTCGTGGAGCGGCGTGTCCGGCACGAAGATGTTGATCAGCAGGTCGTAGGAGATGTTGGCGTCCAGGGCGATGCCGTTTTCGATGTAGTTCCTCAAACCCTGGAGGCGCTCGATCACGATGAGGGCGCCGATGCGGCGGGTCGAGAGCGTGGTCACCGCGAGCACGATGTCGCCGAAGGAGGCCACCGCCTTCTGCTGCTTGGCGAGCCCCCACAGGGGGTTCCTCCCGAAGTTCGCGAGGGCGCGGCGGATCTCCGCCTGGAAGAGCACGATGATGGCGAAGGGGAGGACGATCAGCAGGTTTTCGAGGATCTGCTGCAGGGTGGGCAGCTCGGTGAGGACGGCCAGATAGTAGACGACCCCCAGAAACACGAGCCCCAGGAGGATCTGTACGGCCCGGGTGCCGCGGATCAGCAGGAGCAGGTTGTAGATGATGATCGCGACCGCGAGCACGTCGACGGCGTCGCGCCAGGCCAGGATCTCGAAGAACCGCGCGATCGTCACCTCGCCTCCCCCTCCCGCGCGATCGCCCGGGAGACCGCGAGGAACTGCACCGTTTCGGCGACGTCGTGCACCCGCAGCACGGAGGCGCCGAGCGCCGCGGCCCAGCCGGCAGCGGCCAGGCTCCCGGCGAGCCTCTCCGGCGCCTCCGGCGCGGGCGCTCCCGGCCGGCTCTCAGAGACGGCCCGGGCGATGAAGCTCTTGCGGCTCGCGCCCACGAGGAGCGGGTATCCCGGCTCGGAGAGCGCGGGCAGGCCGCGGAGGAGCGCCAGGTTCTGCCGCCAGGTCTTGCCGAAGCCGATCCCGGGGTCGAGCACGATCTGCCCGTCTTCGACCCCGGCCGCCGCGGCGCGGCCCACGGCCTGGGCCAGCTCGGAGCGCACCTCCGCGAGAAGGTCGTGGTAGTGGATGTCTCTCTGCATCGTCCTCAAATCGCCCCGGCTGTGCATCAGCACCAGTGGGCAGCCCGCCTCTGCCACCGCGCGTCCGAGCGCGGGATCGGCGAGCGCCGACACGTCGTTGATCAGGTCCGCCCCGGCTTCTAAAGCCCGGCGGGCCACAAGGCCCTTTCTCGTGTCCACCGAGAGCGGCGCTTCGGTCGCTCTCCGCACGGCTTCGAGCACCGGCAGCAGCCGCCCGGTCTCCTCCTCGGGCGGCACGATGCGCGCCCCTTCGCCGTAGACGCCCCCTCCCGGGCGGGTCGACTCGGCGCCGAGATCGAGGAGGTCGGCTCCCTCCGCGAGCATTCGCAAGGCCCGTTCCACCGCCCGGCCGGGCTCGGTCCACAGGCCGCCGTCGCTGAAGGAGTCGGGCGTGAGGTTCAGGATACCCATCACCAGCGGCCGTTCTCCCAGCACCAGCGAACGGCCTCGGGGGAGTCTCAGGGTCCAGGTGCGGCCGGCTCTCGGTGAGGTCGATGTCTCCATGGGTGGCGGCGCTCGGGCCGGCACTAGTCTATCGCGGGGACCGGCCCTCCAAAGAAAAACCCCGAGGCGGCCATGCCTCGGGGTTTTGAAAAAGGGGCGTGGAGGCGCGCCTCAGGAGCTCTTTTCCGGCTCCGCGACCGGGTGGGCGGTCCGGCGCTTGGCGCTCGCGACCTCGGCTTCCTCCTCTTCCTTCTGGGTCTCCGGGATGGCGGCCTCGGTACGGACGGCGGTGACCACCGCCTCCGGCACCTCGTGTCCGCCCACCACGAGCCCCTCGCCCGGGGACACCGGACGGGTCGGCGCGTGATCGCGGCCGGTCATCGTGCGAATGGTGTTGTAGACCTCGTCGCCGTCCAGCGTCTCGCGCTCCAGGAGGTCGTGGGCGACCCTGTCGAGCACCGACCGGAACTGCGTGAGGATCGCGCGGGCCCGCTCGTAGCCGGTGTTGACGATCCGCTGGACCTCGTGATCGATGCGGATCGCCGTGTCCTGGCTGTAGTCGGCGCGCTGCGCGAACTCGCGGCCGAGGAAGACCGGCTCGTCCTTGTTGCCGAAGGAGAGCGGCCCCAGCTCGGACATGCCCCACTCGCACACCATCCGCCGCGCCATGTCGGTCGCGCGCTCGATGTCGTTGCCGGCCCCGGTCGTGACGTCGTCCTGGGTCAGCTCCTCGGCCACCCGGCCGCCCATCAGGATCGCGATCTGGGCCTCCACGTACTGCTTCTTGTACGTGTACTTGTCCTCGGTCGGGAGCTGCATGGTGAGGCCGAGCGCCCGGCCGCGCGGGATGATGGTGACCTTGTGGAGCGGGTCCGCCCCGGGCGTGAAGGCCGCGACGAGGGCGTGGCCCGCCTCGTGATAGGCGGTGACCGCCTTCTCCTCGTCGGTCAGCATCATGGTCTTCCTCTCGACGCCCATCAGGACCTTGTCCTTGGCGAACTCGAAGTCGTCCATGGCGACCTTCTTCTTGTTGCGCCGGGCGGCGATGAGCGCGGCCTCGTTGACCAGGTTCGACAGGTCGGCGCCGGCGAATCCCGGGGTGCCGCGGGCGATGATCGTCAGGTTCACGTTTTCGTCGAGCGGGATGTTCCGGGTGTGGACCTTCAGGATCCCCAGCCGGCCGTTGATGTCCGGCCGGTCCACCACCACGCGGCGGTCGAAGCGGCCGGGGCGCAGCAGCGCGGGGTCGAGAACGTCCGGCCGGTTGGTCGCGGCGATCAGGATCACGCCCTCGTTGGACTCGAAGCCGTCCATCTCGACGAGGAGCTGGTTCAACGTCTGCTCGCGCTCGTCGTGCCCGCCGCCCAGCCCTGCGCCGCGGTGGCGGCCCACGGCGTCGATCTCGTCGATGAAGATGATGCAGGGAGCGTTCTTCTTGCCCTGCTCGAACAGGTCGCGGACGCGGGAGGCGCCCACGCCGACGAACATCTCGACGAAGTCCGAGCCCGAGATCGAGAAGAAGGGGACGTTCGCCTCGCCGGCGATGGCGCGGGCCAGGAGCGTCTTGCCGGTGCCCGGAGGGCCCATGAGCAGCACGCCCTTGGGGATGCGGCCGCCCAGCTTCTGGAACTTCTGCGGCTCCTTCAGGAACTCGACGATCTCCTGGAGCTCCTCCTTGGCCTCCTCGACGCCCGCGACGTCCTTGAAGGTGACCTTCTTGCCGGAGGCGTTCAGGAGCTTCGCCTTGCTCTTCCCGAAGGACAGGGCCTTGTTGCCGCCGGTCTGCATCTGCCGCATGAAGAAGATCCAGAGCCCGACGATCAGGAGGACCGGCGCCCAGGTGAAGAGCACCGCGATCAGCGGGTTCTCCCGCGGCTCTTCGGCCTTGATGTCGACGTTGGCGGCCCGGAGCTCCTTGACCAGCTCGTCGTACTGCAGGGGGACCTGGGTCTTGAACTCCTGCCCGGCCTCACCCGCGTCCTTGAACTTGCCGGTCAGTTGCTGACCACGGATGGTGACCTCCGAAACCTTCCTCTGGTCGACCTTCTCCATGAACTGGGTGAAGGTCAGCTCCTGCTGGGCGGACTTGCCGCCCTGGAACGAGTTCCAGAGGAGGATCACGACGACGAAGATCGCCATCCACAAAAACAGAGTCTTGAGAGTAGAGTTCAATGCTCGCTACCTCGTAGGGAGCGCTCCTGTCTTGGAACGCCCGTTCTTTCTTCGTTCGGAAGGGACTCTTCGCCCCTTCCCAGGAACAACCAAATGGCCGGAGCCTCGATTCCCGGCTCCGGATCAGCTCCCCTCGGAAAGCCGCCCCACGGAGGGCAGGTTTCCGTATCGCCCCGCGTGCTTCAGCCCATACCCCACGAGGAGCCCCCCCTGGCGCTCCGCGGTGAGAGCCCGGTAGTGCAGCTCGAATTCGGTCTTCCTCTCGTCCGGCATGTCGATGAGCGCGGCGAAGCGGACCGACCGCGCGCCATGGTCGCGAAGCTGCTGCTCGAGATAGGGCTCGGTCACGCCCGAGGAGACCACGTCCTTGATCACGAGCACGCTCTGCCCCGCGATGTCCAGCGGGATCGGGTAGTGGATCTGGACCACCTCGGCGCCGTTTCCGTCCCCGGCCTCCCCCTGGCGAACGTCGATGAGCTCGTAGCGCACCGGCTGGCCGATCGCCCGCACCAGGTCGGCCAGGAAGATGACCGAGCCGCCCAGGAGGGCGATCAACAGAGGGTCCTCCGCGCCGAGATCGTCAGAGATCTTCCGCCCGAGGGCGTTGACGCTCTCGCGCACGGTGCCGGCGTCGAACAGGGGCTCGATGTTCGGAGGAAGGCTCTCTCGGTCTGGGCTCATCGTGTCGTGACCTCTGCGACCCATGCGGTCGTTTCCCCGGCGCGCAGCCGGAAGCGCTCTTCGATCGTCACGCCCGGGACCCAGGCGATCCGTTCGCCCACGCAGAGCAGGGGCAAACGTTCCCGCTGGTGCCTCGGGATGCGGCGGTCGACGAGCACCTCCTTGAGCCGCCGGCTGCCGCTCGCTCCCAGAGGATGGAGACGATCCCCGGGGCGCCGGTTGCGGACCGTGACGCGGTCTCCGTCCGCCAGGGGGAGCGACAGACCGGCGCGGCAGGAAGAGCCCGTAAACATCCACGGCTCGACGGGAACGCGCCTCAAACCGACCCTGACGGCGAGCTCCGGGATGTCCAACTCTCCCGGAACCTCCCGAGTATATGTGAAGTGAGGCACTCGCTCGCGCTCTTCGCGGCGCGCGAGCACGAGGAGGTCTCCCGCGGCCACCCAGCGCCAGCCGTCGCCGCAGTCGCACCCGGCCCCGCCGCGGGCGATCTGGCGCAGCAGCTCGGCCCGCGCCGCGGCCCCCGCCGGGTAGGGGGCCCCGGCCTTCCGGTGGAGCCTCGCGAGCGCGAACGGCAGGAGGGATTCCGGCATCTCTTCGAGCTCCCGCCGGCCGACGGCGATCCCGCCGGGGACCTCCCGGGGCGAGAGCTCTGCGCCCAACCGGCGCTCGACCGCCTCCGTGGCGCGGGCGGCCTTCCCGGCGAGCCGGGCGAGGCGGGCGGGGAGCCCGGAGTCCTCCGCCGCGAGGCGGGGGAGGACCGAATGGCGCAGCCGGTTCCTCGGCGCGGCGAGGTCGCGGTTCGTGGGATCGTCGACGGGGGAGAGCCCCGCCGCGCGCACGGCGCGGGCGAGCTCGGCCCGGGGGAGCGCCAGAAGCGGGCGGACGACCGCGCCGTGCACGGGCCGGATTCCCGAGAGACCGAGGACGCCGCTCCCGAAGAGGAGCCGCAGGAGCACCGTCTCGGCCTGGTCGTCCCGGTGGTGCGCCGTCGCGATGAAGCGGGAGCCCGTCTCCCGGCGGACCTCCTCCAGAAAGCCGTAGCGCAGCCTTCGGGCCGCGGCCTCCGGGCTCTCCCCGGCGCGGCGGAGAGCCGGCACGTCGCGCCGGGCGGTCACGAACGGGGTGGAGAGGGTGGCGGCCAGGCGCGCAGCCTGCCGGGCCCGCTCCCCGGAGCCGGAATCCACGGCATGATCGAGATGGGCGGCGACGACGCGGATCCCCCGGCGCGAGGCGAGCCGCGCGAGCCCCAGGAGGAGGGCGGTCGAGTCGGGGCCGCCCGAAAAGGCCGCGACCACGCCGTCTCCCGGGCGCAGGGGGGCTTCGACCCGGAAGAACGCCTCCAGGATGTCGAAGATCTCCATGAGCTGGCTGATACTGGCTGATAATGGTGGCGGTGACGGGACTCGAACCCATGACCTAGCGGTTATGAGCCGCTCGCTCTAACCAACTGAGCTACACCGCCAAGGAAAGAAACAGGAATGCCGCGAGGAGGGTCAGGCCGCCCCCTTCCGTCGCGGAGGGGGATTATACAGAGCGGGAGCCGGGCTGCAAAGCGGCAGTCCCGGAGCGGCCCCCATCACGGCCGGGCGCTCCGGGCATCCGCCGAGGCAGACCGCGCTTTAGCGCATTACTTCCTGGCAACTGCGGAACTGACCGAAGAACTCCTGCATCGAAGTCGACAGTGCCGAATCATTGAGGCGGTAGATGACATTCTGGCCCTGGCGCTGGTCGACGACCAGGTCCGCTTCCTTGAGAACCGACAGGTGGCGCGAGATCGTAGGCTGGGAAAGATTGAAGTTCCCGACGATCTCTCCAACGGTCCGCTGATGATTCTCGAGCAACCGGAGGATCTCCTGCCGGGTGCCGTCCGACAACGCCTTGAAGACCTTGGTCAGATGCCTCTCCTCGCGCCGGAAATCCTGAATGCTGCTGCGGTCGATATTGGCCATGGCCGTCTCTCTCCTTGGTGCGGGGTTGTTTCTCCGCCTCGTCTGTTGAACACATTGTAGAGTGACCATACTTGAAAAAAACTTGGTAGTGCGCCAACGAAAGGGCGCGGCGCTGCCCATTGAGTGAGCATGGAGGTGCAAACTTCTCTATAACCAAAATTTAGAGGTTCGGGGGGCGGGTGCTTCAGAGGCCAAAAACGGGACAGGACTCCGGAAAAAGGAGCCCTGTCGAGGTGGAAAGGGGGGAAAAGAGGGGCTTGGCGCTAGCCGCGGCCGCGGGAGTAGCGGCTTGCCGCCGCCTTCCAGTCGATGGTGTTCCACCAGGCGGCGAGGTAGTCGGGGCGGCGGTTCTGGTACTTCAGGTAGTAGGCGTGCTCCCAGACGTCGACGCCCAGGATCGGGGTCTTCCCCTCCATGAGCGGGCTGTCCTGGTTCGGGCGGGCGATGACGTCGAGCTTGCCGCCGTCCGACACGAGCCAGCCCCAGCCGGAGCCGAACTGGTTGGCCGCTGCATTGGTCAGCTTCTCCTTGAAGGCCTGGAAGCCGCCCAAGTCGCGCTCGATGGCCTGGGCCAGGTCGCCCGTGGGATTGCCGCCCCCGCCGGGGCCCATGATCTCCCAGAAGAGGCTGTGGTTGTGGTGACCGCCGCCGTGGTTGCGCACGGCCGTGCGGATGTCCTCCGGCACCTCGTTGATGCCGCGCAGGAGCTCCTCGAGCGGCCGGTTCTCGAGCTCGGGGCGCTTGGCCAGCGCCTCGTTCAGCTTGGTGACGTAGGTCGCGTGGTGCTTGTCGTGGTGGATCTCCATCGTCTTGGCGTCGATGTGGGGCTCGAGCGCGTCGAATGCGTAGGGCAGCGGGGGTAGTTGCTGAGGCATCGTGACTTCCCTCCTTCTCTCTCTCGTTGGGTCAGGATGCGGCGGCGCGTGTGCTGCGGCTTGCCGCCGCGGACAGCTCGAAGGCGCTTGCGGGCGGGGGGCAGCCCCGCTCTGCGCGTATTCTGGCACGAAAGGAGAAGCCCAAAAACACCAAGGCCCCCGAGGACCGGGGGCCAGGACGAGAGAAGCGGGGGAGCGCGTGTCTAGCGCAGCTTCTCTTCGACGAATTCGACGTGCTTGCGGACCTTGGGGTCGTACTTCTTCATCCGCAGCTTCTCGGTCGAGAGCTTCTTGTTCTTGGTCGTCGTATAGAAGTAGCCGGTACCGGCCGTCGAGACCAACTTGATCTTGTCGCGCATCGAAATCTCCAGGCTAGAAGTGGCGGGGCCGACGGGGCTCGAACCCGCGACCTCCGGCGTGACAGGCCGGCGTTCTATCCAACTGAACTACAGCCCCGCATTTCCGAGGACGGCTTCACGCTTCGGTGGGAGGTGAGGGATTTGAACCCGCGACCCCCTGCGTGTAAGGCAGGTGCTCTAACCGCTGAGCTAACCTCCCCGCCGCCAAAGGAGCGCCTATGGTACGGAACCTCCCCTGGCGTGTCAACAGGGTTCTGCGAAGATCGGATCCCTCTTGCGGCGGTTCCCCCAACCGGGTATAAACGTGCCCGGGTTTCGGAACGAAGAATCGAAAGACGGGCCGCCGTCGCTCGCAGGCGTCGCCTTTTCTCCCGGGCTAACCCCCCTAGGAGAAAAGGAACATGGGTACATTGACGGACCGCCGTGTCTTGCGGCGGAGCTCTTGGGAGAAGGCCGGCGAAGCGCTGTGGGAGGAGCTGGTCCGCCATCACGGCAAGCGGCTGAAGATCCGGATCCGCACCCTCCTGCGGAGGGCCGGGGTCGAGCGTCCGCCCGAACGGGTGGAGGAGATGGTCCAGGAGGTCTATTTCCGCCTCCTTGCGCGCGGCTTGAGGCAGATGGACCGCGGGGTCGAGAACCGGGATCTGCTCGTCACCTACCTGATGAAGATCGCCGAGCGCGTGGCGATCGACGAGGTCCGGGCCCACCGGGCGGGCCGGCACGCGAGAATCCGCCTGGTCCCGCTCTACGGCTGCGAAGGCCTCTTGGCCGAGCGGACGGCCGATCCCGGCGCGAGCCCCGAGGACCGGCTCCTCCGGGCGGAGAGGCGGCGACTGTTTCTCGCGCGCTGCCGCGCCGTCGCCGCCTCGGCTTTCGGCCAGGGCAACCGGAGGCGCAACCTGCGCATCCTCCACCTCGCCTTCCTCGAAGGATGGACGAGCCGCGAGATCGCGAGCGCCGAGGGACGGCTCGCTCCGAGCACGGTGGACACGGTCGTCTCCCGGGCGAGGCGGCTGCTCGAAAGGAGGCTCGGGATGCCGCTGCCTTCGAGATGAGGCTTATATGATCCGGCCATGATCCCGATCCACACCGATTCCCGCTGCCTCGCGCACCGCGCGCCCCGCGGTTATCCGGAACGGCCCGAGCGGCTCTCGGGGGTGGTGGAACACCTCCGGGGCCGCGGCTTTCCCCTCGTCGAGACCGCGTCGGGAGAGGAGATCCGCGCCGCCGCCCGCGAGGCCGTGCTCGCCGTGCACGACGAGGGCTACGTAGGCCGCTTCGAGCGCGCCGCCGAGCGCGGCGACTCGCTCCTGGACTCGGCGGACAACCCGCTCTCGCCCGGCACCTGGGAAGCCGCCTGGGCCGCGGTCGAGACGGCCCTCGCCGCGGCCGGCCGCGTGGCCTCCGGCGGGAGCGCCTTCGCGGCCGTCCGTCCGCCCGGGCACCACGCGGAGCGGGAGGCCGCGATGGGATTCTGCTTCTTCAACAACGTGGCCGTGGCCGCGGAGCACCTCCTCCGCCGCCACGGCGCCTCCCGGGTCGCCATCTTCGACTTCGACGTCCACCACGGCAACGGCACCCAGCACCTCTTCGAGACCCGGGCGGATATCTTCTATGTGAGCACCCACCAGTATCCCTTCTACCCGGGCACCGGGGCCGCCTCCGAAACCGGCCTCGGAGCAGGCGTTGGGGCCACGCTCAACGTCCCCCTCCCCGCCGGCACGGGAGACGACGGATACGCCGAGGCGATCCGGGGCACGGTCATCCCCGCGCTGCGGAGCTTTTCGCCGGACATCCTTCTTCTCTCCGCGGGATTCGACGCCTGGCAGAACGATCCCCTGGGAGGGATGCGGGTGACGATCGACGGGTTCCGGAGCTGGGGGGAGTGGATGCGCGAGCTGGCGGAGGAGGTCTGCGGAGGGCGGGTGCTCGCGGTGCTCGAAGGAGGGTACGACCTCGGGAACCTGCCGCTGCTGGTCGAGGCGCATCTTCAGGGGCTGGGGGGTTAGAAGAAGAGACACGGACGAGCACGGACCCACACGGACCACCACGGACGATCAAGCCCGCCCCCGTGTTCGTCCTTGTCAGTCCGTGCCTGTCCGTGCTCGTCCGTGTTCCTCCTTCTCCCCCACGCGATCTCGCATATAGAAGAACTCCAATGATTGACTTTTCCCCGGCAATGCCCGTAGAATGCCGGAAAGTTCACGTAATACTTCAAAGGTAGCCGGACAATTCGCGTCCTGCGGCGGCTTCCCACGATGTGGAGGAGATTGGAGCGATGAGGCGCAACGTCATCCTTGCAGCGTTTTCTCTGGCCCTGCTGTCTTCCGTGTCTGCCTGGGCGGCCCAGCCGTTCGGCTCGTTCGGAGGCAAGGTGGGGGGCGGCAACTCCGGCGCGGGGCTCCTGCCCCTGCACGGATGGGCCCTGGACGACAACGGCATCGAGTCCGTGGACGTCCTGGTGGACGGCCTCGTGGCCGGCCGGGCGTCCTACCAGCGCGCCCGGGCGGGCGTCACCGAGCGGTTCCCGGGCTATCCCGACTCCGCTCTCCCGGGCTTCGCCTACGAGCTGGACACGACCCGTTATTTGAACGGCCTCCACACGGTCTCCATCCGCGTCAAGAGCCGCGCGGGCGAGCTCGTCACCCTGGTGCCGCGGGTCTTCCAGTTCCTGAACGTGGCCCACAACCTGGCGCCGTTCGGCGCGATCGAGTTCCCCAAAGCCCAGGCGGAGCTGCGCGGCAACTGCGACCTGAACGATCCGGCCCGCCGCTACAGCGTGGTCTCCGGCCACGCCCTGGACGCCGGCGTGCAGGACGACGACTACGGCATCGGCTACGTCGAGCTGATGATCGACCGCGCCGTGTGGGCCAACTCCGAGACCGACTGCCGGTTCTCGAGCCCCGAGGGCGGCCTGTCCGACTGCTACGGCATCCGCCGGCTCGACGTCGAGCGCATCTTCCCCGGCCTCAAAGACAGCCCGCACAGCGGCTTCCGCTTCGTGCTGGACGTCGGCGTTCTCCTCCAGTTCTTCGCCTACACCCCGGGCAGCCACGTGCTGACCGTGCGGGCCGGCGACCACGCCGACCAGGTGCGCACCATCGCCGAGATCCCGGTGACCTTCCTCTGCGACCAGGACGTGGCCAACGAAAACTCCTTCGGCGACATCGACCTGCCGCGCCGCGGCCTGCTGTACAACGGCGTGGTCCAGTCCTCCGGCTGGGCTCTCGATTGGGAGGGCGTCCACACCGTCACCATCCTCGTCGACGGCCACACGATCGGCGACGCCACGATCGGCTTCGCCCGCGCCGAGGTCCCCTCCCTCTACCCGGGCTATCCGGAGAGCTCCGCCGCCGGCTGGGAATTCTCGCTCGACACCACGAAGCTCGCGAACGGCCAGCACTTCATCGAAGCGCTGGTGACGGACAACTTCGGTGCGACGACCTACGTCGGCAAGCGCCGGTTCGTGGTCAACAACGTCATCGAGTAGGCCCGTCCGGCCCCTGCCGGTCCTCTGACGCCCCGCCGCAAGGCGGGGCGTTTTTCGTTTCAAGACCCCCTCTCCCGGCAGGCGGGGGGGCGATGGGAGAGGGCCGGGGTGAGGGTGCTATCCTTCGCGCCATGCCGGCGATCGAGCGCCTCGTCTTTTTCGGAACCCCGGAATTTGCCGTCCCCACTCTGGCCGCCCTCGTCGCGGCGGGGAGGGCTCCGGTGCGCGTCGTGACGCAGCCGTCGAAGCCGGCCGGGCGCGGGCAGCGGCTGGAGGATCCGCCGGTCGCCCGGTGGGCGCGCGAGCACGGGCTCGACGTCGTGCAGCCGCAGAAGGTGCGCGAGCCGGAGTTTCTGGCCGGCATGCGCGAGCTCGCGCCTGACGTGGCGATCGTCGTGGCCTTCGGGCAGATCTTCCCGCGCGACCTTCTTGCCATCCCCCCGCGCGGCTCGATCAACCTCCACGCCTCGCTCCTCCCGAAATACCGCGGCGCCTCGCCCATCCAGGCCGCGGTCGCCGCCGGGGAGACGCGGACCGGCGCGACCACCATGCTCATGGAGGCGGGGCTCGACTCCGGACCCATCCTCCTGCAGGAGGAGACCGAGATCGGACCGGACGAGACCGCGGGCGAGCTCTCCCGCCGGCTCTCGGAAATGGGCGGGCGCCTCGTGGTGCGCACGCTCGACGAGTTGGAGCGGGGGAACCTCACGCCCCGGCCGCAGCCTTCGGAAGGGATCACCTACGCCCCGCGCCTCACCCGCGAGAGCGGCCGGGCGGACTGGAGCCGGACCGCCCGCGAGCTGTCCGACCGGCTGCGCGCCTACACGCCCTGGCCGGGGATGGCCGCGTCCTTGAAGGCTCAACCCGTGAAGATCGTGCGCGCGCGGCCTCTCGAAGCCGGTATTGGGGACGGGGGAGACGGCGAGCCGGGCACGCTCCTGGGCCTCCGCGACGGCCTCCTCGCGGTCGCCTGCGGGGACGGCACGGTGCTGGGCGTGGAAGAGCTGCAGCGCCCGGGCAAGCGGCCTCTCAAGGCCGCCGACTTCCTGAACGGAGAGCGTCTGCGCGCCGGAGAGCGCTTCGACTGAGCGCCCGGGGCATGTCCAAACGCCGCTCCACCGCTCCACCCGCCTCCCAGACCGGTTCAGGCCACAGCCGGCGCATGCCTCCTCGCCGCACCCCGCAGGACAACGTGCGCTCCGCCGCCGCCTGGGTGCTCGAGCGGACCCTCCAGTCGCTCGCGCCGGTCGACTCCTACCTGCAGACCGCCCTCGAGCGCTTCGACGAGCGAGACCAGGGATTGCTGCGCGAGTTGGTGATGGGATCGCTGCGCTGGCTGCGCCGGCTCGACCAGGTGATCGCCGCGGCGAGCAACCGGCGCTTCGACCAGATCGAGCCGGTCCTCCAGACACCGCTGCGCATCGGCGCCTACCAGCTCCTGTTCCTCGACCGCATCCCCGCGCACGCGGCCGTTCACGAGGCGGTGGAGCAGGCGCACCAGGTCACGCACAAGGGGGGCGCCTCCTTCGTCAACGGCGTGCTGCGGTCGATCGCGCGCACGCCGAGCCTCGAAGACTGGCCGGTCCGCGAGGCCGATCCCGTGCGGCGCCTCGCGATCGAGAAGAGCCACCCCGACTTCCTGGTCGCCCGCTGGCTCGAGCGCTTCGGCCGCGCGCGGACGCTCGAGCTCCTGGACGCCAACAACCGCGGCAAGCCCCTCCAGCTCCTCGCCTTCCGCGACCGCGGCGGCCGCGAGCTCCTGGCCGAGACGCTGATCGACGAGGGCCTGGAGGTCGAGCCCGCCTCGCTCTCCCCCCTCGGGCTCACCGTGCGCCGGGGGAATCCCATGGCCTCGGCGGCGTTCGCCCGCGGCGACTTCTACATTCAGGACGAAGCGAGCCAGGCCGCCGCGCTGATCCCGCCGCCCCGGCCGGGAGAGACGATCCTGGACGCCGCCGCGGCGCCGGGCGGAAAGACCTTCTCTCCGCTCGCCTGCGAGCCGCAGATCCGGCCCGTGATGGCCGATGTCTCGATCGCGCGCCTCTCCGCGCTCCGCGCGAACCTGAAACGCCTGCGCCGCCCTCTGCCGCTCGCCGTGGCCGACGCGGGCGTGCCCTCATTCCGCGGGCCGTTCGACCGCGTCGTGCTCGACCTGCCGTGCACGGGCACGGGCACGCTGCGCCGCCATCCGGAGCTCAAGTGGAGGATCAGCGAGCCCGAGATCGGCCGCTTGACGCAGCAGGGGCTGCGCCTCCTCCTCGGAGCGGCCCCCCTGGTTGCTCCCGGCGGCCTCCTCGTGGCCATCACCTGCTCGCTCGAAAAAGAGGAGAACGAGGACGTGGTGGCACGCTTTCTGGCAACGACCCCGGGCTTTGCTCCGCTCCCTCTCGAAGGGCTCCTCGAGCCCCCGGTCGCGAGCGGTGTGACGGGGCCGGGGACGTGGCGCGTGCTGACCGGCGGGGACCACGACGGCTTTTCCGTCAGCGTGCTCGTCAAATCCCCTGTTTAAGGGGCTTCAAGGGGCTTCGGCGTATTGACGGCCCCCCCTCCGTTGGCTTATCGTTTCTGCCAGTCACTTTCGTTCAAAAAAACGACTTCAAGGAGGAGAGGGAATGGCTGGCAAGGCAGACCTGGTGAATAGCATTGTGGACCGCGTGGAGGGCCTGACTCGCAGGCAGGCGGTCGAGGCGTTCGACGCCGTCTTCGACGCGATCCGCGACTCCCTCAAGGCCGGCGAGGGCGCGAAAGTGCCCGGCTTCGGCAGCTTCGCCGTCGGCGAGCGCGCCGCCCGCAAGGGCCGCAACCCCGCGACCGGCGAGTCGATCAGCATCAAGGCGAGCAAGAGCGTCCGCTTCAAGGCGGGCAAGGACCTGAAGGAAGCGATCAACACCAAGAAGCGCGGCCGCAAGTAGCGCCGGCGATCCTCCCCGCGAAAATCGAGCAACGACGAGCCCTGTGGCGCCCCGGTCGCCATGGGGCTTCGTTGTTTTGGGACCTCACCCCTGTCCCCTCTCCCATCGCCCCCCGCCGGCCGGGAGAGGGGGACGCCTATGAGCGATTTTGCCGTAGGGTGCGCTGTGCGCACGGGGAGGGTGTGGAAGCAACACGTGCGCACAGCGCACCCTACAAGCACCACCGGTTCTGAATCGTCCCCCTCTCCTGGCGGAAGGGGGGGCGATAGGAGAGGGGACAGGGGTGAGGTTTTTACCGAATGTGCCGGTAGAGCCGGGCCAGGCGGTGCGGAGAAACCCCGAAGAAGAAAAGTAGCCAGATCAGCCAATTCGTGGCCACGGTCCGCACCGTTCCCTGCTCGAGGAAGCGGCGCGCGCCGGTCGTCACCGGGGCTTCGATCAGGGCGAGCCGCTTCGTGCGGCGCAGCTTCAGGGCGAAGTCCAGGTCTTCGAGGATCGGCCAGTCCGCGAAGCCGCCGAGCCGGTCGAACGCCTCGCGCGTCGCGAACTGGGCCTGATCGCCCAGGGGGAGGCGGGTCCAGCGGGTGCGGAGATTGATCAGCCGCTCGCCCAGCCGCTGCAGCGGGCGGTCCACGTCGAAGCGAAGAAGGAAGCCGCCGCCGAAGGCCCCGTTTGCCACGGCCTCGCGCACCGCGCGGGCGGCGCCCTCGGGGAGCGTCGTGTCCGCGTGCAGAAAGAGAAGGAGGTCGGCCGTGGCGGCTTGGGCGCCGCGGTTCAACTGGCCGCCGCGCCCCGGCGGGCCGGTCACCACGCGGGCGCCCATCTCCCGGGCCTTCGCGACCGTGTTGTCCGTGCTTCCGCCGTCCGAGACCACGACCTCGTCGGCCAGAGCGAGCGCCGCGGGCAGAAAGCGGCAGAGCGTGCCCTCCTCGTTCAAGGTAGGCATCACGATGGCCAGCCGCCTCGGTTCCAAGATGCCAGGATGCTAGCATACGGCCACCTTTGGAGGCCCCGTTTCCGATGAGCTCGCAAGGTTCCTTCAGCCACCTCGATTCGCAAGGCAACGCCCACATGGTGGACGTTTCCGAGAAGCCCGTCACCCGGCGCGTCGCCGAAGCCTCCTGCCGGGTGCTGCTCTCCGCCCAGACCCTGATCCGGCTCGCCAACCTCCCCAAGGGGGATGCCTTCGCCGTCGCCCGTCTGGCCGGCATCCAGGCGGCCAAGCGGACCCCGGAGCTGATCCCGCTCGCGCACCAGATCCCGCTCGACCAGGTGGAGATCGACATCCAGCCCATCCCCGAAGGCGTCGAGATCCGGAGCCACATCGTCGTCACCGCCCGGACCGGCGCCGAGATGGAGGCGCTCGTCGCCTGCTCCACGGCCGCCCTCGCCCTCTACGACATGGTCAAGGCCCTGGAGCGCGGCGCCGTCATCACCGACCTGCGCCTGGAAGCCAAAAGCGGCGGCCGCACCGGCAGCTTCCGGAGGGACGCGTGAGAGTCGCGACCGGCCTCGACCGCCTCCTCGCCGACCCGTCCGTCCTCGCCGGGCGGCGCTACGGCGTGCTCGCCCACGGCGCCTCGATCTCGCGCGACTGCCGGCTGATCCACCGCGCGCTCGCCGCGAGCCCGGCCGGCCCGCCGCGCGCGCTCTTCGGCCCCGAGCACGGCTACTACGGCATCGAGCAGGACATGGTGGCCTCCGAAGGGGGCCAGGATCCGTGGACGGGCGCGCCCCTCGTCTCCCTCTACGGCGACTCCGAAAAGACCCTGCGGCCGTGCCCCTGCGCCTTCGCGGGCCTGGACCTCCTCCTCGTCGATCTTCAAGACGTGGGCTCGCGCTACTACACCTATGCCGCGACCGCCGTGTGGGCCGCCGAGGCCGCGTTGGCCGCCGGGTGCGAAGTCTGGGTGCTCGACCGCCCGAACCCGCTGGGCGGCGTGGTTGTCGAGGGCGACCTCCCCAGGCCGGGATACGAATCCTTCGTGAGCGCCTTCATCCTCCCCGTCCGCCACGGGCTGACCCTGGGCGAGCTGATGCTCCTCGAAGCGATGCGCCGCGGGCTCCCGGAAGGAATCCGCGTCTGGGAGATGGAAGGCTGGCGCCGCGGGATGACGTGGGAAGAGACGGGCCTGCCGTGGATCGCGCCGTCGCCCAACATGCCGACGACGGCCGCGGCCCTCGTCTATCCGGGCGGCTGCCTCGTCGAAGCCACCGAGCTCTCCGAGGGGCGCGGCACCACGCGCCCGTTCCAGCTCACCGGCGCCCCGCACCTCGAGCCGGCCGCGCTCGCCGACCGCCTCGCCGCCCGCGGCCTCCCCGGCATCGCCTTCGTGCCCACGTACTTCCGGCCGCAGTTCCAGAAGCACAAGGGCCGCGTCTGCGGCGGCGTCGAGCTGGTGGTGACGGACCCGGACGCCTTCCCCTCCTACCGCACCGGGGTCGAATTGCTGGACGAGATCCGCAAGCTCTCCCCCGGCGAATTCGCCTGGCGCCACGCCCCCTATGAATTCGTCTCCGACCGCCCCGCGATCGACCTCCTGACCGGCGGCCCCGAGTGCCGCGAAGCGATCGAAAGCGGAGAGGGCCTGGGGGATTGGATCGCGGGCTGGGCGAAAGACGAGGAGGAATTCCGGCGCGAGCGCGAAGAGATCCTCCTCTACAAGGAGGATGCATGAAGACCCCCTACCTCCTGCGGGTCGAAGACCGTCCGGAAATCTTCCACCCTCTGATCGAAGCGGCGCGTTCCCTGGGGATGCGGGTCGGCTGGCTGGAGCTCGGCGCGACTCCTGAGCCCGTTCCGGAAACCCTGGGCGCTGCCGCGGACCTCGGCGTGCTGCGCGCCGTCGCGGTGGGGGAGGGGAGAGCCGTGGCGGTCAAGCCCCTGCGCGGAGCACCTGTTTTGAAAGACCTTCTCCGCGAGCATTTCCAGGGCTGCGTCCTCGTCCTCGTCCGCGGCGAGTTGGAAGATGCCCCCGCCTTGACGACCGACGGCGACGGCTGGCGCATTTCTCCGCCCGGCCTCGCCTCCCGGCGCTCCTCCACCGAAGATTTCGTCGCCTCCCTGCGCAAGCCGAACCCTTCGAAGTAAGACTCGGCGAGCCGTAGAATCGTCCGAGGCGCGCCATGGTTTTCGGCGGCACGTCGAAGATTCCAGCGGCGCTCAGAACCTTCCGGCGCGCCGCATAGCTTTCGAGCGGCTCACAGAACCTTCCAGGAGGCGCTGGAAGATTCGGTGAGCCGTTGGAAGGTTCGATCGCGCGCCTCAGGCTTTGGGGAACGTCTGGAATCTTCTGTAGGACGTTGGAAGATTCTGCGAGCCGCAGGAAGCCTCGGCGGCGCGTGGAAGGTTCTGAGCGCCGCTTAAGCCTTCTGTGAAGCGTTGGAAGATTCGGTGAACCGTTGGAAGGATCGGTGAGGCGCTCGAAGCTTCCATGAAGCGTTCGAAGATTCTGTGAGCCGTTGGCAGGTTCTGAGAGGCGTTTGAATCTTCTGTGAGACGCCGAGGCTTCGGTGAGCCGTTGGAAAGCTCTGCGGCACGCTGGAAGGATCTGTGAGGCGCTTGAGTCTTCTGCGAGCCCTTGGAAGGTTCTGTGGCGCACTTGAAGGTTCTGAGACGCGCTTGAATCTTCTGAGAGGCGTTCGAAGATTCTGCAAAGCGTTTGAAAGGTCTGTGAGGCGCTCGAATCTTCTGCGAGGCGTTCGAAGATTCTGAGAGCCGCTGGAAAATTCTACGAGAGCTTTTCATGCTCTTTCGGAGTCGGGGCCGAGGGAGGAGAGGGCGCATCCCCCGGCACGCGCGCGGCGATCCAGAGCGCGAGGTCCGCGAGCTCCTTTGCCTCCTCCGGCCGGTGCGGCGCGGCCCGCTCGCTCGCTTTCCAGATCTGCTCGGCGAGAGCCCAGCTCCGGGAGGCGTGAAGGCTCGGCTCGATCATCTTTCGGCGCTTTCGAATCGGAAAGCGCTCGAGCGCCGTCCAGATCTCCCTCGCCTCGCGCCGGGCCACCTCGGGAGGCGGCGGCGTCTCCCGCCCGGCTTCGAGCTCCATGAGATACGGGGAGAGGGCGAGGAGCGCGGAGCTCAGGATGGTGCGCTCCAGAGACGTCTGGTCGGCTGTGGGGATCCCCCTCCGGCGCGGCCCGGCGGCCAGGCCGACGGCGTAGAAGCGGCGGAGGTGGATCACGTGCTCCCAAGGGACCTGAACCCCCTTTGCGATCCGGCGCAGGGCCTCCTCGGAAGGCACCTGCTTGCCGCTCTCGAACCGGGAAATGTCGGCCTGGGCCACCCCGGAAGCCCGGCTCAGATCCGACTGCTTCATCTTGGCGTGCGCGCGCAGGAAGACCACGACCAGCCGCCGCACCTCCGGATCCTCTCGCTTCGCCATTACGCAAGCCCCTTTCGTGGTCTCCACATACGCTATGGTTCCCGGGTCCACCTTTTCCCGGAGACGCGCCCGCGCGGCCAATGGGGACCGGGCCGGAGCGCTCTCCCAGGAGCCGCCATGACCCGCATCCGATTCCGCCGCAAGACCGTCGTCCTCCTGCTCGCCGCCGTCCTGCTCTTCCCATGGACCGCGTCCGCCAGTCCCCGACCGGGAAGCCCCCGAGCCACGGAAATCTCCGCCTCGTCCTTGCTGGATCTCCTCGGACGGGCCTTAGGTTTTCTCGTGGGCGAGGGAAGCAAGACAGGCTGCAACATCGATCCGAGCGGCCTCTGCGCGCCCGGCGCTCCCATTCCACCCGAGCCCACGATCCGGACGGACACAGGCTGCAACATCGACCCGGATGGCCGTTGCCGTCCGTAGCCGATCATCCTCGGCCTCTTTCCTTATCGCGAGGGGCCGAGCGCCTCACCTCTTCGATCCTTGCGATCACGCTCCGCGTCAACTCCAAGGTGGCGGTCTCCTGCCGCGCAGCCTCATAGAACAGAGTCAGCGCCGCGATCGCCTCACGATGGATCTTTTTCGAGGTGAAGATCCAAGCCATGCCGAGCGCCAGCTCCCGCACCTCGGCAGTGCGGTTTGCCTTAAGCCAGAGGAGCGCCAACTCGAGAGAGGAGAGTGCTGCATCGTAAGGGAGATCACGCGCGGCAAAGTCCCGTCGAACCTGCTCCAGCGTGGCTGTAGCCTCCTCCGCTTTCCCTTGCCCGGACTGTATCCGCGCAGTCAGCCATAAAACACGGACCAGATCTAACTCATTGGCCTGCTGCAATGCCAGATCACGAATCTTTGGAAGCCTTTCCGCGGCTTCCGAGTAACGTCCCAGGTGCCACAAGTTGTTCGCGATCTTGAAGAGGTGGAGGAAACGCAGTCGTGAATCTCCTGACTCCTGGACAACCGGGGCGGCCTCAGTGAGGGTGTTAAGCGCGCCTTCGATGTCACCCATCTGTTCGAGAATGTGCTCCTTCTTCAAGAGAATGCGTGCCATGGAGAGCTTGTCGTCACCACAGAGCTCTCTGGCGCGACGGAGCAAATCCAACGCCTCCGGAAATCGCTGTTGCTCCCGCCGTAGCGAGGCTTCCAGATCCAGCAGGCGCCACTCGGGGAGAAGATCGGACTCAGAACCGGCCCCGGCCTGCCAGAGCTCCCAGGCCCGCGCAAAGGCGTGATCGGCCCCATCGAAGTCATTGGCCACGCGCCGCGCGTTGGCGACGAAAGCCCAGGCAAAGCCCTGAAGCCGGGAGCGCCAGGCTTCGCTGCCCGGCACCCGGCGGACGACAAAGAGAGCGAGATCGGCCAACTCCAGAGCTGCCTCCGCCCGACGCGCCGCGGCACGCACGCTCTCCTCGCAAAGGCGCACGGCCAATGCCCAGCTCCACAACTCGGGGAAGCACTCGACCAGCTCGCGCCGCCCCTCGCGGCTCTCGGCCTTCAGCCACACCCAGAGTTTCCCGGCTTCCCGGCGGTCCGCATCGGCCTTCCCTTTCCGATTCCAGCGCCGCAGCTCGGCCCGGAGCGCCTGGACCACGGCCCAGCCCGCGGACAGGACGGCCCGGTCGAGGCCCCGAAGCTCCTCGCGGGTGAGGGCCACGGGTGAACCGTCCACCTCGGGAAATGGGGGAGCGAGGGCCTCGCCGGCGAACAGCAGGAAGTCGACGTCCTCGGGATCGTAACCGAGAGCCGCCACGAGGGAGTC
>DATHUD010000017.1:0-6118 GCA_035462575.1 Thermoanaerobaculia bacterium | reverse complement strand
TCGATGCCCGCAGCTTTGAAAAGCTGGCAGCTCTGCTCCCCCTGAAGGACATCGAAGACGTCTACCCGCTCACGCCGCTGCAGAGCGGCATGCTGTTCCACAGCCTGATGGCGCCCGAGTCCGGGGTCTATGTCACCCAGGTCACCTGCACGCTTCCGGCGGATCTCGATACACGTCGGTTCCGGCAGGCTTGGGAGAGGCTCCTCGAACGCCACGGTTTGTTGCGCACGGCGTTCCTCTGGGATGGGTTTGCCGAGCCCTTGCAGGTGGTGCACAAGAAGGTCGCCTTGCCCTGGCAGGAGCTGGACTGGAGCCGTCTCTCCGTAGAGGAGCAGCAGAGCCGGTTCGAAGAGCTGCGGCATCGCGAGCGGCTTACGCCTCGGCCCTTGAGCGAGGCGCCGCTGATGCGTTTCTCCCTGATCCGCTTCGTCCGCGAGCAAGGATTCATCTGGACCTTTCACCATTTGCTCTCGGACGGCTGGTCGCTCCCGCTCCTGGTGCAGGAGCTGCAGTCGGTGTACGCGGCTCCTGCATCCTCATCCTTGCCGCCGGTGCGTCCGTTCAGCGACTATGTCGCCTGGCTGCGGAAGCAGGATTCCTCGCGGGCCGAGCCCTTCTGGCGCGGCGAGCTCGCGGGGTTTACCGCCCCCAACGCTCTGGGCATCGACCGCCCGGCGCGGGTCGATGGAGCTGCGGGTTACGCCGAGCATGGGCTCCAGGTGTCCCGCGAGATCACGGCACGCCTCCAGACCCTGGCGTCGCGGCACAAGCTGACCTTGCAGACCGTCACCCTCGGCGCCTGGGCAGCGCTCGTGAGCCGCTACAGCGGGGAGGAGGACGTGGTCTTCGGCAATGTGGTTTCCGGCCGTCCTGCGGCCCTGCCGGGTGTCGAAACCATGGTCGGCATGTTCATCAACACCCTGCCGGTGCGGGTGAGGGTCGACGGCGCCGAGCTTTTGGGGCCTTGGCTGCAACGCCTCCAGGAGCGCCAGCTCGCCCGCCAGGAATTCGAGCAGGCTCCGTTGGCCCAGATCCAGCGCTGGAGCGAGGTCCCGGCGGGCTCGCCGCTGTTTGAGACGCTTTACGTGTTCGAGAACTACCCAAACGCCGGAGCGGGTGGTTCCAACGGCGTGCGGATCGGCAACCTGCACAGCTTCGAGAGCACCAACTATCCCCTGACCCTCGCCCTCACGGCGGCGGACCACATCTCCTTGCGGTTGACCTCCGACCGCGCACGCATTGACGAGAATTCGGCGCTACGCCTGCTCGGACATCTCGGCAGTTTACTTGCCAGCATCGACGAATGGCCGGAGCAGGCTCTCCGGGATCTGCTGCTGCTCTCGGAGGCGGAGCGCCACCAGCTCGTGATCGAGTGGAACGACACCGCGGCGGCGCGCGACGAGGGTCCCGCCGCCCCCCGGTTGATCCATCAGCCGTTCGAGGTCTGGGCGCGCCGGACCCCCGATGCGGTCGCCGCCGTCTGGCCCGGCTCAGCCCTCACGTACGGCGCTCTTGACGAGCGGGCGAGCTGCCTGGCTCATCACCTGGTGCGCCTTGGCGCCGGCCCGGGATCGTTGATCGGAATCCACCTGCGCCGCGGGCCGGACCTCCTCGCGGCCGTGCTCGCCGTGCTCAAGGCGGGAGCCGCCTACGTGCCGCTCGAGATCGGCCATCCCTCCGCGCGCCTGCGCTGGATCATCGAGACACTGGAGATCTCCTGCGTGCTGACCGAGACGGCCCAGCAGGACGGCCTGCCCGCGCTGCCGCACCTGGTCTGCCTCGATCGAGACGATCTGAGCGAACCGACCGATCCGATCCGACCGATCCGACCGATCTCTTCAGATGACGATCTCGCTTACATCATCTTCACCTCGGGCTCGACCGGCACCCCGAAGGGGGTGATGGTCCGCCACCGCCCGGTGATCAACCTGTTGGATTGGGCGTACCGGGCCTTCGCCTTCTCGCCGGAAGACCGGGTGCTCTTCGTCACGTCCCTCTCCTTTGATCTCTCGGTCTTCGACATCTTCGGCGTGCTCGGAGCCGGCGGCTCGATCCGCATCGCCGGCGAGGACGAGATCCGCGATCCTGAACGCCTGCTCAAAGCGCTCGCCGAGGAGCCCATCACATTTTGGGATTCGGCGCCGGCCGCGCTGGAGCAGACCGTGCCATTCCTCGCCAGCCTGCACCCGCAGGCCCGTCCGGCCCTGCGTCTCGTCTTCCTGAGCGGCGACTGGATTCCGGTCACCCTTCCCGACCGCATCCGCGAGCGCTTCACCGGCGTCCAGATGATCTCGTTGGGTGGCGCCACCGAGGCCACGGTCTGGTCCAACGTCTTTCCCCACGGACGGGTCGAGCCGTCCTGGACCAGCATCCCGTACGGGCGGCCCATCGAGAACGCCCGCTATCACGTGCTCGATTCACAAAGTGGCGCCCGCCTCGAGTCCTGCCCGGTGGGCGTCCCGGGCGATCTCTACATCGGCGGCGGCTGTCTGGCCGACGGCGATGCCCGCGATCCGGAGCTCACGGCGCACAAGTTCATCCCCGACCCGTGGAGCGCCCTGCCCGGCGGGCGCCTCTACCGCACCGGCGACCGCGCGCGCTACCACCCGGACGGCAATCTCGAGTTTCTCGGCCGTCTCGACCGCCAGGTCAAGATCCGCGGCTTCCGCATCGAGCTCGGTGAGATCGAGACGGCGCTCGCGACACTGCCCGGTGTCCGCGAGGCCGCCGTGGTGGTCCGCACCGGATCAGGGGCCGGCGACCGGCGCCTCGTGGCCTACGTGGCTGGCGACGCACCGGTCGAGACTCTGCGCCGGTCGCTGCGAGAGCGGCTGCCGGACTACATGGTGCCGGCCGCCTTCGTGACGCTCGCGGCCCTGCCCATCACCGCCAACGGCAAGGTGGACCGGAAGGCCCTTCCGGCTCCCGAACACCAGCCCGCGAGCGAAAGCCGGGTGGCCCCGCGGACGCCGGCCGAGGAGGCCCTCGCGCAGGTCTGGGCGGACGTCCTCGGGGTGCACCGGGTCGGCGTGCACGACAACTTCTTCGAGCTGGGCGGCCACTCGCTGCTCGCCATCCAGCTCGTGACCCGCCTGCGTGAGACGATGGGCATCGAGCTCCCCCTGCGTACGGTCTTCGACCGGCCGACCGTCGCTGAGCTCGCCATGGCGGTGGTCCGGTCTCGTGCCGAGGCGGGAGACCGGCCGCTCCCGGTGGTCCTGCCGGAGCTCGTCTCCGCGCCGGAGCAGCTCAACGAGCCGTTCCCGCTGACCGACCTGCAGCAGGCTTACTGGCTGGGACAGCGGGCCGACTTCCAGCTCGGCAACGTCTCTGCCCACCTCTATCAAGAGCTCGATCTCCCCGCATTGGACGTGGCGCGCTTCGAGGCCGCCTGGCGGCGTCTGATCGACCGCCATCCCATGCTCCGCGCCTACGTGTTGCCGGACGGCCGGCTGCAGATCCTCCCGCAGAGTCCCCCCTTCCACATCGAAGTCCTCGACCTGGAGGCCGAGACGGCGGAGCGCGCCGAGGCCGCGGTCGCGGCGATGCGCCGGCGGATGGCGGAGCAGGGGCCGGACACTTCCAGGTGGCCCCTCTTCGAGGTGCGGGTCTCACGGCTCGGTGAGCTCCGCCACCGGGTGCACATCAGCCTGAGCCTGCTGATCAGCGACGCGATCAGCGCCGGTCTCCTCACCCGCGAGCTGCCCCTCTTCTACGCCGATCCGGACGCCGCTCCGCCGCCCGTCGCGGTCTCGTTCCGCGACTACGTCCTGGCGCTCGGCGCCTTCGAGGAGTCCGCGGCGTACCGCGAGAGCCTGCGCTACTGGACGGAGCGCATCCCCTCGCTGCCGCCCGCCCCCGAGCTGCCGGTCCTCGCCGAGCTGCGCGGCGCTCCGCGGTTCGGCCGCCGCACGCGGGTGCTCGACGTCGACACCTGGGACCGGGTCAAGGTGCGAGCCGGCCAAGCCGGGGTCACCCCCACCGTCGCCGTGCTCACCGCCTACAGCGAGGTGCTGGCCGCCTGGAGCAAAAGCCCGCGGTTCACCGTCAACCTCCTGTTCTTCAACCGGCTCCCCATCCATCCGCAGATCAATCAGGTGGTCGGCAACCTCAGCTCCACGACCCTGCTGGAGGTCGACGCCGCGCGCGGCGACAGCTTCGAAGAGCGGGCCGGGCGTCTTCAGAGCCAGCTCTGGAAGGACCTGGAGCACAACCGGGTCACCGGCGTGCGCGTGCTGCGCGAGATCGCCCGGCGGCAGGGCGCGTCGTCGCGGCCGGTCATGCCGGTGGTCTTCACCAGCGATCTCGGCCTGGAGCGGCAGGAGCCGGAAGGCCAGCCAGACGCGTCCTCCCACTCCTGGGGAGCCCTCCAGACGCCCCACGTCTGGCTCGACCACCAGATCTCCGAGCGCCAGAGCGGCCTGTTCCTGAACTGGGACGTGGTCGAGACCCTCTTCCCCGAGGGGATCATCGACGAGATGTTCGCGGCTTACAGCGGCCTGGTCGCGGCCCTGGCGGAACCGGACGTCTGGAGCTCCGCACCGCCTCTCCTCGTCCCGGCCGCCCACCTCGAGCTGTACGACGCGGTCAATCGTACCGCGGCACCCGTCCCCGAGGGGCTGCTCCAGGACCTCTTCCTGCAGCGCGCGAAGGAGCAACCCGGGGCGCCGGCGGTCCTCGCACCGGATCGGACCCTCACCTACGGCGATCTCCTCCGCGAGGCGAGCCGCGTGGCCCACCGCCTGCGCCGGCTCGGAGCCCATCCGGAATCGCTCGTCGCCGTGGTCTTGGAGAAGGGCTGGGAGCAGGTCGTGGGAGCGCTCGGCGTCCTCCTGTCGGGCGCGGCCTATCTGCCCATCGATCCGCAGGTCCCGGGCGAGAGGCTCCGCTTCCTCCTGGAGAACGGCGAGGCCCGCCTCGCCCTCACCCTGGGCCGCTTCGCCGGGACGCTCGACTGGCCCGAGGGCGTCGTGCGCTTGTCGCTCGACACCGAGAGCTACGCGGACGAGGACGACGCGCCGCCGCCCGCCATGCAGCGACCGGACGATCTCTCCTACGTGATCTTCACCTCCGGCTCGACGGGCCAGCCCAAAGGCGTGGCGATCCAGCACCGGGCGGCGCTCAACACGATCCTCGACATCAACCGGCGGTTCGGCGTGGGGCCGGAGGACCGGGTCCTCGCCCTCTCCGCGCTCAATTTCGACCTCTCGGTCTACGACCTCTTCGGCCTGCTCGCCGCGGGCGGCGCCCTCGTCCTCCCGGAGCCGTCGAGCCTGCGCGAGCCGGCGCGCTGGGCGGAGCTGATGTCCGCGCACCGGGTCACTCTCTGGAGCTCGGTCCCTGCGCTCATGGAGATGCTGGCCGACGACCTGGAAGGGCGCGGGCAGCCGCTGCCGTCCGCGCTCCGGCTGGTGCTCCTCTCGGGCGACTGGATCCCGGTCCGCCTGCCGGACCGCCTCCGCGCGCTCGCTGCGGGAAGCGTCGATGTCGTGAGCCTCGGCGGCGCCACCGAGGCTGCGATCTGGTCCATCCTCTATCCGCTCGAGGAGGTGGATCCGCGCTGGACGAGCATCCCGTACGGCCGGCCGATGGCGAGCCAGACCTTCCACGTGCTCGGCCCGGATCTCCGGCCCCGCCCGGTCTGGGTGCCGGGCGAGCTGTACATCGGCGGCGCCGGCCTGGCGCGCGAGTACTGGCGGGACGAGCCGCGCACGGCCGCCAGCTTCGTCACACATCCGGAGACCGGCGAGCGCCTCTACCGCACCGGCGATCTCGGCCGCTGGCTGCCGGACGGCAACATCGAGCTCCTGGGACGCGAAGACCTCCAGGTCAAGATTCAGGGCTACCGGATCGAGCTGGGAGAGATCGAAGCCGCCCTCTCGCAGCACCCCGGAGTGCGGCTCTGCGCCGTCGCCGCCTTGGGCGCGCGGCAGGGGACGAAGCGCCTGGTCGCCTGGTACGTGCCGGCGGACCGCGCTCTGGACGCTGCCGAGCTCAGCGCCTTCCTCGGCCGCAAGCTGCCGACGTACATGATCCCCACGGGCTTCGTGGAGCTGGAGGCGATGCCGCTCACGCCGAACGGCACGGTCGACCGCCGCGCCCTGCCCGAGCCGGAGCG
>DATHUD010000016.1:0-11415 GCA_035462575.1 Thermoanaerobaculia bacterium | reverse complement strand
CTTCGGTGGGGTGCTCCATCCCGAAGTGGGATGGCGGGATGACGAATCTCACCTTGCAGCTTACTTCCAGTCTCCTTCCAGGATGAATCCGGCCCAGAAATACGGATCGCGCCAGCGCCGCTCTCCCCGCAGCCGGAGCTGAGCCTGGCGCAGGGCCGCGGCGGGGGAGAGCCCCTCCTCCCACATCGCGCGGTAAAAGTGGGTCATCAGCGCCGCCGTGGCGCGGTCTTCCACGCGCCAGAGGCTCGCCACCACCCGGGCGGCCCCGGCGTACTGGAAACCCCGGGTGAGGCCGATCAACCCTTCCCCCCGGACCTCCCGGCCGAGGGCCGTCTGGCAGCCGGAGAGCACCACGAGGTCCGCGTCGAGCCGCAGGTTGTAGACGTCGCGGAGGTGGAGGAAACCCTCCCGGGCCTGGCCGCGCTCGTCCACGGTCGAGAGGGCGAGCCCCGAGAGGGCCGGGCGCTCGGTGTCCAGCACGCCGTGCGTGGCGAAGTGGACTACCCGGAAGCCGCGCAGGCGGTCGTCGAGGGCCCGCGAGCGGTCGGCCGCGAAGCCCAGGGCGACCTCGGCCTGCCCGGGCGGTGCGAGGGCCGCCACGGCCTCGGCCTCTTCGCGGGAGGCGGGCAGGCGCTCGAATCCACCTCCGGGAGCGAACGCCGGGTCCGCCAGCACGGCGAGCCGCTTGGGCGCCGGCGGGCGGCCGGCGAGCGTCCGCCGCTGGACCGCGAGGGCCGAGGCCGAGGGGAGGTAGACGATCTCGGGCTCGGCGATCCCGGGCACCGCTGCGAACGGGAGATAGTGGAGCGCTCCGTCCGCCACGATCGCGAGGCGCTTGCCGGCGAGCCGGTCCGCCACCGGTCCGAGGAGGATTTTGGAGAGGCCGGCGGCCTCCCGCGCCTCCTCGCCGCGGTCTTCCACGTCGAACGTGGAGAGCCTCTGGTGGAGACGCCGGGCGGCGTCTTCGATCGCGGCGCGGCCGGGGAGCTCAAAGCTCTCGACGGACCCGGCCGTCACCGCCCAGAGCCAGCTCCTCTCCGCGCCGAGGGAGTAGGAGAGGAGGAGGGTTGCGGGATCGAGGAGCGCCTGGATTTCCGCGGCCGTCAAGGGGCGCGGCTGGGTGAGAGCGGCGTAGCCGGGGCTCTTCTCCCGGATCTCGGCGTCCACGAGGTCGAGGTCGCGCAGCAGGGTCTCCTGCTCCTCTGCGAGGGCGCGCTGGGCCTTGGCGGAGAGGCGCCGCTCGAGCGCGGCCCGGCGGTCGAGCAGACCGGTGTCCACCCCCTGCCGGATGTCTACCCTGGCTTCGGCCAGAAGCTCGACGAGGGTGCGGGCGCGTGCCCGCTCGCTCGTTTCGAGGGCCGCTTTGTCCCAGCCTGCGCCCGGCGCCGCCCGGTGGGCCTCCATCAGCAGGTCGCGGTGGAGCTCGTAGGCCTGGTGCGCGAGGGCGGAAAACGAAGCGAGGAGGTCCGGATTGCCGATTCGCGTGCGGAGCTTCTCGATCACGTCGAGCACCTCCCCCGAGCGCCGCCGCGCCTCGGCGCCGCGTCCGAGAAGGCGCTCCGCCTGGGCGAGCGACGAGAGGACCTGCGCTTCGCTCGCGGGGGCCCGGGCCGCGCGCGTGAGCTCCAGGGCGCGGGTGAGCGGCGCGAGGCCTTTTTCGGGATCGCCCAGGGCGAGGAGGGCCCGCCCCTGGCCGGCCAGGGCGTCGGCCTCGGCGGCCAGGTCCCCCGCCGCGTGCAGCCGCTCGACCGCCGTCCCGAAGCTCGCGAGGGCCGCGCCCGGCTCTGCGAGCGCGAGCTGCGCCTTTCCCAGGTTGAGGAGCGCGGTCCCCTCGCCCCGGCGGTCGCCGGCGCCGCGCCAGATCTCGAGGGCCTGCCCGTGGACTTCGAGCGCTTTCCTCGGGTCCCCCAGGAGGGCGTGGACCAGCCCCAGGTTGCCCAGCGTGGCGGCCTCGCCCGCCCGGTCTTGCGTCTCCCGCCAGAGCCGCAGGGCCTCCTCGTAGTGCGCGAGGGCGCGCCGCGGCTCCCCGAGACTCTGGTAGAGCGCCCCCAGGTTGCCGAGCACCCGCGCCTCCCAGCGCCGGTCGGCGAGCTCGCGGAAAAGGGCGAGCGCCTGCCCGGAGTGGGCGAGGGCCTCCTGAACGTCTCCCGTCTCCAGCGAGAGGACGCCCAGGTTGGAGAGCGTGCGGGCCTCGCCCGCGCGGTTGCCGGTGGCTCGCATCCGCGCGAGGGCCTGGCCGTAGCTCGCGAGAGCCTGGTCCGGCTCTCCCAGAACGTCGTAGACGCGGCCGACGTTGGTGAGCGCCGAACCCGCGAGCGCCCCGGCCTGAGCCGCCTCCAGAAGCGGGAGGGCCTGCTCGTAGCAGGCGAGGCCGCCGCGCAGCTCGCCGCGCGCCAGGTCCATCAGGCAGAGATTGCTGAGCGAGACGGCCTGGCCGTAGCGGTCGTCGATCTGCCGCTGGAGGGCGAGGGCCCGCTCGAAGGAGGCGCGGGCCTCCACCGCCTCCCCCAGGGTCCACAGGTCGAGCCCCACCTCGTTCCATGTGGCGGCCTCCCACAGGCGGTCTTCCAGGGATTGCCAGACCGGGAGAGCCTCGCGGCCGAAGACCACGCCCTCGCGGGGCTCGTTCACCAGACGGGAGAGGACGGTCAGGGCGTAGAGCGCCCGCGCCTCCTCCCGCCGCTCGCCCAAGGCCCGCCAGGCTCCGAGCGCCTCCCGCCAGGCTCCGATCGCCTGCCGCTTTGCCTCCGCCGAACCTTCGAGGTAGAGCCGCCCCGCCTTCGTGACTGCCCGGAGTGCCTCCAGCCGGCGCTCTCCGGAGACCTCCACAAGACGGATTTCGTAGCGCCCCGGCGGCGCCCCGGCCTCCCGGGCCCGCACTACGATCTCGTAGGCGCCCGAGGTTTCCGGCTCCACGAGGAGCGACTCCGCCCCCTGGCGGTCCACGGGGTTGTCGACAGCGGTCCCCGCGATCTCGACCGTCACGTCCACGCCCCGCTGGTCCACCTCGACGAGCCAGGCGCGCCCGGCGGTCAGATCGGCCGGATAGGTATGAGCCCCACCCGGCCCGATCTCCGCGAGGCGCGGAGAGCCCAGGAGCACCCCGGCCGCGAGGAAGAGCGAAGGCCAAAGCATGTTACGGATGGAGACCGTAGGGAGCGAGATGCCGGGCCGCCGCGGCCAGGAAGCGGTCGGCCTCCGCGAGGAGGAAGCGGACCTCGTGGCCGCGCCCGGCCGACGAGCAGGAGTCCCCCAGATCGGTGAGGATCTTGTACGCGGTGCGCAGCGTCTCGTTGAGCTGCGGATCGGGCGAGGCCCAGGGCTCGGGATCGTCGAGCAGCCGGGAGGCGCTGGCCGAAAGCGCGGTACAGGCGGGAACGACGTCCTCCCGTCCGCCCTTCTTGTAGACCGAGACGATGGGCTTCAACGCGCGCTTCACGTCCGCGGCCTTCGCCGTGTAGACCGCGTGCCAGGCGGTCATCTTCTTCCGCGTCTCGTCGGCCTCCTCCTTGTGCCGGGCCAGCGCGGCGCGGCCCTCCTCGCTCAAGCCGACGTGAAGGATCTCCTCCACACCCTTCTTCTGCTCGCGGATGAGCTGCACGTTGTATTCGACGTCGTAGCGGCGGGCCTTCAAGAGGCGGCTCGACGGCGCATCGCTCGTTCCCCACTGCCAGAGCGCGCGGTCGAGCTCGGCGGGGGAGACGCCGCAGGCGGTCCGGATCGCCTGCTCGGTCGTGCTGCCCGCGGCAAAGGCGTCGAGCAGGCGGTGGATGGCTTCGACGCCGAAGCGCGCCTCGATGAAATGGACCGTCCAGGCCGCCTCCGAGTAGGCCAGCTCGACCAGTTGCGGCTCGGCGAAGCCGCGCAGGACCGGATCGATCGCCGGAAACGCGAGCGCCCGCCGGTCCCGGAGGAGGGCCGGGAGAGGATTGCGGTGCTCCGTTCCCATCTCGATGTGCTGGGCGAGCCCCTCCTGCAGCCAGTGCGGCGCCTGGTCGCGGGTCGCCGCGGCGATCAGGGCGTGGGCCAGCTCGTGGGAGAGGATCGCGACGAGCCTGGGATGCAGGCTGCGGATCTCGGCGAAGGGGATCCGCATCTTGCCGTCGAAGAGGCCGACCACGGCGATGTCTCCGCTGCCGAAGGTCGAAACGAAGGTCCGGATCGGGAAAAGGTGGACCTCGATCGGTTTGGTTCCGGTCTTGGGGATCCAATGAGCCAGGCGGCGGCGCTCTTCTTCGAGCACCTGCGCCACCCCGCGCGCGTAGGTCTCGCCCGTCTTCTGCGGATAGCGCACCTCGAAGTGCTCCGACCGGTAGGTGGCGTAGGACGCCGCAAGCTCGCCATCCAGGGCGAGCTGCTGGCGGCGGCGCTCGCCTCGCGGCTCCGGCATCTGGGCGTCGGCCATCCGCGACAGCCGGATTGCCGTGTCGTACTCGCCGGCGGCGGCCAGGAGCTCGGACAGGTCGAAGAGCGTGCCGGGGTTGGGCCGGCGGCTCGCGAGGTGGATCTTGGCCAGCCGGATGAGGAGCTGGCGGGCCTCCGCCTCCCTCTCCATCTGGCGCAGCGCCTGGGCCCGCAGGCGCAGCAGAGTCGCCGGGGCGTGCTCCGGCGCGGCGGCGATCGGCTCGGTCAGGTGGATCAGCTCGCTCCAGCGGTTCCTTCCGGCCAGCGCTCGGGCCACCTGCTCGGCGAGGCGGAGCCGTCCGGGCCCCCAGGTCGCATCTTTTGCGGCGTCGGCAAACGACGGCAGGGCGGCCAGAGCCTTCTCTTCGGCGTGGAGGCTCCAGGCTTCGGCATCTTCGAGGACGGCGTCCGCCGGAGCGAGCCCCGCCCCGCCCGGAACCAGCAGCTCGGCGCCGCTCAGGCCCAGACGGAGAGACTGGCCGCAGGTCGCGGCGCTCGTGCCCGCGGGCAGGACGAGGGGCCGCAAGACCCCCTCGGGCGGGGGGCACGGCTCCTCGGGATCTTCGAGCCGGAACAGCGGAAAGAGGCTCGGACGGGCGACCAGAAAGGCGAGGATGGCATTTCCGAAAAGCTCCGCGCGGGGCGAGGGCGTGAGCCGCCACGCGCTGCGCAGCAGAGCCTCCGCTTCGTCCATGCGCCCCTTGGTGACGGCGATCTGCGCGGCGGCGTACCACGGGTCGGGAAGGCGTGAGCCCATCTCGACCAGCTCCACGATCTCCTTTTCCGCCAGGTCCCCTTCGGTCGTCATGGCCTTGGCGAGGGCCGACTCCAACCGCAGGCCGTCATGGTCGAGGCCCCTTTGGATCGCCTGTTCGTAGGACCATCCGGTCTCCTGCCGCTCCAGCCGGCGGAAGGAGAGGCGGGCGCGGAGGAGCTCGGCCAGCGGGTGCCTCGCCGGCACCGGGAAGCGGTCGAGGATGGCCTCGGCGGCGGCCAGGTCGTCCTTTCCGAACAGAGAGTGAGCGCGCCAGAGCTCCCGGACCTCCTGGAGCCTGGGGTCTTCGAGCGGTGCGGCGAGGCGCCGCGCGATCTCCGCGCTGTCGGTCCCGGCCGCGAGAGCGGCGCGCAACGGGGCCAGAGCGCCGACGCGCAGAAAGCCCGGGTCTGCGGCGGGGTTCCCGGCGTGCGGGGCGGGAGGGCGTGGAGCCGGAGGGGAGCCCCGGAAGCTCCAGAGGGAGACGCCGAGACCCACGAGGACGGCCGCCGCTCCCGCGGCGATCGCCGCGTAGCGCCGTTTCCCGAGCGGCAGGAGAGTCACCCCGAGAGCCCCTGCCAGGGCGAGCCCGAAGAGCGAAGCGGGCATGCCGCCGGACGTCTTCGCCGGGGAAGCGCGTTCCGGAGCCGGAGGTGGGCTCACGGCAGCCGGAGGTCGAGGGGGTTGCGATCCGGTCTCGACGGGGTCGAAGCTCGCCCGGACCTCGGCGATCTTCCAGCCGTCCTCCTCGACCAGGCGGAGGATGAGCGTCTCGTCGAGGCCCGAGGCCAGCTCCACCCCGAAGATCGCCGTCTGGCGATCGAAGCTCGGACCCGGGGTGAGCAGTTGCCACGTGGCGCCCTCGGCCGGGCCCGAACGGACGGCGATCTCGGCGAGCGCGGCTTCGCGTCCGACCCGGCGCAGCGGTGCGCCGGCCGCCAGCCGCTCCCACCAGGCGGCGGGTCCGCGCTGGAGGTAGGCCGCCGCGAGTTGGACGGCGGCGATCTCGGCGCCCGACAGCTCCCGAGGCGCTGCCGGCTTGTCTCTGCCGGCGGGCGCTCCCTGCGGCGCGGCCAGGGCCTGCGCCCCGGCCAGCGCCAAAGCCAACGGAACGGCAGCCAGGGTTTGCCACCAACGCATCCGGTTCCTCCATCCAGCGACAAAGTCAGCTTTCATTGTACCGTTGATTGGATGCCTCCCCGCGGCCGCTACGCTCCGTCCCCTACCGGTCCGATCCACGTGGGCAACGCCCGCACGGCCCTGGCCGCGTGGCTCTCCGTGCGGAGCCGGGGCGGAACGTTCGTCTACCGCGTGGAGGATCTGGACCCGCCGCGCGTGGTGCCCGGCATGGCCGACGCGCAAAGAGAGGATCTCCTCTGGCTCGGGCTCGATTGGGACGAGGGGCCGGACGTGGGCGGGCCGCACGCGCCCTACGCGCAGTCCGAGCGGTCGGCCCTCTACGAGGAGGCGCTCCGCAGGCTCGCCGGGGCCGGCCGGCTCTTCCCCTGCCGCCTTTCCCGCAAGGATCTCCAGGCCATGGCCTCGGCCCCCCACGGTGGCGAGGAGGCGCCATACCCCGCGTCCCTCCGTTCTGTGGATGTCCACTCCGGCTGGTTCGAGCGCCTGTGCGCGGCCCCCAAGCCGGACGCGGCCATCCGCTTCCTTGTCGACGAGCGCGCCGTCACCTTCGTGGACCGCGTCTGCGGCCCCATCACCGAGCGGGTGGACCTCGCGGTGGGGGACTTCGTGCTCAAGCGGCGGGACGGCCTCTACGCCTATCAGCTCGCCGTGGTGGTGGACGACCTCCTCATGGGGATCGACGACGTCGTGCGCGGCGCGGACCTCCTGGCCTCGACGGCGCGGCAGATCCAACTTTTAGAAGCCCTGGGCGGCGCGCCCCCGGCCTACGCGCACGTGCCGCTCGTCGTGAGCTCCCAGGGAGAGAAGCTCTCGAAGAGAGATCAGGGGATCACTCTACGCTCTCTCCGGGACGCGGGAGTCCGCCCCGAGGCGCTCTTGGGGTATCTCGCCTTCTCCCTCGGCCTCCTGGACCGCCCCGAGCCCTGCCGGCCGGAGGAGCTTGTTTCGGTCTTCGCCTGGGACCGGATCGGCCGGGAGGACTGGCGGCTGCCGGAGGATCTGGAGGCAGAAAGGCTGAAGCGGGGATGACAAGGACTGACACGGACCTACACGGACCTACACGGACCTACACGGACAAACAAGGACAAACAAGGACAAACAAGGATAACGAGCTCTCCTCGTCCTTGTCGTCTTTGTTTGTCCGTGTCCGTCCCGGGCACGCCTTTCGGCCTACACCGTCAACGAACCCACCGTCACCTTCCGGGTGTAGACCCCCACGAACACGAGGACGTCCTTCTCCGGGATGGTGAGGATGTAGTGCGGCTCTTCGATGCCGGGGAAGAGCACCCAGCGCAGGCTGATGCCAGTGACCGCTCCGCTGTATCCGGCCCGCATCGCCAGATCTTCCGCCTCCTCGACGTCCATCTCGATCGGCAACGGGATCGGCTTGTCGCTCGGCCAGGGCTCCTCGATGTGCTGGGGCGGCATCTGGAAGCGGGTGCCGTCGTGGCAGAGGATGGCCGTCGAGTGGGTGTCCTTGAAGCCGGCGGTCGGCACGTCGAAGACGAATCTCCAGCCGCACGCGAAGCGCTCGAGATCGATGTCGGCCTCCAAGAGCTGGGCGCCCGGATAGCGCTTGCGGACGATGGCGGCGGCCTGAGTGAGCCTGTCCAGGAAGGTCGCGTTTGCGACCGCTTCGGTGGCACCGTCGACCTTGTTCTCTACGACGAGCTCGGCGAGCATGTTCGTTCCCTCCTTTGGATCGTCCCCTGAGCTTCTGCTCCGAGCCTCCCGGGGGCGCAATGCAACTCTACGAGCTGCCTTCAAAGAGTGCGCCACCCGGGAGCGCTGGGAGGGGCCACCTTTTGGTAGGGGACCGGGAGGAGATCCGGACGGCGCCGATCCGGGATCCTCAGCGCTACATCTCCCATTTCTGGTAGTGCGACGGATGCGGCTCGCGCAGAGTCACCAGGTCCGGGTGCTGGCGGATGAAGGTCTCCGTGACGTGGCAGTCCCAGCACACCGGCTGGTGGGTGTCCAGCACGCCGGGAAGCTCTTCCACGCGGACCTCGTCCCACGCGCGGGTGACACCTTCGGGATCGAGGAAGGCGGGTCTGTGCTCCCAGGATTGGAGCGGTCCGAAGGCCTTGCCGCAGAAAGCGCAGTCTTTGCCCGCGTACCAGTCGGCCAGGAGGCCGTGCACGAGGCAGCCGTTCGGCGAGGCGCCGATCTGGGCCAGGCACTCCTGGCCGCACCCCTGCTTCTCGGGCCAGCGCGAGCAGCTTTCGAGCCCGTAGGCCGGCGTATGCAGCACGGCGTGGAACGCGGCCTCCAGGGCGTCGACCTCCACCCGGACCGGCTCTCCGGTCTCCGGGCAGGTGACGAGCCGCGCGCCCCGGGCCTTCCACCAGGCGCGGACGAAGGGGAAGAGGGCGGCCGTCAACGCCGTGACGGCGAGGAGGATCAGGAGGGTGTAGGTGGCGGTCATGGCGGGGCTCCTTTCGCGTTCGTCTCCCTCCCTTGATACGGGATTTCCCCGGTGCCGCGCACCCTCCAGCGGGGTGGTGGGGCGCACGTCGCCGGGTGGGCGGCGGAGATGCGGCGCCTGCCGCAAGCGAAAGAACGGCTCTAAGGGGGCAGAGTGATCAGCACCGTAGGCACTTCCGGATCGGCCAGCCGCAGATAGAAATACCCGATCCCCGAAAGCCCCAGCATGAGCCCGGGGACCTCGACGCTGCCGTAGGTGCCGCAGGGCCATGGAAGCTTCGGGGTGTGGAAGCTCTCGATCCCCCGGCGGGCGATCTCTTCGGCGCGTTGCTGCCAGGCTGGATTTCCCAGTCTCCGCGCGCCTTCGAGGAGGATGTCGCAGTTGCCTCCCATCCCATGGCAGAGGGAGTAGTTCGTCTGGCTCATCTCCGGGCCGCCCAGCACATTGACGGCGGTGGTGGCGAGGGCGGTTTCGGCTTCGGCCCGGCAAGTCTCGTCCCCCAGGATCTCCCAGCCCCGCAGACGGGCGAGGGCGAGGCCCGGGGCGCCGTGGCACCAGGCGGCCATGAAGGCGGGGGCGTCGGCGGGGCCTCCGGAGAGCTCGGGGTCCCGCAGGTCGGGCCAGTTGCCCCGCTCGGGGTCGAACCAGTGGCGCTCGTAGCGGAACGCCTCCTCGCCCGCGTGCCGGAAGCGCTCCTCGCCCGTGGCGCGCCAGAGCTCCAGCAGGCTCCAGCCGATGCCCCCCGCGCCGTGGGAAAACCCGGTGAGATTCCCCTTCTGGCGGGAGCCGGGATGGCGGTGCTCGCCCCAGGACCAGCCGATCTCGGAGCGCTCGGCGGCTTCGAGCAGGCGGTCGCCCAGGCGGATGGCGGTGTCGACCAGATCGTCCGGCCCCCTAAGCCCGCGCTGGACGCGGAGAAGGGCGGGGATGGCGCCGGCGCACCCGGCGAGCACGTCGAGCGCTTCGAAGGGGACCTCGCCCGAGGAGATCCGCGCGAGGAGCCCCAGGGCGGGTGCGCGCAGGGAGTCGTCCCCCAGGAGGGGCGCGGCTTCGAGCGCGGCCTGGGCGAGGCCGGCCCAGCCGCTGTAGGCGCCGATCCGCGCGGCGAGCTCCAGGTCTTCGGCGCGGGCGAGGGCGTGCCGGAGGGCTCCGAGGGCGGTGTGCCGGAAGACCCGCTCGCCCGTGGCGTCGTACAGGCGGGCGAGGAAGAGGCCGATGCCGCTCGTGCCGCCGTAGAGCTCGGGGCCGTAGATGCGCTGGACCTGCTTCCAGCGCCCGTCGAGCGACTCCATGGAGAAGCCCATCCAGTTGCATCGATCGCCCGCCCAGAGGGCGTCGCGACAGACGCGCGCGCCCAGGGGGGCGGCGACGTCCAGGTAGACCGCGGCCTCGCCCTCGGGGGCCGGTGCCGTCCGCGGGGCCGTGCCGTTCCCGAGAACGTGGGGCGGCGCATAGAGGTCCAGCGAGCCGAGGTTCAGGTGGAGGCGCTCGGGGTCGGCCCCCGCGAGAGCGAAGCGCTGCCGGGCTTCGGCCAGGAGCGGCTCCAGCCTCTGGTCGCCGCGCAGGAAGCCGGCCCAGCAGGACTCCGCGATCACCCGGCAGCGGTGCTGCCCGAAGCTTTCTCCGGTGCCGGGGTCTTCGGCCACGCCCACGCCCGGGGCCAGGGGAAGGGCGAAGAGGGGGACGGCGTCTCCGAGGACCGGCGAGAGCGCGGGGTGGACGTCCCGGAGCAGGTCGGTGAAGACCGGGAAGAACCGCTGGGAAAGATAGAGGACCGCCACGTCCGTCCGGTCGTATTCGCCGGGCAGGGTGGCGCACTTCAGCCGGAAGGGGACCTGAAAGCGGTTGAGCCGCTCGGAGAGGGTTCGCACGAGCCGGGGGGCGCCTTCGAGCGTGACGTTCCAGTAGGCCCGGGTGAGGGCGAAGCCGTCGGCGGCATTCTCGGGGGTCTCGCCGAAGCAGTAGTAGAAGCCGGGCTGGAGCGAGGTGGACTCGCGGGGGTAGAACAGGCGGATGCGCGTGCCGGGGCGCGGGCGGGACCCGGGGCCGTCCTGGCTCAGGAACTGCCCGGGCCAGACGCTCCGCGTGGCGCTGCCCCGCTGGGCCGTGACCTCGCCCGTCGAGTGGATGTGGGTGATGGACCAGCCTTCCTCCCAGTGATCGCGGCTCGCGTTGGCGGCCGAGAGCTCGGCCATGAGCGCGGGGTCCTCCCGTCCCACGAAGGGGGGATCGATCAGCGGGATCGGCGCTTTGAAGGGCCGCGTGTAGGCGTAGCGGTAGAGGACCGAGGAGAGCCACTCGACGAGCGGCGGAGTCTGGTCCGGGGCCGCCGCGCCGTTGGCGGGGACCGGGGAGGCCGGTGCCGGGGAGACGTTGAAGGCCCGCCCGGCGAAGGTGAACGCCTGGGGGGAGTCGATGCGGATCGATGCCAGAAGGTCAGTCAGGACATGCTGCCAATCACCGTTCAAATCCGCCTCCCTCAAAGTCCCGCCATCTCGCGGACGGCCGCCGCGGGGTCGGAAAGGATGTTCATGCTCATCTGGAGCTGGCAGAGGCCCTGGGGCGTCATCTCCCGGGACTGCTGGATGCTCTCGTAGGCGGTCTGGATCATGCGCGCCGCGGCGCAGGCCATGGAGCGCTCGAGGATCATCCGGGCGGAGCGGCCGGCGAGCACGCGGGCCTCGGCGTA
>DATHUD010000015.1:0-7043 GCA_035462575.1 Thermoanaerobaculia bacterium | reverse complement strand
GGGGTCTTCCAGGAGGATCATACGCAGGTGAGACAACGAAGCCGGCCGGAGAAATCCCCTCAAGGGGGGCGTCGATTGTACATGAGCCGTCGTCTATAGATTCGGACGCAACTGAGCGGGGAGAGGGGTCCCCCAACTCGGGGGAGGGGTCCCCCAACTCGGGGGAGGGGTCCCCCTACTCGGGGGAGGGGTCCCCCTTCTGAAAAACTGCTCCGGCAGCCCGATGGAGCACCAGAAAGTCCGCGAGGGACAGCTCCTCGGCCCGCGTCTTCTCCGGGAAGCCCGCGGCGGCGAGGACGGACTCGGTTTTCTCCCTCCCCCAGCCGGAAGCGAGAGAATTCCGCAGCGTCTTCCTCCTTTTCGCGAACGCGAGACGCACGAGGGTGGTGAAGGCCGGCATCTCGTCTTCCGGGAGCGGCGGCGGGTGGAGATCCAAGCCCACGAAGGCGCTGTCGACCTTGGGGGGCGGACGGAAGCTCCCGGGCTTCACCCTTCCCAGCATCCGCGCCCGGGCCCAGGCGGCGACGAGGACGGAGAGGGAGCCGTAGGCGGGATCTCCCGGGCCGGCGGTCAGGCGCAGGGCGACCTCTTTCTGGACGAGGAAGGCGGCGCGGGGGACGCGGGCGTGGTGCGGGAGGAGCCTTTCGAGTATCACGGTCGCTACGTTGTAGGGGAGATTGCCGGCGGCGAGGGTAGGCGCGGGCAGGCGGGACCAGTCGATCTCCAGGGCGTCTCCCACGACCAGGGTGAGCCGCGGGTCGGGCAGGCGGCGGCGCAGGACGGCGGCCCACTCGGGGTCGAGCTCCCAGCCGAGGACGCGGGCTCCGGCCGCGAGGAGCTCCGCGGTGAGCACGCCGCCGCCGGGGCCGATCTCCAGGACCCGCTGGCCCGCGGGATCGAGGAACGCGACGAGCGGACGGGTCAGGGCGCCGTCCACCAGGTGGTGCTGGCCCAGGCCTTTCTTCAGGAGCGGCGCTCGCACGCGAGTAACGGTATCAGAAGTGCCAAATTGGCTGGCCTGGCGGCCGGGGAGGCCCGGGAAACGGCGGACCTCTCCCGGGAATCCGAGGGGAACCCCCGTAAGTTCTACATGGCACCTCACTTGCAGTTTCCGGCCACGCCCGGACGTGCGGAAGGATACCGAAATCCCATGGAAGCCCCTATCGCCACACTGAACCGCGACGTGGAACGCGAAACCCTGACGCTGAAACGCGTCGAGGCCGAGCTGCGCAGAGTCATCGTCGGGCAGGACTATCTGCTCGACCGGCTGCTGGTCGGGCTCCTGGCCCGCGGCCACATGCTCATCGAAGGAGTGCCGGGCCTCGCCAAGACTCTGGCGGTCAAGACCCTGGCCCAGACGCTCGCGATCGACTTCCAGCGCGTCCAGTTCACCCCCGACCTCCTTCCGGCGGACCTCGTCGGCACTCTGATCTACGACCAGAGGAGCGGCGACTTCCTGCCGAGGAAGGGACCGGTCTTCACCAACCTCCTCCTCGCGGACGAGATCAACCGCGCCCCCGCCAAGGTGCAATCGGCTCTTCTCGAATCCATGGAGGAGCGGCAGATCACCCTGGGGAACCGGAGCTACCACCTCCCCGAGCCGTTCATGGTGCTCGCCACGCAGAACCCGATCGAGCAGGAGGGGACCTACCCGCTGGCCGAGGCGCAGGTGGACCGCTTCATGATGAAGCTCAAGGTCGGCTATCCCAGCCGCGCGGAGGAGGGGGAGATCCTCGACCGCATGCTGGTCGCCGGGGATCTGAAGGCGAGCCCGGTGCTCGACCAGGAGCGCCTGATCGCCCTTCGCGAGGTGGTCGACTCGGTCTATCTCGACAACAAGATCCGGGGCTACATCCTGGACCTGGTGATCGCGACGCGCGAGCCCAAGGCGGCGGGGTTGGCCGAGCTGTCGGACCTGATCGCCTTCGGCGCATCCCCCCGGGCCACGCTGTTCCTCGCCCGCGCGGCCAAGGCGATGGCGATGGTCCGCGGCCGCGGATTCGTGATCCCCGAAGACGTCAAGGAACTGGCTCCCGACGTGCTGCGCCACCGGATTCTGCCGACGTACGAGGCGGAGGCCGAGGAGATCACCTCGGACGCGCTGATCGGCCGTCTGCTGGACCGGATTCCGGTTCCTTAACCTGCCACCCGGAGGTACCACGCGGTGTTCGGTCTCTTCGCGCCGAGAAAGCCCAAGGCCGCCCCGGGCGGCGAAGCGCGGGCGAAAGGCCCGGGCCTCCCCGCGGATCTGATGCGCAAGGTCAAGCGCATCGAAATCGCGACCAACCGCCTGGTGGACCAGGGGGTCGCGGGCGACTATCACTCGGTGTTCAAGGGGCTCGGCATGGAGTTCGCCGAGGTGCGGCCCTACCAGCCCGGGGACGACGTGCGGACGATCGACTGGAACGTCACCGCGCGCATGGGGGAGCCGTTCGTCAAGAAGTACGTGGAGGAGCGGGACCTGACGGTCTTCCTGGTGGTGGACGTGTCGGGAAGCCTCTCCTTCGGCTCAAGGGCGATCCTCAAACGCGAGCTCGCGGCCGAGATCGCGGCCCTCCTCTCCTTCGCCGCGGTGCGCAACCAGGACCGCGTGGGAGCCGCCCTGGTGAGCGACCGGCTGGAGCTGTTCCTGCCCCCCCGGCGGAGGCGTACCCACGTGCTGCGCCTCGTCCGCGAGATCCTGGACCGGCCGGCCCAGGGCGGGACGGACCTCGAAGCGGGCTTGGAAGCCGTGCTCGCCACGCTCAAGCGCCGCGCGGTCCTCTTTGTCATCTCGGACTTCCTGGGCTCCCCCTGCGCGAAAGCCGTCAAGGCCGCGGCGGCCCGCCACGACCTGATCCTCGTCGAGATCGTCGATCCGCGGGACGAATCGCTCCCGGAGGTCGGGCCGGTCGTTCTGCGCGACGCCGAGACGGGGCGCCTGGCCCTGGTGAACGGCCGGAAGCTCGCGAGGAAGCACGCCGAAGCGCGGCGGCGGGAGCGCGACGAGCTCTCCCGCCTCACCAAGCGCCTGGGCGTGGACCGTCTGGAGCTGCGGACGGACCGGCCCTACATCAACACCCTGCTCGCCTTCTTCGAGCAGCGGCGGCGGAGGTTGCGGCGGTGAGGGCCCCCGCGTTCCTGGTCCTGGCGCTTTTCGCCGCCCCTCTCTTCGCGCAGCCCGCGCCGCGGGTCACGGTCACTCTCGATCCCCAGCAGCCCACGGTGGGCGACCGGGTCGAGGCGGTGTTGACGCTCAAGGTCCCGACGGCGGAGCTCGCCGCCGAGCCGCGGTTCCCGGTGTGGAGCGGCAAGTGGGGCGAGGCCGAGGTGCTGCTCGAAGGGCCGGGGCAGAAGGTCTCGGAAGAGGGCGGGGTGGCGACGTACCAGCAGCGGGTGGTCCTCGCGGCGTTCCGCCCGGGGAAGGTCCCGCTCCCGGCCACGAACGTGGCGATCCCCCGAAAAGACGGGACGGTGCAGGCGGCGACCCCGGCGGGATTGGGGCTCGACGTCCGCTCGGTCCTGCCCGCGGGCGAGGAGCCGCCGGCGCCGAAGCCTCCGGCGCCGCCGCGGCAGCTCCCCGTGGGCGAGCGGTTCTGGTGGACCCTGGCGGCTCTTCTGGCCCTCTGCCTCCTGGCGGGATGGCTCCTCTGGCGGCGGCGGACGGCCGCGGAGGGCCAGGCCGCGGTGCCGGCCCTGGCGCCTTTCGAGGAGCTGACGGGCGAGCTCGAGCGGCTGGCCGCCGAGCCGTCGACGGTCCTCATCCACACCCGCCTCTCCATGGCGCTCCGGCGCTACCTCGGCCGGGTGCTCCCGTTCCCGGCGGTCGAGAGCACCACGAGCGAGGTGATGCGCCAGCTCCAGTCGCGGCGGATGCCGGGGCCGCTCGTGCGGCAGACGGTCGAGCTGCTGCGCGCCTGCGACATGGTGAAGTTCGCCCGCCAGGAGGTGGGGGACGCGCGGGCCCGGGAGCGGGTGGACGCGGCGCGCGAGCTCGGGCGGGACTACGAGACGCTCTTCGCTCCCAGGGAGCCGGAACGGCTGGAGAAGGCGGGATGACCGAGACGTTCCCCCATCTCGCGAGCCCCGCGTGGCTCCTCCTGCTCCTGGCGCTCCCGCTCCTCGCCTGGCACCACCACCGGCGGGCCGGCCTGGGGGCTCTCACCTACAGCCGTCTCCCTCTCGAAGGGAAGGTCCGCGGGGCCTGGCGCCTGCACCTCCCGTTCTACGCGCGGCTCCTCGCCCTCGCCTGCCTCGTCGCGGCCCTCGCCCGGCCGCAGCTCGGCTACGCGTGGGAGGAGAGCCTGACCGAGGGGATCGACATCGAGATCGTGCTCGACATCTCGGGGAGCATGGGCGCCGAGGACTTCCAGCCGAAGAACCGTCTGACGGTCGCCAAGCAGGTGGTGCGCGATTTCGTGGCCGGCCGGCCCGGCGACCGGATCGGCTTCGTGGTGTTCGCGGGCGGGGTGATGACCCGGGCGCCGCTCACGACCGACCGGCAGATGCTCGACCTGATGATCGACTCGGTCGAGCTCAACACCCTGCCGGACGGCACGGCCATCGGCGTGGCCATGGCGAGCGCGGCGGCGCGGTTGAAGGACAGCGCGGCCAAGACGAAGGTGATGATCCTCGTCACCGACGGGGTGAACAACGCGGGGGAGATCGATCCGATGTCCGCCGCGGCGATCTGCGACGGGCTGGGGATCAAGGTCTACACGATCGGCGTGGGCGGGGCCACGGGCCGGGTGCCGGTGCCGCTGCCGACGATCGACCCGATCACGGGCGAGAAGGTCGTCCGCCGCTATCTGATGGACCTGCCGGTGGACGAGCCGCTGCTGCGCCAGATCGCCAAGCGCACGGGAGGGCAGTATTACAAGGCCACGGACCGGGAGGCGCTGCGGCGGGTCTTCGCCGAGATCGACCGGTTGGAGAAGACGCCGCTTCAGGTGAAGCGCTACGTCCGCTACCAGGAGGTGTTCCCGCCCCTCGTGTGGGCCGGGGTCGGCCTCCTCCTCCTCCCCTTTCTCGCCGCAGGGGCGCGGGTGACCGCCGAGCCATGAATTTCGCCGAGCCCCGCCTCCTCTGGCTCCTCCTCCTCGCCCCGGCCGCGGCGGCGCTCGCGGCGTGGCTGTGGAAGCGGCGCCTCGCGGCCGATGCGGCCTGGGCCTCCCGGGGCCTGTGGGACCGCCTGCTCCCCACCTACGCCCGCGGGAGGATCGCGTTCTCGATCGCGACCCTCGCCCTCGCCCTTCTGGGCCTGTCGCTCGCCCTCGCCCGGCCGCGCTGGGGAGGCGGCGAGCAGACGGTCGAGAGGAAGGGGGTGGACGTCGTCTTCCTCGTCGACTCCTCGCTCTCCATGGGCGCGCAGGACGTCAAGCCCTCCCGTCTCTTCGTGGGCAAGGCCCTGATCCGGCGGATGGCCCAGGGGATGCCCGGCAACCGGGTGGGGCTGGTGCAGATGGAGGGGACCGGCATGGTGCTCTCCCCCCTGACCCTGGACGGCGCGGTGCTCGACCTCCTCCTGGACACGGTCGACCCGGGATCGCTCCCCACGCCGGGGACCGAGATCGCTCCGGGCCTCGACGCGGCGATCCGCCTCTTCGGAGAGGGGAGCGAGAAGCACCGGGTGCTCGTGATGGTGTCGGACGGCGAGGACCACGGGGGCGGGATCGACGCCGAGATCAAGGCGCTCAAGGAGGCCGGGGTGGTGGTCTACTCCCTGGGGGTGGGAACGCCCAAGGGCGCGCCCGTGCCCATTCCGGGGACGCCCGGCGCGTTCAAGCGGGGCCGGGACGGCAGCGTCGTCGTGAGCGAGCTCCACGAGGACGTGCTGGAGGAGGTCGCCCGGGCGAGCGGCGGCTCCTACCTCCGGGTGACGAGCGCCGCCGTGGACCCGTCCCCGATCCTGCGCCAGATCGACGGCATGGAGAAACGGACGATCGAGAGCCAGACGCTCTCGACGCTCGAAGAGCGTTTCCAGTGGCCGCTGGCCCTGGCGGTCGGGGCGCTCTTTCTTCATCTGGCGGTGGCTCCTTTCGCGGCGGCCCGTGCTTCGAAAAAAGGACTGCAGGGACTGCAAGGACTGCAAGGACAACGGCGGGCCGCAGTGGCTCGGGTGAGCGCGCTTCCCCTGCTCTTGTTTGCGGGGTGGGCGGCGCTGCCGCTGCCCTCGTGGCTCCCCCAGCCGCACCTTCCCGCGTGGGCGGAGCGGTGGCTCTACAACCCCCGGGAGCGGACGGAGCGGGCGATCGACGCCTGGGAGGCGGGGACGCCCGAGGAGGCCGTGGCACCCGCGGAGACGGCGCTGCGGCTGGCCCCCGGCGATCCGCGGGTGCAGTACAACGCGGGCACGGCCAACCTGGCCGCCGGCTCCGGCCGCGAGCGCAAGGCGACGAAGCTCCTGGAAGTGGCCGCGCGCGAGGCCGGGCCGGAGCTCGCGCCCAAGGCGTTCTACAACCTGGGCAACGCGCGGCTCGCGACGAAGGACGCCTCGGGCGCGGTCGAGGCCTACAAGCAGGCCCTTCGTCTGAACCCCGGCGACGCCGACGCCAAGTGGAACCTGGAGCTCGCGTTGAAAGAGCAGCAGAAGCAGAAGATGGGCGGCCAGGGCAAGCCTCAGGGGAACCGGGGGAAGAACCCGCAGAAACAGGACGAGTCCTCGGGCACCAACGGCCAGGGCCGGCCGGACGATCAGAAGCAGGACGACGGCGCCCGGGACCCCGGCCAGCAGCAGCAGGGGGGCCAGCAGCAGGGCCAGGGGCAGGAGGACCCGTCGCAGAACCCCTCCGAGCGGCAGGACGGGCGGCTCCCCGGCTACCGGAACCAGCCCGAGATGAGCGCCCGCGAGGCCGCGTCCGTGCTCTCGGCCGTCGAAAACCTGGAGCGGCAGCAGCGCAGGAACGAGGCCGCGAAGAGAGCCCGCCAGCAGGCGGCGCAGGGGAAGGACTGGTGATGCGCCCGACCCGAGCCGCCGCCCGCCCGGCCCTCACCTCCCCGGCCCTCCTCTCCCAGCCTCCCGCCCGCCTCCGGGAGAGGAGGGAGACTGCAAAAGCTCCCTCTCC
>DATHUD010000014.1:0-8974 GCA_035462575.1 Thermoanaerobaculia bacterium | reverse complement strand
TATATTGGTATATATAGGAATTGATAAATGGCTTCGCGTTGCAGTCTCACGGCCAGCGGACGCCTTAGTTTGGCTCCCGGGAAACTGGGGCTTTCGGAAAGGATCCTCCTCGGAGCAGCTCAGCACCAGCTCGGCGTATTCGTTGCCGCAGCGTCTGAGAGGCCCAAGGCGGGTAGCGTCAGCCCTCTCTCGCGAGCGATTGGTGCGCCCCCACGCCCGCCAGCACACCGCCGGCCGATGCCAGGGTTGCATTGTGCATAGGGCCCGCCGCATCGCCGGCCGCGTAGACGCCGGCAACCGTCGTCTGTTTCCAGTCGTCCACACGGATGTACGGGCCTTGCGGCCCCTGCTCGAACGCGCAGCCGAGCCCCTCCGCGAGCGGACTGGCCATGCGCACCTCCGGCGCCGTGAAGAGGGCCTGCAGGGGAATGACCCGTCCGTCTGCGAGCCGGACGGCTTCAAGGCCGGGTGCCTCGCCGAGGAGCTCCACGACAGGAGTGCGCTCCACTCGGACCCCACGGCCGGCCAACTGCGCCGCCTGCTCCGTGTCGAGCTCGAAGACGCCTTGCGTGAAGAAGGTCGTCGGACCCCAGTCCGGGATGAGCACAGCCTGGTGCGCCGAGAGCGGATTGTTGGCCAGGACGCCCAAGGCACGGCCGGCCACTTCATAGCCATGACAGTAGGGGCAGTGAAGGACCGTCCGCCCCCAGCGTTCCTGCATCCCCGGGATCGGTGGCAGCTCGTCGCGCACCCCGGTGGCGAGCACCAGACGGGCGCCCTGCTCCTCCCGGCCCTCGCCCAGCGCGACGGTGAAGCCGCCGTCCACCTGGATCGCCCCGGTCGCTTCGCCGCGCACAAACTCGACGGTCGGGTAGGCGGAGAGCTGCCGGACCGCCTCCCGCAAGATGTCGTAGGGTGGCTTGCCATCCTGGCCGAAGAAGCCGTGCGAGGCCTCGGCGAAACGGTTGCGGGGCAGGCCCGCATCGATCACCAGCACCCGCCGCCGGGCGCGGGCAAGCTGCATCGCGGCGGACAGGCCCGCAAAGCTGCCACCGACAACGATTGCGTCATAGGGCATGGGATGCACCTCCAGGACCGGTATGCGGGCGGCTGACGCCGGACGCGAGATCCGCCAGGGTGAACCGGGACGCCTTCTTCGGCGGCCGGGCCTGGGTAAGATACCCCATGGCGTCTCCAAGCGGCCCGGTCGGGAGGCCCAGCGGCACCCTGTCTTGCAGGAGGATAGAAATATGAACAAGAGAGTGCTGTTTCTCTGCATCGCCGCTCTGGGGTTTGCCGCCTCCGGAGCCCGGGCCCAACTTCCGGATCTCCAGGTGAGTGGCCTCACGGTCACCGCTCCCCTCACGCTCACCTGCGGCTCGCAGGCCGTGACCTTCACGGTCACGGAGACGAACGCCAGCGCAACGGCGAGCGCCCCCTTTCGTATCGACCTGCTCAAGTCGACGGGCGGAGGCTTCACGCCCGTCTGCCGTGTGGCGCGGCGCGGGCTCCGGGCGAACACGACGCGGACCTCTCAGGTCTCCTGCGTTTTCTACAACGGTCCCTGTGACTGCTTGCCCACCTCCTATACGACGACGTTCCAGGTGAGCATCGACAGCCTGAACGAGGTGATCGAATCCGACGAGACAAACAACCTCAGTAATTTGTCGGCAGTGCCTTCCACCTGTCCTTAGGCCGTACGGCTCCGCACGAGGCGCGCCCAGCCGCGCCTCGTGCTTGTGATCGGGGAGGGCTGGGCACCTTCCTGCTCTTCCGCCTGGGCTTCCTCGTTGCTCCCCGCCGTCTTCCAGCAGCCAATATTTAGGCGTTTAGCCTCGCTATAGCCGTCTATCGCTACTATAATAGCGATTGTGGAGGGTTGCCATGAACGGTTTTTCACTGGAGACGCCTGAGAACGTCAGCAGGACTCTGGCCGCCCGGGTCAAAGAGCTGCGGCTGGCCAGAGGCTGGAAGCAGGCCACCCTGGCCCAACGGTCTGGAGTCAGCCTGGCCTCGCTGCGGCGCTTCGAGGAGTCGGGCAAAGTGTCGCTCCAGAGCCTGCTCGATCTCGCCTTTGCCTTGAACCGGCTGGATGACTTCGACGCCCTTTTCCAAGGACCGCGGGCGTCGTCGCTCGCCGAGCTCGAAGCCGGCGAGAAGCGGTCTACGCGCAAGCGGGGCCGGATATGAAGAAGCTGGAGGTCCGCCTCACCCGCCAGCCGGGCCAGGAGCGCGTCGTCGGCCAGTTGGCGGAAGCCGGACCGCGGCCGGCCAGCCGGCAGGTGTATTTCGAGTACGATCCGGCCTTCCTGCGCGATCCCCTGTGGCTGTCTCCTTTCAAGCTGCCGCCGCAGCCGGGCCTCATCGAGCACCGCGACTACGCCTTCGGCCCAATTTTTGGTCTCTTTGACGACTCCTTGCCGGATGGGTGGGGGCTGCTGCTCATGGATCGGTTTTTCCAGCAGCGAGGATCGGCCCTCGCCGAAGTGTCGGTTCTGGATCGGCTGTCGTATCTCGGGACCCGGACCATGGGAGCGCTCACCTACCACCCTCCGGCCGACCCCGGGAATCATGACGCACGAGCTCTCGACCTGCACGAGATGGCTCGCGCTTCCCAGCAGGTGTTCGAAGGCACCGCGGGGGAGGTGCTGCCGCAGCTTCTCCGCGCCGGAGGCAGCCCCGGTGGTGCGCGGCCCAAGGTGCTGGTCGGGGTCCGTGGGGATGCAATCCTCTCGGGTGAGGACGATCTTCCAGCAGGCTACACGCATTGGATCGTCAAGCTCCAGGCCCGGCAAGACTTACCGGACGCGGGTCCGGGGGAGCTGGCCTACTCCCTCATGGCGAAAGAAGCGGGCATTGCCATGCCGCCCGCCCGGCTCTTCGAGACGCCTCAGGGAGAGCGGTTCTTCGGAGTAGAGCGGTTCGATCGCCAGGGCAATCATCGCTACCACGTGCACACCTTCGGCAATCTCATCCAAACCAACTTCCGCATCCCGAGCTGCGATTACCGGCAGCTCCTCGAGGTGACGCGGATCTTGACCAGGAATCATCAGGACGTCCTGGAATGCTACCGCCGGATGGTCTTCAACGTGCTGGCGCACAACCGTGACGACCACGTGAAAAACTTTGCTTTTCGTTTGAACGATGAAGGCAACTGGGAGCTGGCACCGGCCTACGACCTCGTTTTCGCTCCCGGCCCCGGCGGGGAACACACCATGACCGTCGCCGGAGAAGGCCGAGCGCCTGCACGCAGCCACCTGCTGCAATTGGCGGGTCCGGCGGGCATCCCAAGCCGCGATGCCCAAGAGATTCTCGACGAAGTGGCCTCGGCTGTGGCACCTTGGCGTGTCCACGCCCGTCATGCGGGCGTGGGGAGGAAGACCGCCAAGGTGGTCGGGGATGCCATCGAGGAGTGCCTTGCACGGCTTTGAGCGTGGTCCTCGCCGGCCTTCGAGCCTTCCCTGGGTGGAGCTCGTCTTAGCCGTGATGAGGCACTGAACCCGAAATCATTGCAACAGCTCTCCGGTATCCGAAAATCAGCGCAAGGAGGATAGCCAATACCTTCAAAAACTCAGGAAGCAAGGGTGTCGTTCGATAGGAGGAAGGAGCAAGAGCCGACATTATCGGTTCCTGGGCAACGACTCTCGTCTCAGGGGCACTCTCCAGCTTGTAAAGAACGCCAATGATTTTTTCGACTACATTGACGGTACTGGAGTCATAATCGCCACCATGCACTCTCAGGTAGGCAAGATTTCTGAATCGTTTCGATAAACAGCGTTTCTGGAAAGTCCTCAGTCCCCGGCACGCCTGCCAGTGCTTCATGTACCCCAGTCTGTATTTTCCGACGACGTATTCGAGATTGTCCAGCTCGGCATAGACATACATCATCAGGTCCGGATCTTCGTTGGCCAACTCAGGCATGGTGTGCCTAGTGATCTCGTGGGATAAGGGCGATTTTTCTCTCCTGTCATTTGCGATCTCTAGCCGTTCATAATATTTGTCCATCGAGATCTCGTGCCGAGCCTCGCGCCATTGTTGATAGCCCAAGAGCAGAGCTCCGAGCGCCGTGACTGCGAGAGCGACATCAGTCCCCTTGAGGTCGATATCATTGAAGCGTTGATGTAGGAAGACTCCGAACAGGATGGCGAAAGCCGGAGTGATCGCCAAGAGCAAGTTTTCCATTTGTACACGGCTGGGAGGCTGAAAGCCATAGTGCCGAAGATACTTCTTCGGATTATTGTGAGGGCCGGGGAGAGGGATGGAAATCGTTGATGTTTGCATGAGAACCTCCTGAGAAGGGTGTTCTCATATGTCCTGTCTTCGTGGATAAAGGGCGAGAGAACACCCGATTACGATCTTCGCTCGATGAATCTAGCACGGGAGGTATTGATTAAAAATTGACTCGCTATTTCAACTATGCTCATTCCTGCGAGAGGCGGATATTGCCAAGGCGCTTGCGGGACGCCGAGGTCTAGAGGTTGAACGGCTCAGAGTGTTTGACTGCGCCCCTCCCGTTTCCCGCCGGAGCTTGGTGCCTGCTCGCAAAAAGTCGCTATCCTTTTCAGGGCTCCCCGGCAACTATATACTTGAGATAAACCATGCCACATCTATCAGGAAAGGTATGCTATGACAAACAATTACCTATGGCTCGAAGTATCGAACGTGAGAACCGAGGGTTCCAAAGGAGAGATCCAAGTCCAAGTCCAACTCAAAGGCGACCGCACGGATAAAGAACTCACCTGGTGGGATGTCAAAGGAGATGCCTATGGGAAAGATGCAACTGAAACTACAAGAGAGATCTTCCGGGCATTGGACAGCAAAAGGATCGTCCTGGCGGGGATGGGAGCCCAGGAGACGGTAACCCAGAAGACGGGAAAGGACAGGGGCCTTACTTGTTATCAAATCCGCATCCAGTTTTCTGATTCCGGATCTCGCTAGATCGATGGCAAATCCGTGATTCCTTCTTCCTGGAGGAATTTCTCTGCCTCGCGCACGCGCAGGATGTACTGCTGAACGCGGGCCCGCTGCTGGACAATCTTCAGGTATGTGACCCCGAGCTCGCGCTGGCCGGCGCGGAGCATGGCGCGCGCAAGGATCATCAGAGCGCGGGTTGTAATCAGCCCGAGGCCGAGTTGGTTTGAGAGATTGAGCGACTGGAGGGACAGGCGGCGTGCGCCTTCGGCGTCCCCCTGCTCCAGGGAGATGTCGCCCAGCTTGAAAAGAATGAGGGCTTCCAGGGCCTGCGCCCGGTGGCTCTGCGCCTCGCGGCGCGCCGCGTCATACTCCAGCCTCGCCCGGGTCAGCTCCCCTTTCTTTTTGAGCAGATCCGCTCCGGGAACGCGGCTGTAGGCCACGAGGTCCGGGTAGGCGCCGGACTCCGCCGCAGCCCGGCTCGAGCGGATCAACTTCTCTGCCTCGTCCAACTCGTCCAACTCGATCTTGATGCCGGCATGGAGCGTCAGGAAGAAGCTGGTCGCCCGGAGATTGCCAGTCCTCCGCACCCTTCGCCGGCAATTCTGGTAGAGATCGTCGGCGGTTTGAAGATTGCCGCGGATGTGCTCGAGGAAGCCCTGGTAGCCGAGGATTCTTCCCTCGGCCTCTTCGTTGCGGAGCCGTATGTTGAGACGGGAGGCCCGCTCCAGGTATTCCGCGGCATCTGCCACCTTTCCAAGCTCGATGAGGACGTGGGTCAGGTTCAACTGCGATTCGAGGACGAACTCACCGTACGGCGCCGTCGCTTCGAGCACGCGGTTGATCTCGTATCCTTGCTCCCAGACGGCATAGGCATCCTGCATGAGACCTTCGCAGAAGAGTGCCAGCCCGACATCATTGTAGAGCCAGGCCAACTCGCCGATGAACAAAGGGCCCTGGGGAGACTCGATCAGCTTGAGCTCGTTCGGGTCGCAAAAGGACCAAAGAGACCCCGAGACCTCTTTGACCAGACTGGTGAGCCGGATGCCGGGAAGCATGTACTCGGTGAAATTGCTCCAACGCGCCGCGGAGCTGGCTTCCATATGGGACCGGAGGAGTCCGTAGGCATCGCGGCAGAGCTTGCGCGCCTGATCCTCCGCGTTGTTCTTTCGAAGTTCCTCGATCTGGTTGAGGAGCCGGTCGTAGATCCTGGTGATCGTCCTTTGCATCCGCTTTGGGCCGGGATCGACGCCGTTGGTCCCGGCCGTGTAGGCGGTCAAAGAGAAATCGGGGAGCACGCTGGGCCGGGCCATCAGCTCGTTGCGCCGGAGATGGTCACGAACGACCGGATAGGCCGAATAGGCTTGCGAGCGGCTCACGGCGTCCTGCATGCGGAGCACGAGATGATCTTCCGTGAGCTGAGCGAGGATCTGCTGGCAAAGCTCCGGCGTTGCCGAGACTCCCCTGACTTCGCAGGCGCTCTCGAAACATGTCTGTACGGTCTGCTCGAGGACAGGTTCGATAAAAAGCGAGAGATGCTCCACCAGCTCCCGTCCGAGTCCTTGCGTACGATTGTCGACATCCTTGAGAACCTTCTCGATCATGGTATCGACCCGTCTCTGGGGAGCGGGCTCGGCAAGCCTGCGCTGGAGTTCCCTGGCCCGGCCCAGCCGCTCCCGGGCGGGAACGCGAGCGAGGAAGCGGCCGGCGAGCAGGAGGCCAAAGCTGTGCCCGTTCAACAGGGAGACGAGGGCGGAGACGCTTTCCCTCGGCAGCGAGTCGAAAGGCGGGCACTTGGCAAGCTCCTCGGTCCTTACTTTCTCGAGCACGAGCTTCACGATCTTGCCCTCGCGCTCACTGGAGAGCGGCGTCAGCTCGCTGGGCCAGAGCCGGCCACTCAGCACGACGGTGGTCCGGCTGCGCGAGTCGGTCATCGCCTCGAGGATGGTCCGGAACCCGGAGCCGTAGGCACGCCCCTCGCCGGGTTGATCATCGGGTCGGAGCAGCCGTTCGCAGCCATCCACGATGAGGAGATAGGGCATCTCCAGACACTGGAGCAGACGCTCCTCGCGCGTGCCCGATGTCTCCCCTTGCGGGTCGAGGTAGGCCAGGGCGAAATCCAGAGCCGTGATCGCTTCGTTCGCGTAGTGGGTGTTCCAGTAGAAGATCCCGTGGAAATCATGCGACTCGTTCCGCAGGCGCTCGATCAAGCGGAGGGCGTGCCAGCTCTTGCCCGAGCCGCTGGAGCCGATCAATCCGATGACATTGGGCCGTTTCTCGGCTTGGAGGTAGCCGAGAATTTCTCCAATCCGGTCCGGCACGGAGACCTCGAAGCTGCGATTGCTCTCGGCATCGAGGCGCGGGATCAAGAGAGGGTCGCGTTTGCTCACGCTCTTGTCCGGTCGCCGGACTACAGGCTTGCGGACCCAGTCCTCTCTGGCCTCGTCCCACTTTTCCTTCAGGCCGCGCAGGGCGTCGCAGAGGGCGGCACCGCGGGAGCGGGGATCCGTATCCGGCGACTCCGGATAGGGAATCACGTGAACCCCATAGCGCTCGAAGAGAGCCTCTTCCTGGTGCTCGTCCTCTGGAGTTTCCCGCGAGGGGCGGAGCGCGAAGACGGGATGGGTCTTCTTTCGGACCGGATCGATCGCACCAAGCTCGCGCAACGGCTGGAGCAGATCGGGCTCACGCAGACCGTACCCGATGAAGAGCAACGGATTGGAGCGGAAGAGGAGGTTCATGGTCTGCCGGAAGATGAAAGCCTGGCCCTCCGACTCCCTCCCGCCCCCCTGCCGAAGACCGGTTTCTCTCGCAGAGCCTGTTCCGGAACGGTCTTGCGGTTCCGAGGGGGCGGCCACATACCACCGCTGGTAGTCGGCCTCGCTGGCGATGATCGATTTCGGCCGATCATAGCGGCCGTGGCAATGGAACACCATATTCTGGTTGTTGCTTCCCCGTGCGAGCGCAAAGGTGATGTGCCGGCTTGCGAATTCCTCTTCCTGGGTGAACGAAAGATAGGCCTCGTTCGGGGCTTCGTCCTCCGGCCAGGGCCTGAGACCCAGCTTCCAGGGCTGGACAGACCGCACACGGCTGAGCGCCTGCTCGACCTCGCAGTCGTAATTCGTCGTGATGAAGCGGCGGATCGGAAGACGGAGGAGGACATCGCAAGGATTGCCGTCGCCCGTCGGAGTGCTTCGGGGAGCAAACAGGTTCTTGACGTACTCGTGATAGGGGTTTTTCTGCCACGTCTCGGTTTCGAGGACCTGCTGCGAGGCGCTGATGTAGAACATCAAGCTGTCCGAGCTCACGGGTCCAGGGGCACCCAAGCTGTCACGGAAACCGTTGAAACGCTCGATTTCGCGGCGCGTCCTCTCCTTCGGAGGGAGGGTGAGGAGGGCGGCTGCGATCGCTTCGACAAGACCCTTCGTGAACTCCTGCCAGGTGGGATAGCCCAGAGGAGCCGTGCAGCCGCTCCCGACCACGGCGATGGTCGTCCCCATGTTGAGGACCCGCGAGAGCATATCCTGGCGATGGCGGACCCAGTCTTCCCTGGGCGCTCCTGGGGGAGGGGGCAGCTTATGAGCTCCGAAGTCGATCATGAATCTTCCTTCTTCACTGAAGAGAGCTCCCGCAGGGCAGGAAGAAAAGAGCAGGGTGGCGCACGGGCAGGCCCCCAAATTTTTAGATTGCCACAAATGAGCTTCGACGGGAAGCAAATTGCATCAATACCATATAGAAAAAAGCCTGGGCGTGAGCCCAGGCTCCATGCTGCCGGCCCTTCGGGCCTCGCGCCTACAGCGACTTCAGAAACTCCACCAGATCGTTTTTCTGCTGCGCGTTCAGGCTCAGCGCGAAATGCGCGTTGTAGTGGTCGACCACGTCCGGCAGGGTGGCGAAGCGGCCGTCGTGGTAGAAGCCGCCCTTGGTGTGGGTCCACAGGCCCTTGAGCGGGGTCGTGCGGTAGACGCCGTCCGGGGAGCGGTCGGCCTGGAAGGAGTCGATGCCGATCTCCTCCGGGGTGTGCCGGTTCCAGCCGGGCTCGGTGTAGAGGGGCGGCACGTGG
>DATHUD010000013.1:0-2205 GCA_035462575.1 Thermoanaerobaculia bacterium | reverse complement strand
GCGGCCCTGAGCGACGTCCCGGACTCGGAGGACAAGAGCTTCCTGCTCGAGACGGTGCGCTACGTCATCGAGCGGGACCGGTAGCCGTATGAGTACTACAAGAATCCCGATCCGCCACCGCGTGGCCAAGCGGTCGGTTGCCGATCAGTCTTTCGGGTTCGCATTGACTGGCATCCTGAAGTGAAGTACGCTGATCGAATCTGATCAAGAGTCCTCCATAGAATCATCGGCATCATTCTTGGCTCCGGCCTGGAAGGGCCGGGCGAAGCGTTGCACGCGAGAATTCGAGGCAGTCACGGTATTCATGCAGGCCGCTGAAAGGGAGGTAGGGCATGAGTCGCAAGGGACGTCTGCCGCAAAATTTGTTGGTTTTCCTGTTTTTCTCAGGGGCTCTTTTCACCGTTTCCCGGCCCTCCGAAGCGTATGACACCGTAGGGCTCAACGCCACGCCTTCCGCTTTCCATCAGACGAACCTCGTGGAGATGCGATGGAAGGCCGACGTCGCGGAATTCGTGAATCCCGATCCAAGCACGTATGACCTGAAGATCGAGTTCAATTCCGCCAATTTCAACGGCAGGCTCGGGAATGTGGGCCTGGGCGTGATGGTCCAGAACGTATTGCATAAGTACCAGGAAGCCTCTTGTTCCGTGGATTCCTTGCCCGGCGGTCTCGAGCTCTATTTCTCGGTGATCGACGACCTGGCGCGCAATCCTCCGGCCGTCGCGGGAGTCGCCTTGGATCCAGCGGCTTCGGATTCTCCTCCTTCGTTCAAGCGCCTGTTTCAGGATATCGACGGCCTGGGGATCGTGGGCAACAACATTTATGCCACGGCCGCAATTGGCGACGACCGGATCTCCGGTCCCGTCACGATCGAATGGCACCTCAAGCGTGGCAATCTGGTGACCAATCCGCCGGGCAATCTCAAGAGGAACATCGTCTGCAACTGGGTACCGCTTCTCGGCGAGTTCCGCGAGTGGATCGTGGAGGTCGATATCAACGGTGCGCACTATGGGGTGGCCACCTACTACCTGCCCGAGGTCTACGCGAGCTATCTCGATCCGTTCGCTCCTCTGATCCTGCATCAGGAGCATTTTGCGGCCTGCGGCAACAAGCTGCACATGAATGCGACCGATGTCGTGTACTACGATTTCGCGGTTCGGAAGGCGGGAAGCTCCAATTGGATTCCGATTCCGGACTGGCAGGTCAACTACTCCTACGATGGAGAGTGCGCGCCGGCACCGTCGGATCTCCGGCACGGTCTGGGGACCTCCGTAAGAAGCGGCAAGAAAGTCCTGAGCAGCCGTTCCGGGCATGACAACGACGTGGGCCTGAAGCGGTGCGATAAGGCCAGTGGCGCCAACCTTTTCACATGCTCGCAGCCCGTCCTGTTTTCCGGGATCGATCTGCCTCCGGCCGGAGAGCTCGCGATCCGCAATGTGTCCGTATCGTCCAGCAGCAACGGCGCGACCCTTCGCTGGGAAACGAGCCGGCCGGCGAGCGGGATGATCCGGTATGGAGTGACCTCCGACCTGGGAAGCTCCTCCGCGGCGAGCCTCGCGCTGGCCACCACGCACTCTTCAGCGATCTCGGGCCTGCCGGGCGGTCTCTACCTCTACAGGATCGAAAGCATCGCCGAGAATGGCCATCTGGCGACCCAGGAGGGAGTGTTCGGTACGGTGGGGCCCTGCGTCAGCGACCCGAACACCGCGTGCCTGGTGGACGGACGCTTCGAGGTGAAGGTGGAGTGGCATCAGGCCGCATCCTCGGGCCCGGCTCAAATCATGAAGTTCGGCGGGCAGCGGGCGGAGACCGAAGAATCCGCATTCTTCTGGTTCTTCTCGGAGTCGAATTTCGAGCTAGGCCTGAAGATCCTCGACGCGTGCGCGATCAATCAGAGGTTCTGGGTCTTCATCAGCGGTCTGACGAACCAGGGGTGGACCGTCTACATCCGCGACACGGTCACCGGGGCAACCAAGACGTATTCCAACCCTGTGGGCCATTTGACGACGACGACCGCAGACACGACATCGGGCTTGAGTTGCTCATAGGCTTGCCCGAGGCTCCTGCCTTCGGCCGGACGGTGACGGCGGGGTGGGGCGGGGCTCCCGATGGGAGAGAGCCCCGCCGCCTCCGCTCAATTTCTTCTCGGCCGCACCAGCCGGTACACCTTCCCGGTGCTCCCGGAGGGGCCGATGCTCTCTGAGG
>DATHUD010000012.1:0-5297 GCA_035462575.1 Thermoanaerobaculia bacterium | reverse complement strand
GTCACGTCTCTGACCCCTGTCCCTCTGGGAGACCAGCACCTCCCGTGAAATCCTCCCCAAGCTTCGCGGTCAGCCTTCTGCGGGCTTGGTGTAGATGCGCCTTCACGGTCTCGATCGAAATCTTCAACAGGACCGCGATCTCCCGGTACTTGCGTTCTTCGATGAAGCGCAGATGGCAGACGTGGCGCATCTGGGGAGGAAGCTCTCCGAAGGCGGCGTGCAAAACCGCCAGACGCTCACGGTCCCCCAGAACCTCGTCAACTCCAGGACCGGGATCTACAGGCTCGAAGGCTCTTTTGCCAGATGGGTCCTCCTGGTCAGCCATCCCCTCGATGGAGATCTCCAAGGCTTTACGTTTCTCGGTGCGCCGCCTCCGAACCTCGTTCTTATAGATGTTAGCCGCTATCCCAAACAGCCACCTCCCGAATCTTGCATCCCCCCGAAAGCCCTCCATGCCGTTTAAGACCCGGATGAAGGTCGTTTGGGTGAGATCCTCGGCATCTTCGGGAGAAAACCCAAGATTCATGAAGAACGAACGAAGAGGGCGATAGAACCTCGTGTGGATCTCTGTGAAAATCTCATCTACGTCCTGACCGGCCTGGAACTTTCGGACCAGCGGGAGGATCGGGTCGTCTTCCGGGAGGGGATTCACAGGAGTGGGTACGCCTTCGTCACATTCGCCGGTGGACGATCCAAGGGCCTGTGACATCAGAACATCTCTACTTCGGCCTCAGGAGTGCCGTTCCTCTGGTTTGGGGAGCCATCGAGGTATAACGTAATTTCCGTGTCACGATATTCGCCTTGGCCGGTCGTGTCAACTGGGAGCAGGCTGGGAGCACCGCGTAGAATCCCCCCATGGCCCTCACTCTCCAACTCGCCGACACGGACGGCAACCTCCTCACCGAATCCTACGCCATCCTCGACGAGGAGCTCCTCGACTACTTCGCCTCGCTGGAGGGCTTCCCCGTCCTCCGGAGCTTCCGGGGGGTCGATCCCGCGGACGAGACGTTCGTGGACGAGGAGGTCCGGGCGGTTCTCGCGGCGGAGGCGGAGGAGTTGGAACGGCGGGTCGAGCGGCGGGAGGTGCCGGAGCCGCCGGACCATGTGGGGCTCGAAGGGCTCGGAGATCTCCGGCTCGGGGAAGACTTCGGCTGGAAGGGGCTCGGCGACATCCTGCGGAGGATTTCGCATCTCCTCCACCTCGCCCGGACGCTCGGCGCGGAAGTCTGGCTCCTGGGCGACGAGGGATAAACGGGCTCTAGCTCACCGGCGCCTCGACCGGCGCTCCGAAGAGCTCGCGGCCGAGGGTGTCGAGCTGGCGGTGGAAGCTCTCTTCCAGGGCCGCGCGCCGGTCTTCCGGGAGGAAGGACTGGCGCAGCGCCGCGAGGACGAGGCCGGCCAGCTCGGCGGGGGTGTAGCCGAAGGTCTGGTGCAGGAGGAGGTACTCCCTCGTGAGATTCGTGTTGAAGAAGGACGGATCGTCCGAGCTCACGGAGAGGGGGACGCCGGCCCGGTAGAGGCGGTCGAAGGTGTGGCTCGACAGGTCGGGGAAGACCCCCAGGCAGAGGTTGGAGGTCGGGCAGATTTCGAGGGGGATCTGGGCGGCCCGCAGCTCTTCGACGAGGGCAGGGTCTTCGACCGCGCGCACGCCGTGGCCGATCCTCTCGGCCGAGCAGAGGGTGAGCACCGAACGAATGGATTCGGGGCCCGCGTGCTCTCCGGCGTGGGCGACGCGGTGGAGCCCCTCCCGCTTCGCCGTCTCGAAGTGCTCCCTGAAGGGCTCGTTCTCGAAGCGCGCCTCGCTCCCGGAGAGCCCGAGGGCGGCGACGATCCCGCGGTCCCGGCCGGCCAGGGCCCATTCGAGAGTCCGGTCCGCGAGAGCCGGGCCGACGTTCCTCACGATGTCGGGGATCAGCCGGAGGGTGACGCCGTAGCGCCTCTCCCCTTCCTCGATGGCTTGGGCGACCGCGTCCAGAACCTCGCCGCCGTTCGCGCCGTTCGTCAGATGGGTCGAGATCGTGAAGTGGGCCTCGGTGTGGGTGACGTTCTGGTACGCCTGCTCGGTCATGAAATCGAGCACGAGGAGCTGGAAGTCTTCAGGCGTCCGGAGCGCCCGGGAACAGGTGAGGTAGACCTCGACGAAGTGATCGAAATCGCGGAAGCGGAACCAGCGCTTCAAGCCGGCGGAGTCCTTGGCGGGCAGCTCGATGTTGTTCCTGCGGGCGAGCTCCATGAGCACGGCGGGGCGTATGGCCCCCTCCAGGTGCACGTGGAGCTCGACTTTGGGGATGCGGAGCAGGAAAAGGTCGAGGCTCATGCCCGGGCCGTGGGTCTCAACCGCTGTTCGAGCCGCGCGAGGACGGGCTCCGGCACGAGGCCCTGGAGGTTGCCGCCCAGGGAGAAGACCTCCTTGACCAGCCGGCTCGAGAGATAGATGTAGTCCTCCTTGGGCATCAGGAACACGGTCTCGATCCGCCCGTTGAGGCGCCGGTTCATGAGGGCCATCTGGAGCTCGTACTCGAAGTCGGAGACGGCGCGCAGGCCGCGCACGACGACGTTGCCCCCCACCCGGTCCATGAAGTGAACCAGCAGGCCCGAGAAGCTCTCGACCCGGCAGGTGTCCCCCACGAGGCCGCGGATGGCTTCGATCCGCTCTTCGACGGAGAACAGCGGCTTCTTCTCTTCGTTCTTCAAAACGGCCACGATCACCTCGTCGAAGATCGTGCGGCAGCGCTCGATGATGTCGAGGTGACCGTTGTGGATGGGGTCGAAAGACCCGGGGTAGACGGCGATCCGCTTGGTCATCGGTTCTGGGTGAGGTCGAAGGTGATCACGTTGTGGGCGGCATCGGTCACCCTGAGCAACACCAGGCTCCCCGGCTCGCCGGCTTCGATCAAGAGCGTCTCGGTCCGGCCGTCGATCAGCCCGTCCGCGGGCACGACCGGCTTCCATTCCGCCGCGTTGACACTGTATACCGCTTCGCGCAGCGGGCTCGCTTCGTCGCGCACGGTGACGCGCAGGGTCCGTCCGTGCCCGTTGGTGCCTCCCGCCGCTTTCTCCACCTCGGTTTTCGCGAGCGCCGGCGGGGCGTGGTCGATCACCACCGGATCGCTCACCTGCTCGGCTTTGAGCTCGCTCCCCGGCTCGTTGGCGGATTTGTCGGAGGCGGTCAGGCGGAAGCGGTAGACGCCGTCCGGCAGGGCCGTGGCGTCGAAGCTGTAGTAGTCCTGCGTCAGGTCGCTCGCCACGGTCAGCCACTCGCCCTTGGTGCTGCCGTCCTTGCCCACGGGGCGGAAGGAGAGGTCGTAGGTGAGCCGGTCGCCGTTGGGGTCGGCCGCGCTCCAGCGCAGGGTCTGGTACCCGATCTTCCAGAGCGGCTTGGTGCGCCCGCCGCCGCCGTCGTCCTCCCCGGAGGGGGTGAGCGAGGTGAAGATCCCCTCGCGGTTCGGGTGGGCCGGCTCGTAGACCTGGTTTGTGGGGTTGAAGTTGGCGGGCACGAGGATCTGCCCGGGATCCAGGGGCAGGAGGCCGCCGATCTTGGGGCTCAGGTTCTCCTGGCGATAGGAGAGCTCGGTGCCGTAGAGGCGGGGCGAGGAGGAGCCGCCGGCCGAGAGCTCGGCCCGCCACTGGATGTAGCGGCCGCGCGGCAGGGCGTCGAGCGGGATCTCCTGCCCTTCCCGGGGCTCGGTCCACAGAGACCAGGTGCGGTCCGGCTCGGCGGAGACGCCGCTCCGGAAGGAGAAGCGGACCGCGCCGCCCGGGGGTGCGTCGCCGCGCCAGCGGAAGCTCCCGAAGCGGGCCACCTGCTGGGCGTCCAGGGCGGCGCTCGTGTAGGTGCCGGTCTTTTCCGTGCCCTCGGTGATCCGGTAGAAGGCGGCGGCGTTGGTGGTGGCGAAGGCCGGCCCCGGATCGCCCGGGAGGAGGGTCACGATCTGCCGCTCGTCCACGTCTTTTTCGAGGAGCATCTGGGCGTCGGCGTAGCTGTAGAGCTTGCCGTCGAGCCCGGTCGCCACCCAGAGGCGGTCTTTGCGGAAGAGAAGGCCGTAGACGGTCTCGTCGTTGAAGCTCCAGAGGCTCTCGACGACGCCGACCGGCGAGATGCTGAGGATCTGGCTTCGCGGGCCGGTCGCCCCTTCGCGGCGGGTGCCGGTGACCGCCGCGGCCTGGGGGGCCTCGCCTTCGACGGTGACGGAGACGGAGGGCTCGCCCGGCTTGGCCTGGGCGCCCGGCCCTCCGGCGGGAGGCTTCGAGAGGTCGACGAGGCTCGATTCGGAGGCGGTCACGGCGGCGTAGCAGGTGCCGTCCGGCGCCGCGGAGAGGGCCACGACCTCGGGCTCGTCCGCGTCGTAGAGGGTGCGGGCCTGGCCGTCCTTGCCGAGGCGGAGGATGAGCCCCTCGCCCGCGGTGCCCATCAGGATGTCCCCGCCGGGCAGCACCTCGAGCGCGCGCACGTGGGTGTCGTCGCTGTCGTAGAGGAGCTCGCCCTTGCCCTTCGCGTCCACCTTGAAGAGCTTGCCCTGGGTGCCGGTGCCGACGAGGAGCGAGCCGTCCGCGCCCCGGGCGAGCTTCCAGATGTAGGTCTCGCCCGGCTCGAAGAACACCTCGCCTTTTCCGCCCTTCGGAATGCGGTAGACCTTGCCCTGCGGGGAGGTGCCCGCGAACACGGTGCCGTCCGGATCGGCCCAGACGGCGAAGACCTCGGGCTCGGAGGTGGTGAAGAGCTCGGTGACCTGGCCCTTCCGGTCGATCCGGAGCACCTTGCCGGCGTTGCCGGTCCCCACCACCCAGCCGTCGGGATGGACGGCGGCGGAGAGGAGGAAGGGCTCGGAAAGGGAGGTGACCCGCTCGGCTTTGGGAGCGAGCTCCATCCGGCCGAGGGAGTCGACGCTCACTCCCTCGAGCGTGCCGGCGAGGAAGCCCGCCTGGCTCTGCGTCTGAAAGATCTTGACTTCGGTGCCGCGGGCCGGGGAGACCCCCAGCGAGGCGGCGATCCAAAGCGCCGCGGCAAGGACAGTCGGCCTCGTCGTCATGGTTTTCCTTTTTGGTTCGCGGGTGCCGGAGCCTGGGCCTTCGCGGCCGTCTCCGCCCCTTCTTCACTCGGCCCTTCACTCGGCGGGTTCCCCTCGCCCCCCGCGACCGGGGCGCGGCGGCGCACCTCGAGGTCGATCCGCACCAGCCCTTCGATGGGGATCGGCATCTGTTCCCGCTGCTTCTGGGCGATGGCCGAACGCAGCGGCACGGCGCTGCCGGAAGCGGCCGCGCCCCAGAGGGAGCGCACCGATCCGGGCAGGCGCGGC
>DATHUD010000011.1:0-16161 GCA_035462575.1 Thermoanaerobaculia bacterium | reverse complement strand
GATCCCGAAATGAAGGTTCTCTCTAGGAGCTCAAGCTTGCTCCGCCCGGAAGATGCTTCGACCGCACCGGTGCAAGCTTCCTGCGGCCCGTCGCAAGCTCGGATCGCTCGGCTCCAGGCTTGAACGGCGCCGGGCAAGCTTTACTCCACGGATTCAAGTTGGCGCGTAGCGGTTCGAGCTTGAGCCGCCGGGTTGAAGCTTGGGACGTGGCGACGCGAGCTTACGCCTGGGCAGCCAAGCTCGAAGTGAGACGGACCAAGCTTGAAACACCACGCGTCAAGCTTCGCCGCGGCCGGGGAAGCTTGCTGACGCTGGCGCGAGCTTGAGCGCGGCGGAGCAAGCTTGTTTCTGCGGTTTGAACCTTGCCTCGACAGGCGACGAGACTAGAGAACGCCTCCGCCGCTCCGGATCACCTCGGCGTAGAACCGCGCGCTCTGCTTCATCGTCCGCTTCTGTGTTTCCAGGTCCACGTGGATGATCCCGAAGCGCTTCGAATAGCCGAGGCTCCATTCGAAGTTGTCGAGGAGCGACCAGGCGAAGTAGCCGCGGAGGTCCACTCCCTGCTCGATTGCGCGGTGGACGGCCTTCAGATGCTCGCGGAGGTAGGCCACCCGGAACGGGTCCGGGTGCGGATCGGCGAGCGCTACCGGCGGGTCGTAGAAGGCGGCTCCGTTTTCAGTGACGTAGAGCGGGATGTCGCCGTAGCGCTCCTTCGCCCACACGAGCGTGTCCGTGAGCCCCTGGGGGTAGACCTCCCAGCTCGTCTCCGTGTAGGCGTGGCGGGGCTGGAGCTCGCGGCCGGCGCGGACGGGGAGGGCGGATGGATCGTTTTTCGTGACGCTCCGGGTGTAGTAGTTGATCCCCAGAAAATCGATCGGCTGGCGGATGCGGTCGAAATCTTCCTGAGGGAAGTCCGGCCAGGCTTCTCCGAAAACCTCCCGCATCTCCTCGGGATAGCTCCCGAGGAAGACCGGGTCGAGGTACTGCCGGTTCATGTAGGCGTCCGCGCGCTTCGTGGCCGCGAGGTCCTCGGGGCGGTCCGAGGCCGGGTACTTGGGCTCGATATTGACGACGAGCCCGATCCGGTGCTTGCCAAAGGCCCTGTAGGCCTCGACGGCCGCGGCGTGGGAGAAGAGGAGGTTGTGCGAGGCGAGCGGCGCCTCGAAAAGGTTCTTGTGCCCGGGGGCGAGCGCGCCGTGGAGGTAGCCGCCGTCGGTCACCACCCAGGGCTCGTTCAGCGTCGCCCACATCTCAACTTTGTCGTCGAGCGCCTGGAAGAGCACGCGGGCGTAGTCGGCGAACCACTTGGAGATGTCCGGATTGAGCCAGCCGCCGCGGTCGTCGAGCGCCGCGGGCAGGTCCCAGTGGTAGAGGGTGACGTTGGGCCGGATGCCGTTTTCGAGCAGGGCGTCCACGAGCCGGCGGTAGAAATCGAGGCCCTTCTCGTTGACCCGGCCCCGGCCCTCGGGCAGCACGCGGCTCCAGGAGACGCTGAACCGATAGGCGTTCAGGCCCAGCTCGCGCATCAGCCGGACGTCCTCTTCATAGCGCCGGTAGTGGTCGCAGGCCACGTCGCCGGTCTCGTTGTTCAAGACGAGGCCGGGCGAGTGGGTGAAGCGCTGCCAGATGCTCGGGCCGGCGCCGTCGGCCAGGGGTGAGCCCTCGACCTGATAGGCCGAGGTCGCCGCTCCCCAGAGGAACCCGTCGGGAAAGAGGAATTTGTCAGTCATCGTGGGGCGCTCCGGGAGAGTTCCCGAAAGCGCGGCAAGTCTATGGAAACGGCGCGGGTCTGTCCACGCGGGCGCCGCTTCAGGCGGCCGGGCTGAGCCGGCCGGCCTGCTTGCGCCGGATCACCACGACCGTCGTATCGTCCGGCGGGGCCTCCGAGCCCAGGTGGCGGCGCCAGTCGGCGAACACGGCTTCGAGGATCTGCCCGGCGGTCTGGCCGGAGAGGGAGCGGAGAAGCTCCTGCGGGCGGTCGTAGCCGTAGAGGACCGTCTGCCGGTCGGTCGCTTCGAAAAGGCCGTCGGAGCAGAGGACGAGGGTGCCTCCGGGAGGGATCTCGAAGCCGTGGTCCGCGTATTTCCGGCTGGGGCCCTGGCCGAGCGGCAGGCCCGGGAGGTCGATCTCCTCGACCTCCCCGCCGACGGCCAGGAGCAGCGGGAAAGGATGGCCGGCGTTGCTCAGCAGGATCCCCCCGGTCCGGGGATCGAGGCGCAGCAAGGCGAGCGACGTGAAGTGGCGGTGCGAGCCGCCGCGCCGGATCACGCGGTCGACGCCCTTCAACACCTCGGACGGCACCTGTCCGGCGGCGATCAGGCTGGTCAGCGCCGCGGCGGTCATCGCCTGGACGATGGCGCAGGAGTAGCCGTGGCCGGCCACGTCCCCGGCCGCGATCCAGAGATAGCCGTCCTCGTCCTCCAGAAAATCGTAGAGGTCGCCTCCCGCCTCGGTCGCGAGGATGGAGCGCGCCGCCACCTCCCAGCCGGGGACGTCGGGGAGCCGCTCCGGCAGCAGGCCGAGCTGCATGCGGGCGAGGAGGTCCATCTCGTACTGGAGCCGCCGCTCTTCCTCCAGGCGCTTGATGAACGCCGGAGGCTTCACCCGTTCGAGCTCGGCCCGCTCCGGGCGCGCGAGGCCCACGAGCCCGAGGACGAGAAGGGCCGCCGAGAGGCCGGCTGTGAACGCGAACGTCACCGGCAGCCAGGAGAGGTGGAGGCCCGAGAAAACCGCCACCGGGAGCAGGTAGGAAGAGACCACCGTCACCAGCAAGGCCAGAAGGCCCAGGCGCCGGCAGAGCCAGACGAGCAAGCCGAAGAGGACGAGGCTCACCGCGATCTGAACGGAATAGAGGTTGAGGTCGAGATGGGGGAGGGCGAGGGCCCCGGCGAGCACTGCCGCCCACGGTGCCCAGCGTGCCGGGAGGAACCGCAGCGCGTAGGCGAGCACCATCGTGACGCCTCCGGCGAGCGTGAGGCCGAGGCTCAAGGGATTGGTCGAGCCGAAGACCGGGATCTTGAGGCCGGCGTCCTCGGACCAGAGGCCCGGAAGGGCTGCAGCCCCGGCCAGTGCCGTCAGGCGGAGCCCCGCGAACAGGGCTCCTCCCGCGAGCCCGTAGAGCAGGGCTCGGCCGGCGCGGGGGCCGAGCCGGCCCGACCGAAGCGCGTCCAGCTCGGTCGTGAGGCCCGGCTGCACGGAGCGGAGGTAGGACTCGCCGGCCGACCAGATCAGGAAGACCCAGAGGGCGAGGAATGCGATCGGGACGAGCACCTCGAGGAGTCTCTCCAGAGTCGGCTCGCCCGCCAGGGTGATTCCCGAGGCGAGGAACGTGAGCCCTGCCAGGATCCCGCCGTTGACGAGGTCGATCCGCCGCTTGGTGAGCAGCACCAGAAAAAGGATCGGCACGGCCAGGAACGCCAGGATGACGGGAAGGGCCTGGAGGACCTCGAGGAAGGGAAAGCCGTTGTCTTTACCGGGCTCGATGCTCCCCAGCTTGCGGGAGGCGATCACGATTCCGCCCTGCTGCGTCTGGATCTCCAGGTGCTGGGGCGGGTCGCTGCCCCGGATGGCGAGCAGGTTTTCCTCCTCGCCCTTCGAGTTGCGGTCCGTACGCTCCTCGCCGATCGACTCGCCGGGCAGGAGCAGGAGACGGAGGAACGCGCTCCGGACCTCGGGCGCTGCGGGCGGCATGCGCATGGCGTCCGAGATCATCCGCGCGCTCACCGGCGTCCATGCCACGGCCGTGGCGTGACCCGAGGGGGAGAGCTGGACCAGGAACTGCCGGGGTGTTCCTTCCTCCGCCCGGACGGCCTGGTGAACGATCCGGATGCGGGCTCCGGCGCCCAGAGAGAAGAGCTCCTCCGGTCCGAGGCGGTCCAGATCCTTGCCCTTCCCGGGGGAGTTTGATTCTTCGGTCGTGAGGGAGACCCGCGGCTCTCCCGGCTCCAGGCGCAGGCCGGCCCGGCGGGCCAAATCCCGGTAGCGCTCGATGAAGAACCGCTCCTCGGGCAGCGGCTCCGGCTGCCACGCGGGGAGCCACGTCCGGGCCAGGATCAGCCCGGCCACGAACACGAGGATCCCCGCGGCAAAGGCGGCCCCGAGGCGGAGGGCAGGGGAGTTTGGTTTCATGCAATGTTAGATACGGTGCTCGAGCGGCCAGGGTTGCGCGTCCCGGTTTGCTACAATGCCGCCGTTTTCACCCCGACTCGGGATCAAGGAAGACCTTATATCATTATGAAATATACCATCCGTTCGCTCGCGCTCGTGGGGCTCCTGGCCCTGTCCTCCCTGCCGCTCGCGGCCCAGGAGGCCCAGCCCCGGAAACTGATCATCCTCGGCTTCGACGGGGCCGATGCCAAGCTCACCGAGCAGTGGATGAACGAGGGGAAGCTTCCGAACCTGGCGAAGCTGCGCCAGCAGGGCACCTTCTCGCCGCTCCGGCCCACCATCCCGTCGCAGACGCCGGTCTCGTGGTCCACCTTCTCGACGGGCCTGAACCCCGGCCGGCACGGGGTGTTCGACTTCCTGAAGCGCGACCCCCAGGAGTACAAACCGGCCTTTGCCGCCGCGGAGGAGGGCTCCGAGCCCTTCCTCTTCGGCAAGAACAACGGCTGGATCGTGGGGCTGATCGCCGCGGCGCTGATTTTCCTCGTCTTCCTGCTCCTCCTGAAGCTCTTCCGGATGAAGACCCGGACGGCCGCCATCGCCTCGCTGGCGCTGGGGATCGCGGCCGGTGTGGGCTGCGGCATTGCGGCGGCGCGGCTCCTCCCCGCGGCGCGGCCGATCGCCATCAACAACCAGCAGGGCGACACCTTCTGGGCTCTGCTGGGCAAGTCGGGCAAGCGGGTGATCGTGAACCGCGTGCCGGTCACCTTCCCGCCCAAGGGGTACGACAACGGGAAGCTGCTCTCGGGCTTGGGCGTCCCCGACCTCTCGGGACGTATCGGCAAGCCGTTCTACTTCACCTCCGAGCTGTTCTTCCAGCCCAAGGGCGGCGGCGACTTCTCGGTCGAGGTCGTGGAGCTGGTGGACAACCGGGGTGTCGTCGAGACCGAGATCAAGGGGCCGGAGAACAAGCTGTTTCCCAACGCGGACGGAGGGAGCGACTACGTCACGATCCCCATGACCCTGACCGTCGCTGAAGACCGCTCGAACGTCCGCATCCAGGTCTCGGGCAGCGAGCTCACCCTGAAGCCGGGGGAGTGGAGCGACTGGACGCGGATCATCTTCCCGTTCAACTCGCTCATCAAGGTCCAGGGCATCGGCCGGTTCCGCCTGCTCTCGATCGACCCCGAGGTGCGGCTCTACCTCTCGCCCATCCAGTTCGATCCCGAGAACCTCCCGCCGGGCTTCGACATCACGACGCCCGCGGAGTACGCGCACGACCTCGCCCACGACAACGGCCTGTTCAAGACCATGGGCTGGACGATCGACACGTGGTCCACCAGTGCCGGCACGATCGACGAGGGGGTCTTCCTCGAAGACGTCAAGATGACGGTGGAGAAGGACAAGGAGATCCTGAACAACCTCCTCGCCAAGGACGACTGGGACGTCCTCGTCCACTACTTCGAGTTCACGGACCGGGTGCAGCACATGATGTTCCGGCACTTCGACCCCAAGCACCCGCTGTACAAGGCGGAGGACGCCGCGAAGTGGGGAGGCTCGATCCTTCAGTCCTATCAGCAGATGGATGCGATCGTGGGCGAGACGCTGCAGAAGCGGCCCGACGCGACCCTCATGATCGTCTCCGACCACGGCTTCGCCTCCTTCCGGCGGGGCATGAACTACAACACCTGGCTCGCGAAGAACGGGTTCATGACCCTGACCGGCGAGGACACGGAGAGGAAGAACCTCGAGGACCTCTTCGATCAGGGCGACTTCTTCGTCAACGTCGACTGGTCGAAGACCAAGGCCTACGCGCTGGGGTTGGGGCAGATCTACATCAACCTCGAGGGCCGCGAGGCGAAGGGCATCGTCAAGCCGGGCGCCGAGTACGAGCAGGTGGCGGCCGCGATCAAGCAGGGGCTCGAAGCCTTCGTGGACACAGAGACGGGCGAGAAGCCGGTCGCCCACGTCTTCACGCGCGACGAGGCCTACGAGGGCGTCTACGATCCGGTGCTGATCCCCGACCTGATCCCCTCCAACAGCGAAGGCTACCGCGTGGGCTGGCAGGACAGCCTGGGCGGCATCGGCAAGGTGATCGTCGAGCCCAACCTGGAGATCTGGAGCGGCGACCACTGCTCGGTCTACCCGCCGCTCGTCCAGGGCATCCTCTTCAGCAGCGTCAAGCTGAGCACCCCGGCCGGCGCCTACATGGGCGACGTCATGCCCACGATCCTGGCCCTCTACGGCGTGAAGCCCACGACGAACCTGGACGGGAAAAGCCTGCTTACCGGGGGAGTGGGAGGACAATAGGGACCGAGCTTTTTGAAGGAGGTGCTCGATGCGGATCGCCGTGCTCGCTCTGACAGTCTGGTGTCTCGCCACCTCTGGAATTGCCGGTCCCCCGGTCGACCTCAAGGGCGCTCGCCTGGTCGACCTCACCCATCCCTTTGACGAGAAGACGATCTACTGGCCGACGTCTCCGTCGAGCTTCCAGTTGAACCGCCTCGCTTTCGGCAAGACCGAGGGGGGCTATTTTTACGCCTCGAACGCCTTCTGCACGCCGGAGCACGGAGGGACCCACCTGGACGCTCCGATCCATTTCGCGGAGGGACGGCGGACGATGGAGCAGATCCCCTTGGAGCAGCTCATCGCGCCGGCCGTGGTGATCGACGTCAGCGCCAAGGCGGCGGCCGATCCCGACTACCGGCTGACGGCCGAGGACGTGCGCGCCTGGGAGGCGAAGCACGGCGCGGTTCCGCAAGGTGCGATCGTGCTCCTGCGCACCGGCTGGGGGAAGCGCTGGCCCGACCGCAAGCGCTATCTCGGAGACGACAAGCCGGGCGACGCCTCGAACCTCCATTTCCCCTCCTATGGAGCGGAGGCGGCGCGCCTGCTCGTGGAGCAGCGCAAGGTCGGGGCTCTCGGGGTGGACACCGCGAGCATCGATCACGGCCCCTCAAAGGACTTCATCGTCCACCAGATCGCGAACGGCGCGAACGTCTTCGGCCTCGAAAACGTGGCGAGCCTGGAGGAGGTGCCGGAGACGGGGGCTTGGGTGATCGCCCTGCCGATGAAGATCGCGGGCGGGTCGGGTGGACCGGTGCGGATCGTGGCGCTGGTGCCGAAGTAGGACGGATCGCCCGGGCATCTCTGCCCGGGCGACAAAGCGCTTTACCTGCCGACCTTCTGCCGCCCCAGGGCCGCCTCGGCCCGCTGGCGCTCGAAGCTGGAGCCGATTCCCTGAGTGGCTTCGAGGTAGGCGTCGCGCGCCGCGCCCGAGAGGGGATACTTCCCGGCGATCGCGACCAGGAGCGTGGCGCGTTCGAAGTCGGAGCCGATGTCCTGCGCCGACTGAAGCACGGCGACCAGGGCTTCTGCGGGGAGGTCTCCGCGCTGGACCAGGGCCGTCAGCGCCTTGTGGTGCTCGAAGTCGCCCCCGATCTCCGCCACGGTCTCGACGTAGGCGCGCCGGACGCCCGGATCCGTGAGAGTGGTCTTCCGTGCGACCTCGGTGAGCAGGGTCGCAAGCTCGAAGTCGGAGTCGATCTGCCGCGCTGCCTGGAGCACGGCAGACAGGGATTGGGGATCGAGCCGGGCTTTGTTGACAAGCGCGCTCAGCGCCTGGTGCTGCTCGAAGTCGGATTCGATGGTGCGCGTCGCCTCGGCGTAGGCCAGGACGGTGGCCCCGGAGAGGGGCTGGGAGCCGGCGGCGGCGGTCAAAGCCCCCTTGAGCTCGAAATCGGACTCGATCTCCCGGGCCGCCTGATTCAGGGAGCGCTCGACGACGTCCGCTCCCAGGGGGTGCTTGAAGAGGTTTGCGAAGTAGATCCCCTTTACGAACTGGCTCGGAATCAGGGAGATTTCGGCCAGCACTCCCTGGGGTCCCTGGCGTTCCAGGATCGCGGCGATCCGCTCCGGCGCGGCATAGCCGGTGCCGCGGATGAACTGGAGAAGCATGGCCTGGAGCCACTTCCGGCCCTCGGCATCGAAAGGGCGCTCCCGGCCGTCGACCTTCCAGGTGTAGACGGGGCGTCCGCCGTCTCCCGCCTCGACGTCGAGCCGCTGCTCGTGCCAGCCGTTCTCTGCTTCGAGGCGCATCTCGGCGCTGCGGGCGAGGCGGGCGATGCCGGTCCAGTCTTCGGTGAGCTCGATTCTGCCTTCGGTCCGGATCTTGATCTTCTGGTCGCCGTCCCGCCACTCGAAGGTCTTGGTGCCGTTCATGTCCCGGACATTCACGTGCCGGGGTTTCTTCGACGGCGCAGGCGGAGCGGGGACGGTCTGGGCCGTGACGGCGACGGCCCCGAGCGCGGCCTCGGCCTCCGGCGCCGCGGCCGGCGCGAGGGCGGCGAGCGGGACCACTACGCAGGCGGCAACGAGCCAGGCGGGGAGGGCCAGGCGGCGCGAGAGGCTCCGGCGGTTGCGCCGGGGGTCGAGCACCGCGAGGAGCCGCCCGGTGAGCTCGGACGGGCGGGCCATGGCGAGCCCGGCCGGCGCGGTGGCACGAAGGGCGCGGAGCGAGCGGGCGATGTCGAGCAGGTCCCCGGCGTAGTCAGAGGGCCGGGCGCCGGCCGTGAGCACCTGGTCGTCGCACGCGTGCTCGCTTTCGAGCCGAAGCTTCCCGGCCGCCCTCCAGACGAGCGGATTCCACCAGTGGAGGGCGCGGGCCACCTCGGAGACGAGCTGGGTCAGGTAATCCCCCCGCGCCACGTGGGCAAGCTCGTGGAGGAGGACCGCCCGGCGCCGCGACGCGGGCCAGGAGTGGGACCCGGCCGGCAGCAGAATCACGGGCCGGCGCCATCCCCACGTCATCGGCATCACCTCGCCGCCGCCCTCGACCAGCTCGACCGCCCGGCGGATGCCGAGGTCGGCGCGGGCGCGGTCCAGGGCTTCGATCCAGGCCGCGTCCTCGACGGGCCGCGCATTCCGGTGCTGCCACCGCACCCGGAGCAGGGAGACCGCGAGGGGAGCGAGGACCGCGAGGGCCCCGGCGAGCCAGAGGCTGAGCACCACGGACTGCCAGGAAAGGGCGGAGACATAGGACTCGGCTGTGGCGAGGAGGCTGACCGGGGCCGCGGGAGTCGCCGCGAGGGGCTGCTCGTCCGGAACGGGCGCGGCAGCCGGCCGGGGAGCTTCGGGAGCCCGCTCGACCGCCGGGAGCGGGGCGACCACCCGGGCCGCCGCCTCCATCGGAAGGGGGAGCTCGACGCGCCAGACGGGCGTGAAGGCCGCGAGCACCGGAAGGGCGAGGAGCCCGACGAACGCGAGCCGCCAGACGAGGTGCCGGGTGGCGGCAGAGGCCCGGCGGAGCATCGAGGCGACCACCAGGGCGACGAGGCAGAGGGCGAGCCCTTTGGCCGAGGCGTCCAGGAGGGCGGCAAACCAGAGGTCGATCATTCCCTTTCCCCTTTCTTGGCTTCTTCGATCAGAGCGGAGAGCCGGTCGAGCTCCTCGTCGGTCATCTCTCCGGCCGACCTGCCCAGGAGAGCCGTCACGGCCTTGCCGGGCGAGCCGTCGAAGAACGTCCGCACCAGCCGGTCGAGCGCGGACTCGCGCGCCTCCTGGTGGGGGACGGTGGCGAGGTAGAGGTAGCGCGGGCCGTCCTGCCGGTGCTCGAGGTACCCCTTGGCCTCGAGCTTGCCGAGCATGGCCCGCACGGCCGAGTAGCTCGGCGGATCGGGCATCTCGGCCATCACCTCGGACACGGTGGAGCTCCCCAGGCGGTAGATCGCGTCCATGATCTGCCGCTCCCGGCGGGAGAGGTCGAGCTGGGCTTTGTCAGGGTGCTGAAAAAGTAGCATGATGCTATTAAAGTAGCAGGCGGGGGGGAGGGCGTCAAGGGGGGACGAACACGGACGAACACGGACGAACAGGGACAGGCAAGGACAACAGGGACAGCGAAGACAAAACTCGTCCTTGCTGTCCCTGGAGTCCTTTGGGTCCTTTCAGGAGAGGATCAGAAGCCGTTCCAGTTCCGGGTGACGGTGCCGGGGCCGGTCGAAGGCACGGCGTAGGTCCGGTTGCTGCCGGTCTCCCAGACGGGGCTGACGCCGGACTGCTGGACGACGAACTTGTACTGGAGGGTCGTTCCCTTGCTCGCCAGGAAGAAGGCCGGGCCGCTCCAGGTGTCGCTGTCGATCCACCGCAGCTTGACGGCCTTGGTGAGGTCCCAGTTGCCGAGCTCCGGGACGTTGCCCGAGACGTAGATGTCCTGCCCGGGCGAGGTGACGAAGCCGTTGACGGTGAAGGTCGTGCGGACGAGCTCGGTCGCGGTGCAGGGCCGGGCGGCCAGGAGGAGGGTGGAGCGGGCCTGGACGCCGTAGGTCGTGCCGGCGCCGTTCATCTTGACCATCGGCTGGAGATCCCAGTTGGTGATCGTGGGGTCGTACCAGATGTTGCCCGCCGCGTCGGCCCAGTCGGCGGTGTCCGCCACGAGCCACCAGCACTTGCTGTTGGGGGCGGTGGGTACGGTGAAGGTCAGGTCGCCCCAGTAGGAGTTCGAGGCCACGTAGAGGTCCGGGGCGTCGGGGGCGCTGCCGGTCTCGGCGGAGGAGCCGTCGATCAGCCAGGCCAGAGCGTGGGAGGTCGAGCTCCAGTCCGGAGTGTCCGGCAGGGTGCCGTGCCACTTGAGGTCCGCGTAGGCGTCCGCGTCGTGGGTCGTCCCGCTCACGGCGACGGAGCGGCGCAGGCCCGGGTGGGACTTCCTGACGGCGATCAGCTTGCGGAAGAAGTCCCAGTTCTTCTGGTAGGTGGTCTTCCGGGACCAGTCGAGCCAGCCGCAGGCGTTGTCGGCCATGTAGCCGTTGTTGTTGCCGTTCTGGGTCTGGCGGAACTCGTCGCCCGCGAGGATCATGGGCGCGCCGTGGTGGAGGAGCAGGCTCGCCGCGAAGTTGCGGACCTGCCGGCGCCTCAGGTTCTCGTCGCCGCCGCTGTCCCAACTGTCGTTGGTATCGCTGCCGCTCCCCGGGTCGGCGCCGCTGGGGTTGCAGGCTCCCACGCCGTTCTGCTTGGTGTTGTAGGAGACGAGGTCGTTCAGCGTAAAGCCGTCATGGGCGGTGATGAAATTGACGCTCTCGGGCGGAGTGGCGAAGCCGGTCCAGGTGCCGGTCACCGAGGCGCCGAAGTTGCCCACCTGGCTGTTGTCCCCCTTGGTGTACTTGCGCAGGTTGTCGCGGTAGAAGCCGTTCCACTCGGACCACCCGGAGGGGAACTGGCCCACACCGTAGCCGCCGGTGTCCCAGGCCTCGGCGATCACCTCGACATCCTTGTCCTGGGCGAGCTGGGCGATGTCGATCAGGATCTGGGCGTTGGGGTTGAAGTTGCGGCCGTCGCTCCCCTCGCGGCCGAGCTCGTAGGCGAGGTCGAAGCGGAAGCCGTCGACGTGCATCTTGTCGACCCAGTAGGTGAGGCTGTCGAGGATGAGCTTGCGCACGGCCGGGCGGCTCGCGTTCAGGTTGTTGCCGGTGCCGGTCGACTCCCAGTAGCAGGTCTTGTCGTCGGCGAGCGTGTAGTAGGTGGCGTTGTCCAAGCCCCGCAGGTTGATGTAGCGCACAGGGTTGCCCGCGCAGGCGCCGCCCTCGAAGGTGTGGTTGAAGACGACGTCGAGCCACACCTCGATCCCCTGGGCGTGGAGGCCCTTGACCATGTCCTTGAACTTGTTGACCTGCTCGCCCGCGGTGAAGGCACACGAGGCAGTATCGGTGCAGAGGTACTCGCGGTTGGGGGCGAAGAACTGGGTGGTCATGTAGCCCCAGTAGTTCACCCGGTCGGCGGTGGCGCCGCCCACGGGGTCGTCCCACTGCGGGTACTCGTGGACGGGCAGGAGCTCGACGGCGGTCACCCCCAGGTCCTTGAAGTACGAGGCCTTGGCCTTGAAGCCGTCGTAGGTGCCGCGCAGGGAGGAGGAGAGGCTCGTGTCTCCCTTGGTGAAGCCCCGCAGGTGGACCTCGTAGACGATCGAATCCTTGATGCCGGTCGCCGGGCGGGTCTCCCCGGTCCACGAGAAGCTGTTGTCGTTGATCACGATGGACTTGGGCATGGCCCCGGCGCTGTCCACGAAAGCGTAGGTGTTGGTGCCGCCCAGGATGGCGGTCGAGTAGTGGCCGGAGACCCGCACGGGCTCGCCGGTCACCGCCTTGGCGTAGGGGTCGGTCAGCAGCTTGTTGGGGTTGAAGCGGTTGCCGTTCGAATCCGCGTGGGAGAGGAAGCCCACGTTGCTGCCGGCCGTCCAGCCCGCGTTGTAGGGCCAGTTGGGGCCCCAGGCGCGGAGGCCGTAGAGGGTTCCGGCGCCGGCGCCCGAGACGGTCACGGTCCAGATGTGGTTGACGGTGTCGGTCTTGGTCATCGGGTAGACCCCCGAGGGCGCGGACGCCGTGGCGGTCGCGAAGGTCCAGACCTCGATTCTCGTCGCGTTCTGCGAGAACACGGCGAACTGCACGCCGCCGGTGACGATCGTGGCCCCGAGAGGCGTCTGGGCCGCGGCCGGCGCCGTAGCGAGCAGCAGGAGGAGGACCGGGAGGAAGCGGATGAACGCGTGGCGGACTTTCATGGATTGTTCTCCTTGAACAGGCGGGTCGTGGGGGCGCCGGAGCGCAGCGGCGCCAGCGATATCGATTGTACGGGAGAGCCGTGGTTGCCTGTACTTTAGCGGCGAAGGTCTGGCCGGCGGGATCTGTCTTGAGATATTTTTCCCGCCAGGCGAAAACAACCATGCTGAACCCGAACAAGATTTCGATCTACGCCGCGTTGAGGGGGGCGGGGCTCGACGTCCCGAGCTTCGACTTCGGCCATGGCGTGGTCCTCTCTCGCGTCGACGCGTACCTGCCGGCGCCCCTCCTGACCGAGATCCTGCCTCAGGTCCCCGAAGTCAACCATCCCGCCCTCCGGGCGCTCGCGGCGCGGGGCCCCGGGATCGACCTGTCGGCCCAGCTCTTCATCCCCGCGGAGTTCAACCCGCACCGGTGGCTCGACCGCGTCAACGCCGTCTGGTGGATGGTGACGCTCCTGCGCCTGCGCTCGACGCCGGAGGTCCAGGTGCCGCTGTTGTCGAGCGAGCCGTTCTCCGGGACGCCGCGGACCGGCGAGGGGGTGGGCTTCTGGCCGGTCGAGATCGAGGCCCGCCGTCTGCCCTTCGAGCCGGACGCCCCCCGGCGGATCTCGGCGGACGATCTCCTCTGGATCGAGGCGCACTGGTTCCACGCCGGCCGGCTGGTCGTCCGGAACGTCCTCTTCAACGACGCGGTCAAGGCGTTGGACAAGGCGTACTCGATCCCTGAGGCCCCGGCCTCCCTGGCCGCGCTCTGGGAGAGCCTCGAATCCCTCTTCGGCGAGGAGGGCGGCCCCGGCCCCGGGGTACCGGGGAGCATCGCCTCCTTCCTCACGCCGGAGGGGCTCTCGCGCGGCTCTCTCCGCGAGGGGGCCTCCCGGCTCTACGAGGCTCGCTCCGCGGCGGACGCGGGGCACGAGCCGCCGGAGGGATTCCTCGCGGAGACGTACGCGATCGTCAAGCGGGTGTTCCTGAAGATCATCGAGGAGGACCGCGTCCCCACGCGGGAGGAGATCGAGACGGGGAGGTTCGGGGCGGGGCTCAACTGAGGCATAATCCCCGGCACTGATCCGTCGTTCGACAAGGGGGGTTCCTCCTGCCGGTCCTGGCCGAAGTCTCGTGGGTCCATGGCCTCTTCGTGATGCTGGGCACGGCGGCGGCCGTGGCCGTGTTCGTCGCGGAGGGCCGCCGCCGGGGGAGGCTCGACGACCGCCTTTTTGCCGTCCTCGTGGGCTCTCTCGTTTGCGGGGCGCTCGCGGCCAAGCTGAGCACGGCCTGGCGGTATCTCGCGTCGGCTCCCGATCCGTCTCTTTTAGGGATGCTCGTCTCCGGCGGTAAGAGCGTTCTGGGCGGGCTCGCGGGCGCCTACCTCGGGGCTCTTCTGACCAAGCGGCTGATCGGCTACCGGGACTCCACGGGCGATGTCTTCGCTCCGGCGGTGGCGTTGGGCATCGGCCTCGGGCGGATCGGCTGCCTGCTGACGGAGCCGCCCGGCACGCCCACCGGCCTCCCCTGGGGCGTGGTGGTGGACGCGGAGCGGGCGGCTCGCATCCCCGGCTTCCCTTCCGCCTGGACCGGCGTGCCGCTCCACCCCTCCTTCGCCTACGAGATCGCGTTCCACCTCGTTCTGTTCACCGTGCTTCTCCGGCTGCGCTCCCGCGCGGATCTCCGGGGGGAGCTTTTCAAGCTCTTCCTCCTGGCCTACGCGGTCTTCCGTTTCTTCGTGGAATTCGTGCGCGGCAACGAGGCCGTGTGGCACGGGCTCACGCGGTCTCAGCTCTTTCTGATGCCCTCGGCGCTGCTGCTCGCGGGGTATTTCATCCGCCGGTTCCGGCGCCGATCCCCGGCGTACGGAGGTCCCGTTCCGGAGGCGCTCGATGCCTGAAGAGAACCTCGAGACGATGCTGTCCTACCTGCGCGAGCACTCCGGCCGGTACAGCTTGGAGGCGCTGCGCGGCCAGCTCCTGGCCGCCGGGCACTCCCCCGAGGCGGCGGACCGGGCGATCGCCGAATTCCGGGCGCAGGGCCCGCCGCCGGAGAAGCCGGCTTGGCCCCTGGCCCTGTTGGTGGTGTTGGCGGACTTTGTGCTCCTGGGGGTGGCCGCCGCGATTTTCGTCCTGTCGGCGGAGGGGTGGTTCAAGAAAGACCTGGGTACGATTGTCTTTTTCGGCGTGCCGGCACTCTGCCTGGCTCAGATCGTCGTCGGAGTGATCCTGTTCGCCGTTCCCGACATGCGCCGGCTGGGTCAGGCGCTCGTGTTCGGCGGTCTCATTGCCCCAGGAGTGGGACTCCTGGCGTTCGCCGGGCTTTGTCTGGTCTTCTTCTGACCGGCTGGAGGGAAATGCAATGCCCGGAATGCCTCTGCGTGGCGACCGCCTGCTCCGCTACGTCTCGGCCTTCTGCCCGCACTGCCACGCCGAAGATCCCGAGCGGCCCCTCGCGGAGGTAAGGCGGCTCTCCGGATACCTCGCCGAGGAGGACGGGCGGGTGTGGCTCGTCCGCGGGTGCCCGGAGCACGGCCGGGTGCGGACCTTCTACGACGAGTCGCCGGAGATCCTCGCGTACCTGGAGCAATGGACGGCGCCCACCAAGCGCCATGAGCCGGACGTTCCCGGAAACTTCGATCCGATCCCCCAGGCCTATCTCCGGGGCCTGGGAGAGATGCAGACGCAGCACACCTGCATCCTGCTCGAAGACATCGAGCTCTCCTGCAACCTGTGCTGCCCCAACTGCTTCGCGGCGAGCTCCCCCGAGCTCCGGGGCGCGGTGCCCGTAGACCAGGTTCTCGCCAACATCGACACCCGCCTTTCGCGGGAGGAGGGGCGGCTGGACGTCCTGATGCTTTCGGGCGGCGAGCCGACGCTCCATCCCCGCTTGACCGACCTCCTCGAAGCGGCGATGGAGCGCCCCATCGGGCGCATCCTCCTCAACACCAACGGCATCGAGATCGCCCAGAACGACCGGCTGCTCGCCTTCCTCGAACGCCACCACCGGCGGATCGAGGTCTACCTCCAATTCGACGGCTTCCGGGTGGAGACCCACCGCTACCACCGGGGGGCGGACTTGAGGCGGATCAAGGAGCGGGCGGTCGAGCGGCTCTCCGGCGCGGGGGTGTTCACGACGCTCACGATGACGGCGACCCTGGGCGTCAACGACGACGAGATCGGCGCCGTGATGCTCCACGCCCTGGAGACTCCGTTCGTAGGCGGCGTCTCGATCCAGCCGCAGTTCGGGAGCGGGCGGTCGACGCTCATCGACCCGCTGGACCGGCTGACCCACACCGGGGTGCTGGCGCGCCTCGAGGCGCAGACGGGCGGGCTCGTCACCTGGCAGGATTTGACGGCGCTCCCGTGCAGCCACCCCCACTGCTGCAGCCTCGGGTACCTCTTGAAGACCGACGCCGGGGAGTGGCGGTCGCTCGCGGCGATCGTGGGCCACGAGACGCTCCAGGCCCACCTGGGGCTCGTGAGTAACCGGATCGTGGACCCCGACCTCTCGGCGGACCTGCGGCGGCT
>DATHUD010000010.1:0-1882 GCA_035462575.1 Thermoanaerobaculia bacterium | reverse complement strand
AGGCCGTCCTGGTACCAGAAGAGGTGGTTGGCGCCGGGGCTCGCCTGGGCGACGAGCGGGATGCGCTGGTACTCGGCGGGAGCGTCCCGCCGCAGGCGGTAGGCGGTCGTCGAATCCGGGGAGACGATCCGCGGCGGCTCGCCCGCGGGGATGCCCTGGCAGGCCGGGGAGACGCGGGGGAGGCTCGCGACCGTCATCCCCTGGGAGCGCCACCAGGCGACCAGCTCCGGCGGGAAGACTTCGAGCAGCCGGAACTCGTGGGGGCGCTTGCCCAGGCAGTCGCCCGAGGCGAGGAGGTCGCCGGTCTCCGCGTCCACGAGCACCCGCTGGTGGAGCGCGCAGCTCGAAAGCTTCGTGCGACCGGGGAGGTAGGTCACCCGCGTCCGCTTGGGGCAGAAAGGGCCGGGCAGCTCGTGGCTCCCGGCGCAGACCTCGATCGTGTCGAGCCTCAGCCCCTCGGGCTTGCCCGGCCCGTCCCCCCCGGGCTCGATCGCGCGGAAGAGGTCGAAGAGGAGGGGGCCCGCGTGCTGGCTGCCGGCGATCCCCTTCTTGGGCCGGCCGTCGAAGTTCCCCACCCAGACGCCGATCGTGTAGCGCCGGGAGAAGCCCACGGCCCACGCGTCCCGGTGTCCGTAGGAGGTGCCGGTCTTCCACGCCACGGCCGGGGCGCCTTGCGTCAAGTCCCACGCCTCGGGGAAGTCGGGCCGGCGCACGTCGGTCAGGATCTGGGTGATCACCCGCGCCGATTCGGGGGACATCAGGCGGTTCGAGGAGGTCTCGGGCTCCACGGTCCTGCTTGCCGGGCCGTCGGTTTCGAGCATCCGGACCGGCCGGTGGATCCCTCCCTCGGCGAGGCTCGCGTAGAGGTTCGTGAGATCGAGGAGCGTGACCTCGCCCGCGCCGAGGACGAGCGGCAGGCCGTAGTGCTCCGGCCCCTTGTCCAGCGTGGACAGCCCGCCCCGCAGGAGGAGCTTGTGGAAGTCCGCGAGCCCCACGTCCGACAGGAGGCGGACGGCGCAGGCGTTGAGCGACAGGATCAGCGCCTCGCGCACGGTGATCCGGCCGCGGTACTGCTCATCGTAGTTCTCGGCCACGTAGCCGGAGAAGTCGGTCGGCACGTCCAGCAGGTAGGTCGCGGGGATCACGCGGCCGGTGTCCATGGCGAGGGCGTAGAGGAAGGGCTTGAGCGTCGAGCCCGGGGAGCGACGGGCCACGGCCCCGTTCACCTGGCCGTCGAAGTAGGTCTCCAGAAAGCCGGCCGAGCCCACGAAGGCGCGCACGGCCCGGGTGTCGTTTTCGATCACCACCACGGCGGCGTTGCCGATCCCCTCGTCCCGCAGGCCGCCGATCCGCCCCCGCACCTGCTCGTGGACGACGTCCTGCACGCGGCGGTCGAGGGAGGTGCGGATCCGCGGCTCCGAGCGCACCTGCCGCGCCACGAGCTCCGTGAAGTGGGGGGCCGCGAAGGGGACCCGGCGCCGCGCCTCGGGCACGGGCTGGCGCAGGGCGTCGCCGATCTCCCGGGTCTCGAACGCCCCGCGCTCTGAGAGCTGGCGGAGCACGCGGTTCTTCGCCTCGAACGCCGCCTTGGGGTGGATCGTGGGGTCGTAGCGCACGGGCGAGCGGGGGAGGGCGGTCAGGAGCGCGATCTCGCCCAGGGAGAGCTGGTCCGGGTCCTTCCCGAAGTAGAACCACGCCGCGGCCCCGACCCCCTCGACGTTGCCGCCGTAGGGGGTCAGATTCAGGTAGATCTCCAGGAGCTCCTCTTTCGAGTAGCGCCGTTCGAGCTGGAGCGCGCGGACGCTCTCACGGATTTTGGACGGGAGTGTGCGCGGTCCCGGCTCGGCCATGCGGGCGATCTGCATGGGGATGGTGGACGCCC
>DATHUD010000009.1:0-2923 GCA_035462575.1 Thermoanaerobaculia bacterium | reverse complement strand
CTACCGAACCTGTTTCGTGCTGACGCTGATCCTGTACACGGAGTCGACGGGCTCACCATCGACCCTCGCCGGATCGAAGCGCCAGGTGCTGAGAAAACGATAGACAAAGAGAACATGCACAGGGAGCGCCTCTGCCCCCGTGAGGAGCGGCTGCCGCGGCAAACCGTCTCGCCCCACCACCATCTCGACGTCCACGCCGGTAGCTGCCACACCGGACCCCAGACGGAACAGAAACTTCGGGAACTTCGGCTTGCCAAGAGGCCGGAGAGAAGTGCCGGAAACCCTCTCACCGGACAGCAACAGAACCTTGCCTTTCTCCTCCTGTTCGAGGCGGATCGAGGCGAGGACCCGGCTTCGTGGTGCCGGGAGCGTCCGGAGCAGATCCCGCCCCTGCAGCTCCGGGAGCATCTCCTGAGCGGTCTTGAGCTGAAGGGCCGCAGCCGTGTACCACCACCAGCCGGTGCTGAATTCATCCCCCTGGCCGCTCGCGAGCGCCGCGCAGTAGGTCGCGAGGCGGGCCAGATACTCCGCGGAAACATTCCGGAAGTCCGGCCGGCGAGACAGATCATCCGGTAGCCTTTCATTGCAGTATTCGACCCCCTCGGACCAGGATGCGGATTCGATCCACCTTCGAAGCTTCTTCCCTTCATCGCCAAGGACAGCGTTGGAGAGAACTGGAAACAAGAGGGCTACCAGGAGGAAGGATTTCATGGGTCTGAGTATACCGTGAAGGCCGCCCTCAGCCCCGGAGACGCCCCACGGGGCGTCTCTACATTGGGGGGCAGCGACCGTGGCAACGGGAGGGCGTTCCCTTCCTAGACGGTAGGCAAAGGCGGTTACGCTTCGAAAACGACCACGGTTCCCCCCCACTGTAGAGACGCCCCGTGGGGCGTCTCCGCATCTGGCAAGACGGTCCGAAATGTAGAAGGAGTCTCGGTACATCTACGCTCCGAAGCCCTTTTCAGACACCTTCCAGGTTCGTTCAGCCGCGCAGATACGCCAGCACCTGCTGAACGCGCTCGTGCGGAGCCCCCGTCACCTCCAGCACGTCGACATCGAAGTCGAATTCATCATCCAGGAGGATTTCCTTGAGCTTCTCATCCACCTGCATCCTGAGCTCGGCGTCCTCCGACGAAGGGAGAGGAATCCGGTCTCTCTCCTCCACAGGCACGAAGACAATCAGATCGAGCGTCTCGACCGCGGCTTGAACGCGAGACAGCCACTTTTTGAGATCAAAAGACTCGGCGTCGGCATGCGTCAGGAGATAGCCCAGGAAATCCGCGGGACATCTGTCGAAAATGACGTTCGACTCGCTCTCTTCCAGGCACCCGATGGATCGCTCCAGTTGCAGCTCGAAGTCCTCGATGGACGGCATCTCCGTGAATTCGTGCCCCTCTTCTTCCAAGAGGCGGTAGGGCTCTTCGACGACCGAATACTTCGGAAGCGCTTTGGCTAACCCCTCGACCAGGGTCGACTTGCCTGTAAAGTGAGCCCCTGAGACCGCGATCCGCATACCGGCTGCCTGCTGGCTCATCTCGTCCCCCTCCCTCTCCCGCGCACGAGGAGCGCGGCGGTTCCGATCAATCCTAATCCGAACAACCAGACTCCGGCCCGGAAACCCGGCGGCGCGAAGGTCAGCCTCACGGTTTCCACCCCGTCCGGCACGATGACGCCCAGATAGGCGTAGTTCACATGGACTGTGCGGAGCGTCGTGCCTCCGGCGCGAGCGGTCCAGCCGGAGGGGAACGGGAGCGAGCTCGCGAGGAGCTTTTCTCCCTCGCGGGGCACGGCGAGCACGATGTCTCCGGGCGTCCAGCGGAAGACCCGCACGGCGGCCGGGTCCCAGGGACCCCGGGGGGGCTGCCAGTCGCCCACCTCCTCGGACGCCAGGAACACGCGGCGGGGGTTCTTGAGCGTGGTCAAGGCTTCGAGGAGGCCGGCCCGCTCCCGCACGCGGGCCTGCGGCGCCAGGAAGAGCCGCGGGAGGGCGTCGGGATTGCGGTAGAGGCGCGCGGGTCCGAGGCGGCCGCCGTCGATCCGCTCGAGCGTGCCGGGCACGGGCGCCTTGTCGCCCGTCATCACCACGCGGACGTTCAGGAAATCGAGGAGCGGGTGGTCCAGCCTTCGGAACGCGCTCTTGTAGCGCCGCCCCTCGGGCTTGAAGGCGAAGACCGTCTCCAGCACGTCCAGCGGCTCCCGGAGCGTCATCGGGTTGTGAGCGCGGACCTCCGCCATCCCATAGACCGGCCCCAGGGACGGATAGAAGACGAAGCCGCCCGCCGTGATCCGCCACGGCCCGCCCGCGCCCGCCTCCCGGGCCGCCGCCTCGACGACAGGCGGCCGCGGATAGAAAAGCGATCGGTTCCCCGCCGGGAGCATGTCCCAGCCCCAAGGAAGCTGGTCCGCGAAAAGTGCGACGCCTAAAAGCGCGCCGCCTAGAGCCCGGGACCACCGGCCGGCCACGAAACCCGCCGCGAGGAGCGCCCAGAGAAGGACCACCGCGGGCTCGAGCCGCGCCGCGAGGCTCCCCGCCGCCGCGATCCCGAGCCCGGCCCAGATCCACGGGCCGGACCGCCGCCGCAGGACCTCGCTCACTCCCAACGCCCCGGCCAGCACCAGCGCCAGCGACGCGACCGGCAGACACCGGTTGAGCGCCACGGCCTGGAGCAGGGGGATCGATTCGAGCGGCGCCACGAGCGGACGGAATCCGGCGGCGAGGAGCCACGCCACTCCCGCGAAGGCGAGAAGCGGCAGGACGATCCGCCACCGCCGCCGCGCGAAGAGCGCCACGGCCGCGCCCGCGAACGCCACCAGTCCCGCGTACCCGCCCCCCGAGGCGGCCCAGGTGATGGGCCCGCGGTACGGCTCCCGGAATGGCCGCCCGTAGACCCGCGGATTCGTGGGCGAGATGAGCAACGCCGGA
>DATHUD010000008.1:0-2099 GCA_035462575.1 Thermoanaerobaculia bacterium | reverse complement strand
CGCGGCCAGCTTGCCGGGCTGCCGCCGCTCCTGACGCTCCCCACCGACCACCCGCGGCCCGCGGTGCAGAGCCACCGGGGCGCCACCCGCCCGGTGCGGCTGCCGGCCGGGCTCACGCGGCAGATGGAGGCTCTCGCCCGGAGCGAGGGAGCGACCCTCTTCATGGTGCTCCTGGCCGGTTTCCAGACGCTTCTCGCGCGCACCAGCGGGCAGGACGACGTCGCGGTGGGCTCGCCCGTGGCCGGACGCAACCGGGTCGAGACGGAAGGACTGATCGGGTTTTTCGTCAACACGCTGGTCCTGCGGGGAAACCTGACAGGAAGCTTCCGCGAGCTGCTCGGCCGGGCCCGGGAGACGGCGCTGGCCGCTTGGCTGCACCAGGACGTGCCGTTCGAAAAACTGGTCGAGGAGCTGGCGCCGGAGAGGAGCCTCGCCCACGCGCCCCTGTTCCAGGCGGTGCTCGTCCTGCAGAACGCTCCCTTCGAGAGCCTGGAGATCGAAGATCTTCGCTTGCAGTCGCTGAGCGTCAACGGCGCGACAGCGAAGTTCGATCTCACGGTGAACCTCTCGGAGCACGAGGGCGAGCTTCTCGGGATCGTCGAGTACGCCATCGATCTGTTCGACGCGGCGACTGTCGAACGCCTGACCGGGCACTTCGAGCGTCTGCTCGCGGCGGCGGTGGCCGGGCCGGACCTGCGCGCCGCGGAGCTGCCGCTGCTCGGCTCGGCGGAGCGGCAACAGCTCCTGGAGTGGGGAGGGAGAAGGGAGGAGTTTCCCGCGACCTCGACGCTCCACGGCCGTTTCACGGCGCAGGCCCGGCGGACCCCCGACGCTCCGGCTCTGACCTGCGGCGACGTGACGCTCACCTACGGAGAGCTCGACCGGCGGTCCAATCGACTGGCCTGGTGGCTGCGCCGGCAAGGCGCGGGCCCGGAGAGCCGCGTCGGCCTGTGCTTGGACCGTTCCGTGGACCTGGTGGTCGGCGTCCTGGGCGTCCTCAAGGCCGGGGCGGCCTACGTGCCGCTCGATCCGGATGCACCGCGGGAGCGGCGGGACTTCGTCGTGGAGGACGCGGGAATCCGGATCCTCGTCGAGGCCGGGGATCTGGAGAGCGTCCCGGACGGCGACGTCGAGCCCCTGGGCGACGCGTCGAGCCTCGCCTACGTGATCTACACCTCGGGTTCCACCGGCCGCCCCAAGGGCACCCTGATCACCCACGGCAACGTCACCCGGCTGTTCGACGCCACCGAGCCCTGGTTCGGGTTCGGCGAGGGGGACGTGTGGACGCTGTTCCACTCCTACGCCTTCGATTTCTCGGTCTGGGAGATCTGGGGCGCCCTGCTCCATGGCGGCCGGCTGGTGGTCGTGCCGTGGGAGGTGAGCCGCTCGCCCGAGCAGTTCCTGGACCTTCTGGTCCGCGAGCGGGTCACGGTGCTCAACCAGACCCCCTCGGCCTTCGCCCAACTCGCTCAGGTGGACGCCGAAGAGACGGCTCTGCGGCTGGTGATCTTCGGCGGCGAGGCGCTCGATCCGGCGAGCCTCGCGCCCTGGTTCGAGCGCCACGGCGATACGCAGCCGCGGCTGGTCAACATGTACGGCATCACCGAGACGACGGTCCACGTCACCTACCGTCCGCTGTCTCTGGCGGACACCCGGGGCGAGAATCGCAGCGTCATCGGCGTTCCCATCTCCGACCTTTCGCTAGCCGTGGTGGACCCGAGCCTGAGCCCGGCTCCCATCGGGGTTCCGGGCGAGTTGGTGGTGGGTGGCGCGGGGCTCTCCCGCGGCTATCTGGGCCGGCCCGAGCTGACGGCGGAGCGCTTCGTTCCGGACCCGGCCGGCCGTCCGGGAGAGCGGCTCTACCGGTCGGGAGACCTGGGCCGTTTCCTGCCCAACGGCGATGTGGAGGACCTCGGCCGGCTGGACCACCAGGTGAAGATCCGCGGCTTCCGCATCGAGCTGGGCGAGATCGAGGCCACGCTGGCGGCGGTGCCCGGCGTCCGCCAGGCAGTGGTGCTGGCGCGAGAGAGCAGGCTGGTGGCCTACGTGGTGGGCGGCGTCGCGGTGGCGGAGTTGCGGCAGTCTCTCAAGGACCGGCT
>DATHUD010000007.1:0-7187 GCA_035462575.1 Thermoanaerobaculia bacterium | reverse complement strand
CTTAAGGATTGGGGGGCATTTAGCACCCGCACCCATCCACCCCGCCCGCCCACGCGTACTCAAGACAAAGGGCAGCAAGGATCTGCGAAGCCCGTGCTAAGATCCTGCGCACCTCGGAGCCCTTCCGGGCTCCCGTGCTATCGACTACACTGAAAATCAAGGAGGAACGCTATGAAGAAGACGTTCGTCGCATTCGTCGCCGTGCTCGCCGTTGTCGCTCTCGCCCTGCCCTTCGCCAACGCCGGCACCAAGGGGACCTGGACCGGCTGGGTCACGGACGAGCACTGCGCCGCCAAGGGCGCCAAGGCGGAGCACAAGGACTGCGCCCTGAAGTGCATCGAGAACGGCGGGAAGCTGGTCTTCTACAACACCGCCGACGAGAAGATCTACTCGCTCGACAACCAGGCCGCCGCCAAGGAGCACCTCGGCCACGCGGTGAAGGTCACCGGCGAAGCGGAGGGCACCGACATCAAGGTCGAGAAGATCGAGATGGCCGAGGCCGACCACGCCGGTCACTGAGCCCCCGGCTCGGTCCGGTGTTCCGAAGCGCGGGGCCGCGAGGCTCCGCGCTTTTCTTTTAGATCCGCACCTTCCGGCTCACCAGGGTGGTATCACCCTCGTTGAGAGGCACCGCGTTGTCGGGGCGGGCGTCCAGGAGGGCGCGGCCGCCCGGCGGGAGCCCGTCGGAGCGGTCGGCCACGAACCAGTCGAACGGCCGCGACTCTCCGAGCACGACATCCAGCTCGACGCCCTGGGGCGGCAGACCGAACACGGTCAGGGGACGCCACCCCTGGGCCGGCGCTCCCGGCGGCCGCGGCCCGACCTCCACAGTTTGCCCCCCGATCCGGAGGGATTCGAGGTTCGCCTCGTTGGGCACCATCACCGTCCCCACGCGGGCGCCCCGGGGTGAGGTGAGCCGCAGCCGGAGCGTGCGCTTGCCGCCTGTCGACGAATCCGAAAGCACGGCGAGCTCCGGGCCCGGGATCGGGAGGGCCGGCGCCTTGGCCGCGAAGGCGCGGGAGAAAGACGGCGACCAGGGGTACGCCGGGCCCGGCTGCGGATCGAACGCAGCGGCTTCACGGAGCGCCGGGGGGATCGGCGGCGCGGCCCGGAGGAGCCAGCGGGCCTCGCCTGTCTGAGTGTCCTGGTGGAACTGCACGACCATGTTCTGCGGCGCCTTCGGCGAGAAGGGCGACGAGACCATCGCGACCACGGCGAAGATTGCCGCCAGGGCGCCCGCGGCCAAGGGCGCCCACTTGCGCAGGCCGGGCCCCGCCGCGGCGGCGAGCGGCGCGACGGTCGTATCGAAGAGGGACAGCAGCACGGCCGTCACCATCAGTCCCATGAGGCCCAGCCCCAGATAGAGGAACTGGAGGAAGGGGAGCCAAAGGAGGGCCGCCACCAGCATCGGCAGCAGGGCGGCCCAGGCGCGGACGCCGGGCGCGCTCGAAAAGGAGACGATCCCGGCAAGCCCTGCCGCGAGGGCCGGCACCAGGAAGAGATAGCTCGTCCCGGGGGCGAGCACGGCGAGAAGCAGCCCCAGGGCGGCCCACCAGATCCATGTCCCCGCCCAGATCCCGGCGGCCCCGGAGCGGCGGGCGAGCCAGGCCGCGAGGCCCAGGGTCACCGCCAGGGGGATGAGCCAGAAGACCACGGTCGCGGGCAGAGGGTTGGCGACCCAGGGAGCAGGGAAGGCAGCCCGCAGGAGCGTCTGAATGCCGAAGGCCAGCGCGCCCGAAAGGAACAAGGTCCCCGGCAGGAGGAGGAGCCCCATCGCCAACGCGCCGCCGGTGAAGGCGCCTCGCCGCAGGCCGAGCACCACCGCCACGATCACCAGGACGAGGGCCAGCGCCGCGAGCCCCAGGCTCCAGCCCGCCGGCCAGAGCACCACGAACGCTCCGAGCACGTCGAAGAAGACCGCTTTGCCCGGCGGCGGGCTCGCGAGGTCCGCCTCGGTCAAGCCGCGCACCGCCGCCAGGGCGTTGTCGCCGTGGTGCTGCAGGCTCCCCAGCGAAAGGTTCTCGAGCGTATCCAGAGGCGAATGGTAGTGCAGCGGGTTGCCGATGAAGGCGAAGTTGAGCCCCGGCACGTCCCGCTGCTTGAACAACGTCAGGTCGGTGTCGTTCGGCATCCGGTCGTAGATGGTGACGAAGAGCGAGCTCGTGATCGGGCGGCTCGCCCGGCTGGTGAACCGGGGGACCGTCCAGCCGTCCTGGCCGCTGGTCTCGAACATGAGGCTCGGGCCCGAGTTGCCCCGCCCCTCCAGGTTCACCACCACCCCGACCTCGGAGAGAGCCGGGCTCCGGACGAACGCCTCGGCTCCCAGGAGCCCCGCCTCCTCGGCGTCGTCGAGCAGAAAGATCACCGGGTGGCGCGGCGGCGGGCCGGCCTTCAGGATGCGGGCGACCTCGAGGATGGCGGCCACCCCGGCCAGGTCGTCCCCGACGCCAGGCCCCGCGGGCACCGAGTCGTAGTGGGCCATGAGGAGGACCGCCTTGCCGGGCTCTCTCCCCTCGAGGCGGGCGACGACGTTCGCCACCTGGCCGCAGCTACCGAACCGATTGCAGACGAACGACTCCCGGACCTCCGGCGCAAAGCCCAGCCAGCGCAGGTGGGCGACGATCCGCTCACGGACCCGCGCGTTGGCCTCGCTGCCGACCGGGTGCGGAGCCCCGTCTCCCAGGAGGGTCTTCAGGACCTCCCGCGCCCGGACGGCGGAGAACTCCTGCAGCGACGCGTCCGCCGGCTTCGGCGCCGGAGGCCGGGTGCGGACCTGGGCCAGGACCATCACGAGCGCCAGCAGCACCAGAGCAACGAGAAGGCCCCAGCCGCCCCCCCGCTCCTCCCCTGAAACGACACTTCGGTTTCCAGCCTGGTCGACCATGGAACCTCCTCGAAGGATTCGTGCGGCGGATTCTAACAGGCTCTCGGGGCACCCCCCTGTTTACGACCGGAGCCCTTGAGCGTAGGTGCTCCACCGGCTCCGGATGAGGACAACCGGCGGGACATTGACGGCCGGGCCCGGCTCCACTACCCTCACGTTTCAATATATGAGCATCGGACAGGACGACCTTCTCTTCGGGCGCATCGCGCTCCACTACAAGCTCATCACGCGCGAGCAGCTCACGGACGCCACCGGCCAGCAGGCTCGCGAGGGAGGATACCGGAAGCTCGGCGAGATCCTCGTCGAGAAAGGCGTCCTCTCCCCGGCCCAGCTCACGCAGCTCCTCGCGGTTCAGAAGGAGTACATCGCAAAGCAGCAGGCCCAGGCCGCTCCGGCGGCCCCCGCGCCGCCGCCGGTCCAGGCCGCCCCGGCACCGGCCGGGCCGCTCACCGGCAGCCCGATGCCGGCGAGCCTCGTCCAGGAGACGCCTCCGCCGGCCTCGCTGGTCGCGGCCGTCGCCGCGCCGCCTCTCGCCTCCCCGGCGGCTCCGGCGGTCGCTGTGGCCCCGCCGCGGGCCGCGCCCCCGCCCCCGCCCTCCGTCTCCCTCGGCCAGGGCGCGAAAGAGCTCGACCGCCTTCTCGAAACCTGCGTGAGCCGGGGCGCGAGCGACATCCACGTCCACAGCGGCGCCCCCTTGAAGATCCGGATCCACGGCCGGCTCCAGGAGCTGGACGGCGGAGATCTCCTGGCGCCCGCCGTAGCCGAGCGCCTCATCCAGGAGGTCCTGACCGGCGAGCAGAGGGAGGCCCTCCGCACCAAGGGCCAGGTGGACTTCGCCTACACGCTCCCCGGCATCGGGCGCTTCCGCGCCAACGCCTACCGCCAGCAGATCGGGATGGACGCCGTGTTCCGCGCGATCCCGCCCCAGCCGCCGTCGCTCACGGACCTGGGCCTCCCCTCGACCCTCGCGCGCTTCGCCAACTTCCACCAGGGGATGGTCCTCTTCACCGGCCCCGCCGGCTGCGGCAAGTCGTCGACCCTCGCCGCCATGGTCGACATCATCAATCAGGACCGGCGGGACCACATCATCACCGTCGAGGACCCGATCGAGTACATCCACCCCTCGAAGCAGTGCGTGGTCAACCAGCGCCAGGTGGGTCCCCACACCGGCTCCTTCGCCCGGGCGCTGCGGGCCGCCCTCCGCGAGGATCCGGACATCATCGCGATCGGCGAGCTGCGCGACCTCGAAACCATCTCGCTCGCGCTCACCGCGGCCGAGACCGGCCACCTCGTCCTCGCGACGCTCCACACCAACAACGCCATCCGCACCGTCAACCGCATCCTGGGCGTCTTCCCGCCCTCGCAGCAGGAGCAGATCCGCACCATGGTCTCCGAATCGCTGCGGGCGGTCGTCTCCCAGCGCCTGGTCAGCCGGGCCGACGGCAACGGCCGGGTGCCGGCACTCGAGATCCTGGTGGTCAACAAGGCGGTGGGCAACCTGATCCGCGACAACAAGACCTTCCAGATCCGCTCCGTGCTCCAGACCGGCGGCGCCCAGGGCATGTGCCTGCTCGACAGCTCGCTCGCGGAGCTGGTCAAGAGCCGGGTCATCACCCGCGAAGAGGCGATGCGGCAGGCGGACGAGCCGCAGAAGTTCGCGGCGGGCGGCTAGAACGCCCCGCTAGAACGCGCCAGTATCGGCCACGCTCCCGAGCCTCCCGGCGGGGTTCCTGTAGGTCTTCACGGCCCCCGTCTCCGTGTCGGTCACCGTCAAGGTGTACTCGACGCTCGACAGGGCTCCGTAGAACACCCAGAACTTGCCGTTGACGGGGCGGCCGTCGAGCACCTTCAGCACGACCTCGACGTTGTCGTCGTCGAAGAACCAGAAGTAGCCGGTGTCGCCGCCCGCGAGCGGGACCGCCTTGCCGTCTCCCACGTTCCCGTCGAAGTCCTTCCACCGCGCGGTGACGGCGAAGCGCCCGTTCCCCAGGCACAGGCGCGTGGCGCTCGCGACGCAGGGAGCCTTGTCGCCAGCGGCCTTCCCCGCCGTCACGATCGGCTCGAAGACCGCGGCCTCGGGGCCCACGGACAATCCTGAGCCGGTCGCTCCCAGCGGTCCGAACCCGTTGGTGTCCCCCACGCTCCCGAGCCGGCCCGGCGGGTTGACGTAGCGGCGGGCCGCACCCGTCTGCGTATCGGTGATGGTCAGCGTGTATTGAACGGTCGAGAGGGCACCGTAGAACGCCCAGTGATGGCCGTTGACGCCCTGCCCGTCGAGCACCTTGGTGATCACCTCGACGTTGGCCGGATCGAAGAACCAGAAATAGCCGGTGTCGGCCGTGAGCGAAACCGCGTGCCCCCGGCCGGTCCGCCCCTCGAAGTCGCGCCAGGAGGTTTCCACCTTGAACCGGCCGCCGCCCAGGCAGAGGACGGTGTCCGACGGCTGGCAGGCCGGGCCGGTCAGCGGCAGGACCCACGGTTCCCGGCCATGGATGCCGTCGTTCGCCGAGAAGAAGATCCGGTTGCCGAGAGCCGAGATCTCTGCGGGGCGCGAGGACGACGGGCCGGGCGCGATGTCCTCGACCATCCGGGTTCCCGCCGCCGTGCCGTCGCTCTCCCACAGCTCGATACCGTGCTCGCCATCGTGGCCCGGAAAGAACAGGCGCCCCCCGGCGGACACCATGGTGGCTCCGAAGCTCTGCGCGGCCGGACCGACGGTACGCACCAGAACGGCTCCGAACGTCGCGTCGAGGCGCCAGAGCCCCAGGGAATCGTCCTCGGACGAGTAACGATCGCTCGAGAGGAAGTAGAGCTCCCCCCCATGCTCCGCCAGAGAGTGGATATTTCCTTCTGCCTCCACCGGGAGAGACAGCTCGCCGGTCCCAGCCGCCGTGCCGTTCGTCCTCCAGATGTCCTCGCCCCCCTCCACGAAATACAGGGTGTCTCCCACCCACGTCAGACTGCTGACCGAGTAGAAGGAGGACAGCGTCTCGACGAGTTGGGTGCCGGCGAGCGTGCCATCGCTCCGGAACAGCTGGGTATCCCCGTTCTCCGATTCGGAGAGCAAGTAGAGGGTCGACCCCGAGCCCGCAAGAACGAAGAGGGAGCGCCCGGACCACTCGAACCGCTGGCGGGTGCCCGCCACCGTCCCGTCGCTCGTCCAGAGGGAACGGACGTCGTCGTCGTAGACCGCAAAAGCGACTCCTCCCTGGAAGGGGACGACCTCGCCGACATCCCGGAACGAAGAGCTCGAAAATAACTCGAAGGTTCCATCGGGCGTGCCGTCGGTTCTCCAGATTACATAATCAGTGCTGAAGTACACGAGGCTCCCGGCCGAAGTGAGCGGCCGGATATCGTCGCAGGACCCTCCCAGCTCTTTCTCGATACGGGTTGTCCCTGCCGCGGTCCCGTCGCTGCTCCAGAGCTCTACTCGGTAGTCCGTGCAGGAAGCGAACAGCACCCGGTCGCCCAGTGGGGTGAAAGAATACGGGTTCGAGCTTCGCCCTTCCTGGATCGCCGTCACCGGCACGGATCCCGCGGGAGTCCCGTCGTTCGTCCAGAGCTGGCTGACTCCGTTTTCTTCGCTCTGGGCGGCGAAAAAGAGATTCGGCCCGGCCTTGACCAGGAAAAGCTCGGAGCTACTCACGCGGGGGGCCAGAAGCACGGTCCCCTGGGATGTGCCGTCGGTCTTCCAGATTCCTTGCGATGTACCGTTGTAGGCCAGGAAGAAGAGCCGGCCGGCGAGGATCTGGAAATCCTCGGGCGACGCGCTGCAGCTCCCCAGGCAGAGATTGCGGACGATGCGGGTGCCCGCCGCCGTGCCGTCGGTGCTCCACAGCTCCGTCCCCTGAAAACCGTCGTTCGCCGCGAAGAGGATCCGGTTCCCGAGGACATGGAAACCGCTGTACCTTTCCGGCACCGGACATACGCCTGGACACTCGACCGGAGCCGTCGTCTCCGGCGTCCCCCGGCTCGACCACAGCCGGCGCCCGGTCAACCCGTCATTGGCGACGAAAATCAACCGGTCTCCCAGGCGGGCGATTTCGATCGACAGATCGGTTTCACTGAAAGGGCTGGCGTAGCCGAACGCCGTGGTTCTCCGGGTCCCGGCAGCGGTCCCGTCGCTCTGCCAGATATCGACTCCGCCCGTCACGTCGTCCACCAGGAAATAGGCGATGCCGTCGAGCACCTTGATGGAATTCGTGACGTTGAACGGCTGCGGCGCGGCGATGTCGGTGAGCCGGTTCGTGCCGGACGGCGTGCCGTCGGAAACCCACAGCTCATCCCCTGTTTCCGAAGCCAC
>DATHUD010000006.1:0-8654 GCA_035462575.1 Thermoanaerobaculia bacterium | reverse complement strand
ACGAGGGTAACGGCCGGGAGGCAAGGGGGCGCTTTCCCCCCGGCCGGACTCTTCCCCCCTTCAGACATCCCCGAAAGCACGTTTGGGACACGCCGCAGGCGGCGCGGGCGCGGCCTTGTCAGTGTAGTGCGTCATTCAGGCACATCCGTGGGCAGCCCCAGGTTGAAAACCCATGCCATTACACACATCTCGGCACAGTGGATACAGGGGAAATCCGGGCGAAGTCTTCTTCAGCGGGTCCCCCCAATGTAGAGACGCCCCGTGGGGCGTCTCCGGGGCGGCGAAATCTCCCCGAAAACAAGGACGTGCCGCGGGATCTCTTGCCAGTCCGGATCGTCCTTCCCGATTCGGAGACGCCCCACGGGGCGTCTCTACATTGGGGAGCTCTCCGATCGGCTACGACTTGTGTGTAATGGCATGGCCTTAAGGTGCGAGCTGTATTCACGAGGTCTTGCGTGGTTAATTGCCTGGAAGGCGAGGTGTGCCGGTATTTTCACGGAGGCGGAGGGATAAATGACCGTGCTCCGCAGAGTCTCGGGGGGATGTAGAGCTTTCCGGCGTCCCATGGAACCTTCCCATGCGCCACCGAAGGTTCAGACGGTTCACAGAGATCCGGAACGCCTCATCGAAGATTCCAGCGTCCCGTAGAACCTTCAGGCACGTCACAGATTCCTCGAACGGCTCGCAGAACTTTGGAGCGCCTCGTCGAAAATTCGGGTGCCCCGGAGGATCTTGGCACGCGTCACGGAGTTTTGGAGCGTCTCGCGGAGCTTTGCAACGCCTCGCTTAGGATTCCAGCGGTTTGCGGAGATTTCCGGCGCGCTGTGGAGTTTTCGAACGGCTCGTCGAGTTTTCCCGCGGCTTGGGGAGTTTTCCCGCGCGTTGCCGAAAATTCCGGCGACCTGTCGAATTCTCCCACGTATTGCCGAATTTTCCCGCGCGCCGTCGAGATCTCCCGTGAGCCAACGAGTTTTCCGGCGTTCCGTCAAGCTTTCCTGCGGCTTCGGGAATTCTCCCGTACGCCGTCGAGACTTCCCGCGGTACGCCGAGTTTTCCCATGCGCCGTCTAATTTTCCCGCGGCTTGCCGAGTTTTCCCCCGTGCAGCCGAGAACTCCCACGGCCCGTCGAGTTTTCCCACGGCTCCGGGAACTTTCCCGCGCGCCGTCGAAAATTCCCGCGGACCGCCGAGTTTTCCCAATCGCTGTCGAATTCTCCCGCGTATCGCCGAAAGTTCCCGTGTCCCGTTCGAATTTTCCCGTGCGCTGCCGAAGATTCCTCGATCCGGGGATTTGATGGGAAGCAGGATGCCTTGACGAGCAGACGCTCAGGGTCGATCAGCGTCCCGGGTGTGTCCGGTCACGGGTCCTCCTCGATTATACCTCCCGGCCGGTACTCCGCCGCCGCGAGCAGGTCGCGAACCGCGGGCCCGATCGAGTCCTGCAGAACGCACTCGATGACCCGGCCCATCTCGGTCGAGACGTCCGGATCGGCGTTCAGGTCGTCTTCCGGGCGCTCGCGGGAAGGCGGCAAGCCTTGACGGAGGTTGAGGAGCCGGCCCTGGAGCCCTTCGAGCTCCTGGATGACATGGTGGAGCTCGTCTCGGGCGGCGTCCATGGGGATCAAGCCGCCTCTCCTCGCCGGCCCCTGGAGCCTCTCTTTCAGTCTCATGGGAGAGGAGAGTAGGCCCGTCTCTCCAGGCCGCGAATCGTCTGGATACGAAATGCCTTAAGATAGGTCTTCACGGTACCTCTTCCGGGTTCCGGCAACTCCTCCCGGTCCTGGAGGAGAGTCCGTATCTCGAAAGCGAGTCCCGCGGCACTCATTCTGATGAACCGGACCGACGGAGGATCTCCTTGCCGCCCGAGAAGAAACGCTCGCCCGAGGCCGTCACCCTGCTCACTCTGCGCTGGGCGCGCGGCTGGCGCCCACGAAAAGGCTTGCCCAGGCGCTCGGCTTTGCCGACGACCGGCTGATCGCGCGCTACGAGCGGGGCGCCAAGCCCTTCTCCCGCGCGAGCTTCGACCGGATGACGGCCGCGCTCGGCTACTCCCCCGAAACGGTCGAGTCCTTGCTCTGCACCCTTCGCCGCCTCCTCTTCCCGCCGCCTCCGGAAGAGCCCTCGCCCGTGGCCCTCCGCCCCGGGCAGCGGGCCGCGGTCGAGCGCGCCGCCCTGGGCGTGGGCTGGACCGTCACCGAAGAGGTCCGCGTCGAGTTGGCCCGCCTCGAGAGGAGAAAGAACGCGGAGGCCGCCCGCCGGCAAGCCGCCGCGCTCTGGGAGCAGCTCAAGGCCGCCACCCGCCAGGAGCGGCGCGACGCCGTCGAGATCCACCCCGAATTCCGGAGCTGGGCCCTGGCCGTGCGCGTGAGCCATGAAAGCGAGCGCGTGGCAGCTCATCGCGCCGACCAGGCGCTGGAGCTTGCGGACCTCGCCCTCCGAATCGCCGGCCGGGTGCCCGGCGAGGTCGCGTGGCGTTCGCGCCTTCAGGGCTACGCCTGGGCCTATATCGCCAATGCTCGCCGCGTAGCCAACGACTTCGACGGAGCCGATCAGGCTTTCGCGCGGGCCTGGAATCTCTGGCGGGCCGGTGCGAATACAGCGTTCGACCTTCTGCCGGAGTGGCGCCTGCTGGATCTCGAAGCGTCTCTGCGGCGGGAACAACAACGTTTCTCCGAAGCCCTCACCCTCCTCGACCAGGCAGGGGCTGTCTGCGGGGATAGCAAGGTCGCGATCAGGAACATTCTCTTGCAGAAAGAACACATCCTCTCCCAGATGGGTGACTTCGAAAGGGCGCTGGCCGTTCTGGATGAAGCGGCTCCTCTGATCGAACGCTCGGAAGAGCCACGCCTTCTCTTCGGGCTCCAATTCAACAGAGCGGACAACCTCGTCCATTTAGGGCGCCACACCGAGGCGGCGAGCCTGCTGCCGGAGGTGCGTCAGCTCGCGGTGCAGCAAGCCAACGAGCTTGACCTCGTGCGGGTGCTGTGGCTGGAGGCGAAGATCCATGCCGGCGAAGGAAAGAGGGGAATGGCCGCCGCCGCTCTGGAGCAAGTGCAACGAGAGCTCACGGTCCACCAACTTCCGTACGATGCTGCGCTCTCTTCGCTCGATCTGGCGCTCCTCTGGCTGGAGGAAGGGCGCACGACCGAGGTACGGACGCTGGCGCTCGGTATGGCGTGGATCTTCACCTCGAAAAAGATCCATCGCGAGGCGCTGGCCGCGTTGACTCTCTTCTGCGAAGCCGCCCAGCGGGAAACCGTTACCGTGAGCCTCACCCGTAACGTGATCGCCCGGATCGAGGAGGTGATGCGCTCGGCCCCTCGCCCCCAGGCGCGAGGCCGAGGGTGAACGATCAGGATCGACAGCCGCCGTGGGGGTCGATATGGCACCCCGTATCCGTCTGGATCGTAGGTTCAGGCGTGACAGGCGTGCAGAGCCCACTTGGATCGAGATGGCAGCCTTCTTTCTCCCACGTTGCGGCCAGGGAACCCCATGCGCGGGCAAGGAGGTCCAGGAACGTGGACGTCGAGACGTGGGCCGCGCGAGGGCTTCCGGTCTGCGGGCCGGCGAACGCGGCCCACGGGAAGAGGAGGACGGCGGCGAGCAGAAGGAGGACGGTCTTGCGGCGGAATCCGGTGCAGGTCATGGCGGCTCCTGGGAGAGCGCTCCGGCACGGCCCCCATGACCGCGTGGGCGCGTCTCCGGAAAAGGGGGACCGTTGCACCTTACCCTAAGTTCAAAACCGAGAGGGGGCTTGCATGACACTGAAACATGAGGCCGAGGCTTCACGGCTCGTGGTGCTCTTCCTGCGCGACTTTTCCGGTAGGACCCAGGCGGAGCTCGGCAAGGCCGCCCAGGTGGATCAGACCTACATCTCCCGCTTCGAGCTCGGCAAGCAGATTCCCACCGAGGAGGTCCTGCAACGGATGTCGGAAGCGGCCGGAGCTCCCTGGGACGCGGTCGTGTTCCTCCGTCACGCCTTCGCCGCGGTCCTCTCCGCGGCCGAGCGCCACCGGCTGGCCTCCTGCCTGGGCACGCCGGAGCTCGACCGGAAGGTTTTGGAGCTGGGCCTGCTCGCGGCGGCTCCCTACCTCATGGAGCTTGCGCTGATGGAGCCGGAACCGCCCACTCCGGAAGAAGAGCGGTGCGAGGCGGACGAGGTCTGGACGGCCCTGGAGCGCTATCCCGCAGACCGGCGGCCGAGATTGATCGAGCTTTCGCTCCGCGCCTCCCGAAGCTGGGCCTTGGCCGAGCGGATCTGCGAGGCGAGCGCGCAGGCTGCAGAACACCGGGCGGACGAAGCGCTGGAGCTGGCGTACCTCGCGCTCCGGATTGCCGGGCAGGTGGAAGGCGAGGACGGCTGGCGCTCTCAGGTACAAGGGTATGCCTGGGCCTTCGTGGCCAACGCCCGCCGCGCGGCCCAGGATCCGGACGGAGCCGGCGAGGCTTTCAAAAAGGCGTGGGAGCTCTGGCGCGCCGGGGCCGGCTCGGCTCCGGGGCTTCTTCGCGAGGAGCGGATGTTGGAGCTTGAAGAGGCCTTAGGGGACGCTTGAGACGCCGCGCAACGAGCTTCCCCGGTTGCCTGCGCGGCCGAAAAAGCCGGAGCCAGGACTGCAAGGACACCAAGGACATCAGGGACAGAAAGGACATCAGAGCTGTTGTCCTTGCAGTCCTGGCAGTCCTTTGGGTCCTTGTTTTCTGACCTGGCAGGACGCCCACGCCTTCTGCCGCGCAGGCTCCTAGGGTTTCCGAACCGGCCCGGGGCGCTCCGCGACCACGGCGCGAAGACGTGTACGGGTATACCGCTGAAGGAGCACCGGATAGAGATTCACGAGCACGTTGCCCACGCCGAGATACAAGGCCCAACCTCGCCACCCGATCTGCAACGCGAAGGCAGCGGACAGGAGCCCCATCAAGAGCAGCATGAGGTGGCTTTTCTCGCTCAGCTCGGTCCTTCGCACGAAAGCCGCTGCGAATCGACGGTTCGCGAGGATCCGGAATTTCGGCTCCCGCCGTCGGCGCCACCGGTTGGCGAGATCGCCATCCGGGACGAAGGAGCGGAACCGGCGCACGCCGAGAGCTTCATACAGACGTCCGCTCTGCTCGAAGGAATGGACACGGTAGTACGAGGATGGCAGCCACCAGGGCGTCAGACACACCAGGAAGGACGCGACAAACGCGGGCAGGGACGGTGCCAGATCACCCGCCGGGTAGTCGAACGGCCGCAATGGCCCCCAGACGTACAGCCAGAACATGAGAAGCGGTCCCAGCCATCCGCCGGCCATGAGGGCAAACGGGATGAGGTTGACGCCCGACGTCTCGTTTGCAAAACTCGGATCCCGCCCAGACATTTCGGCTCCTTCAAAGGGGTGGCAGCAGGAGCCGGAGGCTCGCGCTCTCGGTGGCCCCTCGCCGGGCTCCAGCGGCAAATCGAGGCCGGCGGGGGCGCTGCAGCCCGTCGTCCAATACAATACGCCAGCCAGAGCTCTAGGAGGCGAGAGAAGCCATGACGACTGCCCCTGTAGACACCGTTGCTCCCCCTGCCGTCTCGAAATCCGAAGAGCGCAGAGTCATCTTCGCCTCCTCGCTCGGCACCGTCTTCGAGTGGTACGACTTCTACCTGTACGCCACCCTGGCGCCGTTCTTCGCCGCCCTCTTCTTTCCCAAGGGCAACGACACCGCGGCGCTGCTCGCGGCCTTCGCCACCTATGCCGCGGGCTTCCTGGTGCGCCCCTTCGGCGCCCTGGTGTTCGGGCGCCTGGGCGACCTGGTCGGCCGCAAGCACACGTTCCTGCTGACGATCGTGGTCATGGGCGCCTCGACGTTCTGCGTCGGCCTGCTGCCCACGTACGACGCGATCGGCATGGCCGCCCCGACCATCCTGGTCATCCTCCGACTGCTCCAGGGCCTGGCGCTCGGCGGTGAATATGGCGGCGCGGCCACCTACGTCGCCGAGCACGCTTCCGACAAGGAGCGCGGCTCCGCCACGAGTTGGATTCAGACCACCGCCACGCTGGGCTTCTTCCTGTCGCTCCTCGTGATCGGCACCTGCCGTGCCCTGATGGCGCCCGAGGTCTTCACCAACTGGGGATGGCGGCTTCCGTTCCTCGTCTCGCTCGTGCTGTTGATCTTCTCCGTCTACATCCGCCTGAAGCTCGAGGAGTCGCCGGTCTTCCGCCAGATGAAGGCGCAAGGCAAGGGCTCGAAGTCGCCGCTCAAGGAGAGCTTCCTGCGCTATCCGAACAACAAATACGTGCTGCTCGCGCTGCTCGGCGCGACCGCCGGACAGGGCGTCGTCTGGTACACGGGCCAGTTCTACGCCCTCTTCTTCCTCACCATTTCGCTCAAGCTCGACTATTTGACCGCGTACACCGTGATCGGGATCTCGCTCGCCCTGGCCACGCCGTTTTTCATCTTCTTCGGCAAGCTCTCGGACCGCATCGGACGGCTCAAAATCATCCTCGGCGGATGCTTGATCGCAGCTCTTACCTACATTCCCCTGTTCAAGGCGCTGACCCACTTCGTCAACCCGGCCCTCGAGGAGTACACCGCGGCGAACCCGATCACGGTGGCCGCCTCCGACTGCAATTTCCACGTTTTCATCACACCGAAAACCGTCTACTCGGATTGCGACCGGGCGAGGGACTTCCTCACCAAGGCCGGGCTGTCCTTCGAGTCGCGGCCGGGGGTCCCCGGGCAGACGGTCGTCACCCGCCTCGGCTCGACCGAGCTCACCGGATGGGATGAGGCCAGGTACAAGGAAGCGCTCGTGCAGACCGGCTATCCGGCGGAAGTGGACAAGTCGCGGATCAACTATGGGATGACGGTTCTGATTCTGTTCATCCTGGTCCTCTACGTGACCATGGTCTACGGACCGATCGCCGCCTTCCTGGTCGAGCTCTTTCCGACCCGGATCCGCTATACGTCGATGTCGCTGCCCTATCACATCGGGAACGGCTGGTTCGGCGGCATGCTGCCGCTCCTGGCAACCGCCATGGTGGCCAGGGCGGGAAACATCTACGCCGGGCTGTGGTACCCGATCGTGGTGTCGCTGCTGACCGTCGTGGTCGGAACGCTTTTCCTGCGCGAAACCAAGGACCGCTCGATCCACGAGCACGATTGAGACGCGGTCCCTGGAGCGATTCCGGGCTGCCCCCAGGGAGGGCGTCGGCCCCCTGATCTGCTGCCGCTGTGCTGGAGAGCCACCGAGCCGGCAAATCGCCCGGCGAATAGCCGAGAAGCTATTTAAAACCTGCCTGGCGGCGGCGCGATAATTGCAACCTTTTTGGGGCAGTGGTTATCGCCAGCCCCGAAACGCTTCGCCTGCACTGGGCCGACCGATCGGGGTTTGCTCGAATGACCATGGTCGGGAGATGCATCATGTTTAGCACTACCGTCGAGACCCTTCCCAACGTCCTATCGGCCCCCGCCGTCGTCGGCGGCAGCATCGTCAACCGTGCTGGGGAGGACCTCGGTACGATCGAGGAGCTCATGCTCGCCCTGGAAAAAGGGTGCGTCACCTACGCCGTCCTCTCCTTCTTCGGTGTCATGGGGATGGAAGAGAAGCGGTTCGTGGTGCCGTTCGAGGCTCTGAAGCTCGATGCCAGCCGTGAACACTTTACATTCGAGGTCGACACCCTGGAGAACGTCCCCGGCTTCGACAAGAATCGTGCCATGTCCGTCGCGGGCCCGGATGCCGAGAGCAGCAAGGACCTCTGCCGGCGTTTTATCCAGAAGATCGTCAACGAGGGCGAATTGTCTCTGATCGGGGACTTCATGTCTCCCGACGTGGTGAACCACGAGCTCGTCGACTCCTTCGGCGACAGCGAGTTGCCCCGGGGGCACAGCATCGAGTGGATGGCGGACCTCGTCTTCCTCTACCGGCGCGCGTTTCCGGATCTCCGCGTCGAGATCCAGGACCAGATCTCCGAGGGCGACCGAGTGGTGACCTGCCTGCGCATGCAGGGCACGCAGAAGAACGCTCTGATGACGATTGCGGCGAGCGGCAGGAAGATCGATATCGCCGGTATTCGTGTCGACCGTGTGGCCGGCGGCAAGATCGTCGAGAGCTGGTCCCATTTCGACGTGCTCGGAATGCTGCGCCAGCTCGATGCACTGTCCACGCTCAACGGCAGACCGCAGCAGATGGCGCCGGTCTCCCACGAGGCTTTTCCCGAGTCGAGGCTGCCCGTCGCGGGGTGGAACCCCGCCGCCGCGCTGCCGCAGGCCGCGTAGGTCAGCTAGGAAGCCTGTCTGGCAGTAAGACCGTTGCAGTATGGAGCCAGAACCGAGGGCGGCCGTACGGCCGCCCTCTCTTTGCTCAGGCGAAGCGGCGGTGCTCCCAAGCACGCAACCTGAAAAGAGATCCGCTAAGCGGGGAAGCCGGTCTCCTGGCACGCCTGTTCATCCGAGCAGCCGGTGGGGCAGGCGCAGGGATACGTGCAACTCGTCATGAACGCCACGTCGGATCCGCCGAAGGGAATGTAGGCCGCCTTGGGGTCCAGCAGGGCCAAGGTGTCACGATGGAGGCGCAGCTTCTTGGGATTCTTCTTCATGGAGGCTTCTTTCCGGGGAAAGTGTGCTTTGGATAGGAGTTTAGCACTCCGGGTGAGACGCCTCGTCCATTCGGACAGCGGTGCAGGCGGGTCGTGCCAG
>DATHUD010000005.1:0-11813 GCA_035462575.1 Thermoanaerobaculia bacterium | reverse complement strand
GGGACGGGCGAGCCGGTCCTGGTCGCCCAGTCGGCGGAGATGAAGCCGGTGCTCGACCTGATCGAGCGGGTCGGCCCCTCGCAGGCGAACGTCCTCATCACCGGCGAGAACGGCACGGGCCAGGGGGTGGTGGCCCGGGCCCTCCACGCCGTGTCCCCGCGGGCGGGCCAGCCCATGGTCACGGTCAACACCGGCGGCCTCTCGGAGTCGGTTTTCGAAAGCGAGCTCTTCGGCCACGTGCGCGGCGCCTTCACCAACGCCAAGACCGACCGCGTGGGCCGCTTCGAGCTGGCGGACGGCGGCACGCTCTTCCTGGACGAGATCTCGAACATCACCCTCGCCCAGCAGGCGAAGCTCCTCCGGGTCCTCGAACCCGGCGAGTTCGAGCGGCTGGGCTCGTCGAAGACCCGGACGGCGGACGTGCGCGTGTTTTCGGCCACCAACGCGGACCTCCGCGAGGAGGTCGCGGCCGGACGCTTCCGCCAGGACCTCCTCTTCCGGCTGAACACGGTCGAGATCCGTATCCCGTCTCTCTGCGAGCGGCGGGACGACACCCTCCCCCTGGCCCAGCACTTCCTGACCCAGCACGCGCTGCGCTACCGGAAGCCCCTCCGCGGCTTCGACGAGGGAGCCCGGAGGGCGCTCCTCGCCCACGACTGGCCGGGAAATGTCCGGGAGCTGGACCACGCGGTCGAGCGGTCCGTGCTGATGGCGACGGGAGAAGAGGTGCGCGCCGCGGACCTGGGGCTCCAGCCCGCGGCCGGGGTGTCCCCGGCCGCCGCCCGCCTCGAAGACCTGACGCTCGAGGAGGTCGAGCGGGTGCTCATCCAGAAGGCGCTCGCCCGCTATGGCGGCAACGTCAGCCAGGCCGCTCACGCGCTGGGTCTGTCGCGGAGCGCCCTCTACCGGCGGCTGGAGAAGCATGGCCTCTGAAATCGACGTCCGGCGGCGGAGCGCGCGCGCCGCCTTCCCGAAAGCCGACGGCCGGAGCCTCTCCTTCGAGAAACGCATCCTCCTCTTCGCCTTGGGGGTCGGCGCGCCGGCCGTGGCCCTCGCCCTGATTCTCGTCTGGGCCGGCCCCTACAGCTTGAAGGCCCAGTGGTCGCTCACGGTCGTCCTGCTCTTCACCTGGGTGTGGCTCGCGGCGAACCTCCGCTTCCGCGTGGTCCGTCCCCTCCAGACGCTCGCGAACCTGCTGTCGGCGTTGCGCGAAGGGGACTTTTCGCTGCGGGCCCACCAGCCGCCGGAGTCGGACGCCCTCTCCCAGGTGGTCCACGAGATCAACGCGATCGGCGAGACGCTCCGGGAGCAGCGGCTCGGGGCCGTCGAGGCGCACGCCCTCCTCCACCGGGTGGTCGAGGAGGTGGACGTGGCCGTGTTCGCCTTCGACGACTCCGGGGCCCTGCGGCTGGTCAACCGGGCGGGCGAGCGCCTGCTCGCGGAGAGCGCCGAGCGCCTGCTCGGCCGGGGGGCGGAGGAGCTCGCGCTCGCCGACTGCCTGGAGGGGGAGGTCTCGCGCATCCTCTCGCGCACCTTCCCCGGCGGCCCCGGCCGCTGGGAGATCCGGCGGAGCACCTTCCGCGAAGGGGGTCTCCCCCACCGGCTCCTGGTGATCACGGATCTTTCGGAGACCTTGAGGGAGGAGGAGCGCCAGGCGTGGAAGCGGCTGATCCGGGTGCTCGGCCACGAGCTCAACAACTCGCTCGCGCCGATCCACTCGATGTCCTCGACGCTCGCGAGCCTCCTGAGGCGCGAGCCCCGGCCGGACGACTGGAAGGAGGACATGCTGGAGGGCCTACACCTGATCGGCGACCGCTCCGAGGCGCTGATCCGCTTCATGGCCGCCTACGCGCGCCTCGCCCGCCTCCCTCCGCCGCGACTCGCGCCGGTCGAGCTCTCCGCCCTGATCCGCCGCACCGCCGCGCTCGAAACCCGCCTCCCGGTGTACGTCGAGCGCGGCCCGGAGGTGATCCTCCAGGGGGACGCGGACCAGTTGGAGCAGGCCCTGATCAACCTGATCCGGAACGCGGTCGACGCCGCCCTGATGACGGGAGGCGGGGCGGGAGTGGGCTGGGGCGTCCACGGCACGCACGTCGAGGTGCGGGTGCAGGACGAGGGGCCCGGGCTCGCGGACACCGAGAACCTCTTCGTCCCCTTCTACACCACCAAGCCCGGCGGCACCGGCATCGGCCTCGCCCTCTCCCGCCAGATCGCCGAGGCCCACGGCGGTACCCTGACGCTCGCGCCCCGCACCCCGGACCCGGGCTGCGAGGCGCGTCTGCGCCTGCCGCTCGAACCCTCTACTTCTTGAGGTACTCCAGCATCTCCTTGGCCGACGCCGCCTCGGCGTCGTTCGGAGCCATCCGGAGGAAGGTCTCCAAGTGCTCGATTGCCTTGGCGTTGTCGCCCGCCTTGGCGTAGGTGAGCCCCAGGACATAGTGGCCCTTGGCGAACTGGGGGTTTTGGGGATCGATCTCCAGGGCGCGGCGGAACCAGACGGCGGCGGTGTCCAGATCGTTCGCGCGGGTGGCCTCGGCCCCCTCGTTGTAGACGCGCACGGCGGTGTCCTCTGTCGGGTCCGCCGCGGCCAGGGCCGTCAGCGCCTCCCGGGCCTGCTCCTTGTCACCCAGGGCTTTCAAAGCGTCGTAGCGCGCCTTCAGGCCCCGCGCGTCGCCGGGTTTGAGCTCCAGGTAGCGGTTCGCCGCGGCCAGGGCCTCGGCGTTCTTGCCCAGCTCCAGGCTCACCTCGGAGAGCACGCCGTGGGCCTCGGCCAGGTCCGGGTTGAGAGAGGCCGCCTCCGCGAACTTTAGGGCGGCGCCGGCCAGGTTCCCGGCCTTCAGGGTCTCGACCCCCGCGTTGTAGGCGAGGATGGCCTGGTCGGCGCCCGCCAGGGCCTGAGCCTCCGGACCGCCGGCTGCCGGGGCCGCGGGCGCGGCCTTCGCCATCGTGAAATTCAGGCGCAGGGTGTCCTGGATCTTGGGCTTGATCTTCTCCTCGTAGGCGACGTAGCCGTCCTTCTCCACGCGGATCTGATACTCCTGGGTGGCGTCCAGGATCAGGAGTGTGAACTGCCCCTTCTTGTCGGTCGTCTTTTCGAGCTTGTAACCGGTGCCCTCGCGGGTGAGGAGCGCCTTGGCGCCGGCGATCGGGGCCCCCGTCTCGTCCACCACGGTCCCGAGGACGCGCCCCTCCTCCCCGGCCGAAAGGGCGCCCGCAAGCGCCAAGGAAAAGGTGAGCGCGGCCAGAAGCGCGCGATGGGGTCGGTTCATGAGGTGCCTGCCTTTCTCTCAGGGTGGAAGGAAACAGCCGATTCTAGAACGGATGCCATGCGGATGTCGTACCAGTGATCCCGCGCGGATTCTAACCTCTGATACCATCCGGCCCGTCCAAAGGGAGGTGCCCATGCTGGCCGACCGGATTCCCGAGATTCAATCCGCCTTAGCCGAAGCCGGCCTCGACGGCTGGCTCTTCGCCTGCTTCCAGACCAACGACCCGATCGCCCTCGACCTCCTGGGGTTGTCCGGCGAGGGCAAGCTCGTGAGCCGGCGGTGCTACTACCTGGTGCCCCGGGAAGGCGAGCCCAGAAAGCTCGTCCACGCGATCGAGTCCGGCATGCTCGACCATCTGCCCGGCAGCAAGACCGTCTACCTCCCCTGGCAGCAGCACCGGGAGGAGTTGACGAAGCTCGTCTCCGGCCACCGCCGCCTGGCTTGCCAGTACAGCCCGAACAACGAGCTCCCCACGGTCTCGCGGCTGGACGCCGGCACCGTGGACCTCCTGCGCGCGGCCGGAGTCGACGTCGTCTCCTCGGCGAACCTCGCCCAGCTCTTCGCCGCCACCTGGAGCCCGGAGCAGCTCGAAGGGCACCGCCGGGCGAACGTCCACCTCCACCGGATCGCGCTCGAAGCGTTCAACCGGGTGGCCGACACCCTGCGCCGGGGCGGCGAGATCGACGAGTACGCGGTCCAGCGCTTCATCCTGGACGCCTTCGACCTGGCCGGCCTGTGGACGGAGTCGGACCCGATCGTCGGCGTCAACGCCCACAGCGCGGACCCGCACTACCAGCCCGGCCCCGAGCTGTCGTCGCCAATCCGAAGGGGGGACTTCCTCTTGATCGACCTGTGGGCCAAGGAGAAGGCGCCGGGGAGCGTCTACGCCGACATCACCTGGGTCGGCGTGTGCGACGCCTCCCCCAAAGATAAGCACCAGGAGGTGTTCTCGATCGTGGCCGCGGCCCGGGACGCCTCCTGGGAGCTCGTCAAGAGCCGCTTCCCGCACCAGCCCGTGCATGGATTCGAGGTGGACGACGCGGCGAGGAACGTCATCCGCCAGGCGGGCTACGGCGACCTCTTCATCCACCGGACCGGCCACTCGATCGGCATCACCGACCACGGCCAGGGCGCCAACATGGACAACCTGGAGACGCACGACACCCGCGAGCTCCTGCCGATGACGGGCTTCTCGATCGAGCCCGGCATCTACATCGCGGGGGACTTCGGGGTGCGCAGCGAGATCAACGTCGCCCTGACGCACGAGGCGCCGGAGATCACGGGCGCGGAGCCCCAGCGCGAGCTCCTGCGGCTCCTGGCCTGATAAGCTCGCGGGGATGGCGGTTTCAAAGCCCGGGGATCGCCCGCCCCGCTCCCCCTCGTTCCAGTCCCTCCTGGGCACCGGCCCCGGCTCCAACTCCAAGGAGCAGCGCCCGGAAGGCGAGGAGTGGCGCGCCGACTCCCTCTCCCGGAGCCACCACAGCCGGCTGGACGCCGAGGTCAGCCGCCCCGCCGAGAGCTTCGACGAGGACAAGGCGGCGCTCCTCTGCGCCGAGATCGCCCGCGAGGTGCTGGGGGACTTCGCCCCCGCCCTCCTCCTCCTCCCCACGACCGAGCGGCGGCGGGCCCAGGCGCTCCTCGCCTACGCCCACACCCTCTTCGACTTCGCCCGGCAGAGCGGGGTCGAGGGGGAGAAGCTCGCGCAGATCAACCGCTGGGAGTTCACGCTGGAGGCCGCTCTCTCGGGGCAGAAGGTGGGGCAGCCCATCTTCCTGCGCATGGCGCGGGAGAACGAGCGCCGCCGCTGGCCCGTGGATGCGTTGGACGAGCTCGCCACCTGCGCCCGCCGCCGCGCCACCCGCCCGCAGCCGGCGACCTTGGCCGACGCCGAGGCGGACGCCCGCTCGCTCTCCCGGGCGATCGGCACGGCCCTCCTCGAAAAGAGCCTGAACGCGGAGGGCAACGACCTCGCGAGCGCGCTCGTCCGCCTCTGGGGGCTCCAGCACCTGGGCGAAGAGATCCGCCGCCACCGCTGCCCCATCCCTGAAAGCGACATCCGGGAGGACGGCGAAGGCCGGATCGACGCCGGGCCGCTCCTCGAAGCCGTGCGCCGCGAGTGCGCCCGCCTCCGCCCCCGGCTCCTGCGCTCCCCCCGCGGCTTCGCCGAGCTCCCCCACGGCTACCGCCGCGCCGCCGCCTTCTCGCTCTCCGCCGCCCTGAGGCTCCTCTCCGAGATCGAGGACGCCGACGCCCGCCTGCTCGAAGAGCCTCCCCGGTTGGGCGTGGTGTCGCGGATCGGGTTCCTGCTGCGGGCGCGGTGGTTTGGTCGGTGAGGGATATTGACCCGTTCGTTCCAAGGGATGTATCCTAGGAAAGAAACGGATTCTACGGAGCCTTTCCGAATGACGCGACTTCAGATCGAGCTGCCGGATGCCATGGCCGTCGAATTGCGGCGGCGTGCCGAAGGCGAAGGGGTTACAGTCTCCCACCTTATCGTAGATCTCTTGCAGAGAGATGCTGGTGATGTCGGCAAAAGCTGGCCCGAGGGTTTCTTCGAGAGAGTCGCGGGTGCTTGGCAAGGGGAGCCTCTGGAGCGCCCTCTGCAACCTCGCTTCGAAGAGCGCGACAAGCTCTGAATGTACCTGCTCGACACGAACGCCTGCATTCGGATCCTCAACAAGACGTCCGATGCCTTGTTGACCCGGCTGCGGCACAATGACCCTTCCGGGATCTGCGTCTGCTCTGTCGTGAAAGCCGAGCTGGTGTACGGTGCTTGGCGGAGCTCTCGCTTGGAGGCGAATCTCGAAACGCTGCGAGTCTTCTTTGCTCCCCTGACCTCCATTCCGTTCGATGACCGTAGCGCAGAGTATTGCGGGAGGATTCGCGCCGGGCTCAGCCGGACCGGAACCCCGATCGGTCCGTACGATCTGATGATCGCAGCCATCGCGCGAGCCCACGATCTCGTGCTGGTCACCCACAACACGGACGAGTTCTCGCGCATCCCGGACCTGCAACTCGAAGACTGGGAGTTGTCGGCTACCTGAGAGGGGGCGCAGGCGCCTCCACGAACAGCTTCGACGCCGCCCGGGTTCCCAGGGTCATCCGCTCCCCGGAGTCGAGCCGGATCTCCACGGCGTCGGCCGCTTCGTCCCGCCCTTCCACCTGAATCGAGCTTCCCGGCTTCAGGTTCCGCTTTTCGAGGAGCTTCAGAAACTCCGGGCTCTGATCCCCCACCCGGGCGAGCCGCAGGGGGATTCCCACTTCGCAGGCCAGGAGGCTCGGCAGCACGACTTCCTCGACCACCCCGTGGATGTCCGGGATCGGGTCGCCGTGCGGATCGGCGGAGGGGTAGCCCAGCATCTCGTCCATGCGCTGGATCAGGCGGTCGGAGACGGCGTGCTCCAGCTCCTCGGCGTCGGCGTGGACCTCGCTCCAGTTCATCCCCATCACCTTGACCAGGAAGAGCTCGATGAGGCGGTGGCGGCGCAGCACGTGCAAGGCGAGCTGACGGCCCGAAGGGGTGAGCCGCACTCCGCTGTAGGGCTCGTAGGTGACGAGATTGCTGTCCGCCAGGGTCTTCACCATGGCGGTGACCGTGCCCGGCGCCACGGAGAGCGCGGTCGAGATCTGGCGCATGGAGACCAGAGCCTCCGGATCGCGCTGCTGCTCCAGGAGGATGCACTTCAGATAGTCCTCGACGGTGCTGGTCGGCATCGATGAGAGACTACCATGCTTGACATTTCACCTGACCTGTACCAGAATTTTGATATGTCAAAACTCCGGATTCTCCCACTCGTCATTCTCCCTCTCGCGCTGGCCCTGGGGGCCTGCGGGAGCGGGGAGGATGCGTCCGCGGGCGGCCCGAAGCCGCTCCGCATCGTCGCCACGACCAGCATCGTGGCCGACACCGCCTCCCGCATCGCGGGGGAGCACGCGAAGATCGAGGCCCTGATGGGCCCCGGGGTCGATCCCCACCTCTACAAGGCGAGCGAGAGCGACGTGCGCCGCCTGGCCGAGGCCGACCTCATCCTCTACAACGGCCTCCACCTCGAAGGGAAGATGGGCGACATCCTGACCAAGATGGCGCGCAGCCGCCCGGTCGTGGCCGTCAGCGAGGACATCCCGCCCAACCTGCTCCGGGAGCCCCCGGAGTTCGCGGGGCAGTACGACCCCCACGTCTGGTTCGACGTCTCGATGTGGAAGGAGACGCTCGGCCCCGTCACCCGCGAGCTCGCGAAGCTCGACCCCGCGCACGCCGAGGACTACGAGGCGAACGCGGCAGCCTACGCCCGGGAGCTCGACGAGCTCGACGCCTGGGTGAAGCAGCAGACCGGGACCATCCCCCCCGCCCAGAGGACCCTCGTCACCGCCCACGACGCGTTCGGCTACTTCGGCCGGCGGTACGGCATGGAGGTCGTGGGCATCCAGGGGATCAGCACCCTTTCCGAGGCGGGGTTGAACGACATGGACCGGGTGGTGCAGGTCATCGTCGACAAAGGGGTGAAGGCGATCTTCGTCGAGTCGAGCGTCCCCCGCCGGTCGATCGAGGCGGTGCAGGCCGGGGTGGAGGCGCAGGGGAAAAAGGTCGCCATCGGCGGCCAGCTCCACTCGGACTCGCTGGGTGCCGCGGGCGCTCCCGAGGGGACCTACGTGGGAATGGTCCGGGCCAACACCAACACGATCGTCAACGCTTTGAAGTGAGGCCACCATGACCATCCCGGGAATCCTCCGTGCCCGCCTCGCTCCCGAAGAGCGCACCGTTTCCGAAGAAGACGCCCTGGCCGGGGCCGCCGCCGGCGTGCCGGCCATCGAGGTGCACGACCTGACGGTCGCCTACCGCACCCAGCCGGTCCTCTGGGACGTGGACCTGGAATTCCCCGCGGGCAAGCTCATCGCCATCGTCGGCCCGAACGGCGCGGGCAAGAGCACGCTCTTGAAAGCCATGCTCGGGCTCGTCCGGCCGGTGACCGGGTGGGTGCAGATCTTCGGCGAGCCCTACGCCCGCCGCCGCTCCTGGGTGGGCTACGTGCCCCAGCGCGAGAGCGTGGACTGGGACTTCCCCACGAGCGCTCTGGACGTGGTCCTCATGGGGCTCTACGGCCAGATCGGCTGGTTCCGGCGTCCGTCCGCCCGGCACCGGGACACGGCGCTCGCCTGCCTGGACAAGGTCGGGATGAAGGAGTATGCCCACCGGCAGATCAGCCAGCTCTCGGGCGGCCAGCAGCAGCGGGTCTTCCTCGCCCGCGCCCTGGCCCAGGACGCCCGCCTCTACCTCATGGACGAGCCCTTCGCCGGAGTGGACGCGACGACCGAGCGGGCCATCCTCACGCTCTTGAAGGAGCTCAGAAACACCGGCCGCACCGTGGTGGCCGTCCACCACGACCTGCAGACCGTGGCCGAGTACTTCGACCACGTGGTGCTGCTCAACATGCGGCTCGTGGCTTCGGGGCCGGTCTCCACCACGTTCACGGCCGAGAACCTCCAGCTCACCTACGGCGGCCGGCTGACCGTGCTCACCCAGGCCACGGAGGCCCTGCTCCAGAAGCGGCCGGTGGAGCCCCCGCAGGGCTCCGAGGGAGAGCCGTGGAGCTGAGCCACACCGCGTGGAACGTGCTCCTCGGCGCGACCATGCTGGGCGCCCTCGGGGGGACGCTCGGAAGCTTCGCCCTCCTGCGCCGCCAGAGCCTCCTGGGCGACGCCCTGGCCCACGCGGCGCTCCCCGGGGTGTGCATCGCGTTCCTCCTGACCGGCGCGAAGTCGCCCCTCCCCCTCTTTCTCGGGGCGCTCGTGGCAGGGCTCATCGGGTCTCTCCTGATCCTCGCCACGGTGCGCTGGAGCCGGATCAAGGAGGACTCGGCCATCGGCATCGTCCTCTCGGTCTTCTTCGGGTTCGGGATCGTCCTCCTGACCTACATCCAGAAGCTCCCCACGGGCAACCAGAGCGGGCTCGACAAGTACCTCTTCGGCCAGGCGGCGACCCTCGTGAAGGAGGATCTCCAGGTGATGGCGATCCTGGGGGCGATCGTCCTCACGGCCGTGATCCTCTTCTACAAGGAGCTGAAGCTCCTCTCCTTCGACCCCGGGTTCGGAGCGAGCTTAGGGCTGCCCATGCGGCGGCTCGAGGTGCTCCTCACCCTGCTCCTGGTCGTGGTGGTGGTCGTGGGCCTCCAGACGGTGGGCGTGGTGCTGATCGTGGCCACCCTGATCACCCCGGCCGCCGCGGCCCGGCAGTGGACCGACCGGCTGGGCGGCATGGTGATCCTCTCGGCGGGGATCGGAGCGGTGGCGGGCGTGATCGGCTCGATCGCCAGCGCCTCGGTGCCGCGCCTGCCGACCGGGCCGGTGATCGTCCTCGTCTCCTCCGGGGTGCTGATCGCCTCGCTCCTCTTCGCCCCGCAGCGGGGGCTTCTCCGCGCGTTTCTGAGGGAGCGCCAGGTGGCCCACCGGATCCGCCGGGAGAACCTGTTGAAAGACCTCTACCTCGCCGGGGAGAGGGAGGGAGGCTTCGGGAGCTTCGTCTCCTGGCCGCTCCTGATGGGTATGCGCGGGCAGACGAGCGGCGCTCTCGACCGGAGCGCCCGCCCGCTCCTCGCCGCCGGGCTCGCCCTCCGCGAGGGGGATACGCTGCGCCTGACGCCCGAAGGGCTCGCCGAGGCGGCGAGCGTCGTGCGCAAGCACCGCGTGTGGGAGCTCTACCTCACCCGGCGGCTCGAGCTTCCGAGCGACCACGTCCACCGGGACGCCGAGGCCATGGAGCACGCCCTGTCGGACGAGGCGGTCGACCGGATCGAGGCGCTCCTCGGATACCCGCGGCTCGACCCGCACGGCCGGCCGATCCCGGCCCGGAGGACCGCATGAACCCGACTCTCGTGATCCTGCTCGTGGCGAGCTTCGTCGGCGCGAGCTGCGCCCTGGTCGGCTCCTTCCTGGTGCTGCGCAAGATGGCGCTTCTGGGAGACGCCATCAGCCACGCGGTGCTCCCGGGCATCGCCATCGCCTTCCTCCTCACCGGCAACCGGGCGGCTCTCCCCATGGTGCTCGGGGCCGGGGCGCTCGGCCTCCTCACCGTGATGCTCGTCGAGCTCTTCAACCGGAGCGGCCGCCTGCGGGAGGACGCCTCGATCGGCGTCGTCTTCCCGGCCCTCTTCTCGCTCGGGGTGATCCTGATCAGCCGCTATGCCGCGCAGGTGGACCTGGACCTCGACTGCGTCCTCTACGGCGAGATCGCCTACGCGCCGTGGGACACGCTGACCCTGGGCGGCAGCGATCTCGGCCCCAAGGCCCTGTGGGTGACGGGCGGCGTGCTCCTCGCCAACCTCCTCCTGGTGCTCCTGTTCTACAAGGAGCTCAAGCTCTCGACCTTCGACGCCGAGATGGCCGCGTCCCTGGGCTTTTCGCCGGCCGTGCTCCACTACCTGCTCATGAGCGCGGTCTCGGTGACGGTCGTGGGAGCCTTCGAGTCGGTCGGAGCCATCCTGGTGGTGGCCATGCTGGTGGTGCCGCCGGCCACGGCCTACCTGCTGACCAACCGGCTGGAGCGGATGCTGGTCCTGGCGGTCATCCTGGGGGTCGCCTCGGCGGCTCTCGGCTACCAGGTCGCCCGCTGGCTCGACTGCTCGATCGCCGGGGCCATGGCGAGCGTGGCGGGGCTGTTCTTCGTGGCCGCGCTGCTGTTTTCGCCCGGGCACGGCCTCCTCGCCCGGCTTCTCATCCACCGGCAGATGGGCTACCGGCTCGCCGGGGAGCTCCTCCTCCTCCACCTCCGGAAGGGCGGGGAGGGACTGCCGGTCGCAACCCTCGAGCGCCGCTTCGGCTGGGACCCGCGGCGCCTCCAGGGCGTGCTCTCGCGCCTGCTGCGCCAGGGATTCGTGGAACGCCAGGGGGAGGGGCTGTGCCTGACCTCGCGCGGCGCCCGGGCGCTCGAATCGTCCGGACGGGCGCAACTCGCGCATCGACTGTAGAATCTCCCGGCTTCGCAGCACACCGGATCTTTTTTGGAGGAGGACTTCGCATGAAACGAAGCTTGCTGGCTTCGCTCGTCCTGCTGGCCGCCGCGCCGCTCGCCGGGCAGGACTTTTCCGGAATCGCCGAGCCGTTGACGAGCGACCGGCCGGACTTCACCGAGAGCACGGCGATCGTTCCCCGGGGCCACGTCCAGGTCGAGGGAGGCTACACCTTCTACCGCGTGGAAGAGGAGGAGGGCTCCTCCCTGGGAGAGATCCTCGTCCGCATCGGCGCCGGGGAGCGCTGGGAGGCGCGGATCGGCGCCGGGTCCTACAACCGGATCGACACCGGCGTGTCCGGGGCCGGCGACATCACCGGGTTCGAGGACCCGTCCCTGGGGATCAAGATCGCCCTGTCCGAGGACGACCCGAACCTCCTTCCCCCGGGCCGCCCCGTCATGGCGCTCCTCCTGGGCACCAGCGTGCCCGTGGGAGACGACGAGCTGACCACGGACGAGTGGGAGCCGTTCGCGAAGCTCGCCCTGGGCTGGGACCTGACCGACCGCTGGTCGCTCTCCTCGAACGTCAACTACGCCTGGGT
>DATHUD010000004.1:0-2716 GCA_035462575.1 Thermoanaerobaculia bacterium | reverse complement strand
GCGGCGGACGTGCGAGCGGAGGCCGTCCGCCCCCACGAGAAAGCGGGCCGGGAAGGGGCCCTGATCGGTCTCGATCCCGCCGGAGCCGAGGCCGAGGGCCTTCACCCCCCAGCGGAGCGTGACGCCGACCTCCTCCGCGCGGCGGACGAGCGCTTCGTGCAGGGCGAGCCGCCGCACACCGAGCCCTCCGGCCTGCGGGAAGATCCCCTCGGCCAAGAGGTCGCCGTCGAAATAGCGGATGCCTCGGAAGGGGAGGCCCCGCGGCTCGACTCCGATCTCCCGGAGCCGGGCCACGGCGTCGGGCATCAGCCCTTCGCCGCACGCCTTGTCGATCGGCGGGCGGGAGCGGTCGAGCACGGTGACGGCGAGCCCCGCGAGGCGGGCGCGGATGGCGGTGGCGAGCCCGGCCGGGCCGCCTCCCACCACGAGCAGGTCGGGCGTCTCAGGCATCCCGGCGCTTCCCTCCGCGCCGCTTCAGGCGAAGCCGGGCATAGGCGAGGCTCGAGCGGGCCACGGCCCCCGCGAGCCGGAGCGCGGTCACCGGGGCGGGCGGCGCGAGCTCGCCGGCCAGATAGAGGCGCAGGGTCTCCCCCCTGCGGAGCTTGCCCGAAGAGGTGCGCAGGATCGTGCCGGGCTCGAGCGTCACGACGCGGTCCACGGCGAGGCCGGTCGCGGCGAGCACCGCCTCGCGGCAGGCCTGGGGCAGAGCCTCCCGCTCTTCGGGCGTGGCTTGGCGGGAGACTTCGACGAAGAGCGCCAGCACCTCGCCCGGGGCGTCCTCCGGGAGCCAACTCGCCGCCACGACGCAGCCGGAGCGGACGCCGGGGACCGCGTCGGCCGCCCGCTCGATCTCGTCGGGCGCGTAGTTCCGGCCGCGCAGGATGACCACGTCCTTGGCGCGGCCGGTGAGATACAGCTCGCCGCCGTGGAGGAAACCCAGGTCGCCGGTGTCGAGCCAATCGCCCTGGAAGGCGCGGGCGGTCGCCTCGGGGTGGCCGAGGTAGCCGTCCATCAGCGAGGGCCCGGAGATCCACACCCGCCCCACCCGGCCCGCCGGGAGGTCGCGGCCGTCCTCGTCCACGATGCGCAGCGAAAAGCCGGGGATGGGCCGGCCCACGGAGACGATCTCGCGCCCCTCCGGGGTCTCGCGGGCGGCGCCCTCGCGGGCCAGCTCCTCGCGGTCGAACCGCGCGGAGGAGAACGGCCGGTCGAGGTCCGAGAAGGTCACGGCGAGCGCGGCTTCCGAGAGGCCATAGACCGGGGTGAGCGCCTCGGCCCGGAAGCCCCAGCGGGCGAAGCGCTCGCAGAAGGCGGCGAGCACCGAAGGGGCGACCGGCTCGGCGCCATTGAGCGCCGTCCGCCAGCCGGAGAGATCGGCCCCTTCCATCTCGGCGTCGCTCACCCGCGTGACGCACAGGCTGTAGGCGAAGTTCGGAGCGGGCGAGATCGTCCCCCGGTAGCGGGAGAGGGCGCGCAGCCAGAGGGCCGGCCGGGCCACGAAGAGCTCGGGGCCCAAAAGCGTCAGAGTGGCGTCCCGCGAGAGAGCCGGGAACACGCAGCCGATGAGCCCCATGTCGTGGTAGAGCGGGAGCCAGGAGACGCAACTGTGGCGCAGCTCCTCGGTGTCCTTGAAGAAACCGTTCAGGATCTCCGACTGCGCCACGAGCGCCCGGTGGGAGAGGGCGACCGGCTTGGGGTCGACCGTGGTGCCGGAGGAGAACTGGACGAGCGCCAGGTCCGCCGGCGCGGGGCGGACTTGCGGCGCCTCTCCCCGGGGGAGCTCGCCCACGGTGCGGCAGCCGAGCGGCGGCTGAGCCAGGGCGATCGCCTCGCCCAGAATGCGTTTCACCCGGGAGTCGGCGAGCACGATTCGGGCGCCGGAGACCTCGATCATCCGGGCCGTCCGGGCGAGGTACTCGGCCATGCGCCCGAGCCGCACCGGCGGATAGAGGGGCACCGGCACGGCGCCGGCAAGCAGAGCTCCGAAGAACCCATCGAAGAACTCGATCCCGGTGGGGAAGACGAGGGCCACGCGGTCTCCGGGGGCGATTCCGAGCGCGGCGAGCCCGCCGGCCACGGCGAGCGCCCGCTCGCGCACCTCGGCCCAGCCGTGCCAGACTGCGCGCTCCTCGCGGTCCACGAAACGCAGGCCCCCCTCCGGGTGGCGGCCCGCCCGTTCCAGATAGTCGTTGATCGTTTCAGCCGGCAAGCTTCCTCCGCACCACCGCGACCAGGTCCCCCACCGTCTCGATCGCGCCCTCGTCCAGTTCGTCCAGGAAGACGCGGAAACGGTTCTCCACCTCCACAGCCAGGGTCAGCAGGCGGACGGAGTCGAGCCGCAGATCCTCGACCAGCCGCATCTCGGGCAGAAGCGGCCCTTCCCATCCCAGATGGAGCCGGGCCACCTCGGCGATCCCCGAAAGGATGACCTCGTCGCTCATCGTCCCCCCGGCACCAGGCGCGGCCGGCCTGAAAAGGCGGCTTCGTAGTCGGACAGGCGCGCCAGCCCCTCCTCCTCGGCCCGGATGCGCACCCGGAGCAAGAGGGCGTTCGCCAGGCTGAAGACGAGCGCCGTGATCCACGCCGTGTGGACGAGCGGCAGGGCGAGGATCTCCAGGATCACGGCGAGATAGTTGGGATGGCGGAGGAACCGGTACGGCCCGCCGGTGACCGGCGCCACTCCCGGCAGGACCACGATCCGGGTGGTCCACCGGCC
>DATHUD010000003.1:0-3771 GCA_035462575.1 Thermoanaerobaculia bacterium | reverse complement strand
TTGTAGATGCTCCAGTCGCTGAAGTCGTAGTCGGCCTGGGCGGCGGTCGAGCCCCGGCCGACGTTCAACTGGGACTTCACGTTCGAGTAGGAGTCGAACCTGGAGGTGTCGCCGCAGCCCACGTAGTAGGAGGTCGTCGAGCAGGCGATCTGATCGTTATAGCCGGCGCGGATCGTATAGAACTGCGTGGTCTTGCCCGAGGGCTTGTCGCGGTAGCCGCCGTCTCCCATCTTCGGGTTGTATCCGGGAGCGAGGTGGGGGAAGAATCCGAAGATGTTCGAATCGAACACGTTCTGGCTGCCGCAGGTGGTGACGGACGGGTTCGCGTACCCCGCCCAGTAGCAGGAGGAGAGGCCGCGCAGGCCGCCCGCGATCCCGATGAACTTGCGGACGCTCCCCCAGAGGCTGCCGTAGTCGATGCCGTGAACCCCCACGGTCACCCCCATGGAGTGGCCGATCACGTCCACCTGGGATTTTCCGGTGTAGGTTTTGACGGCGTTGATGAAGTCGCGCACCATCTGAGCCTTCGCGGGCTTGTGATAGTTGAGGGACGGAGCGCCCCGCTCGGAGGAGGAGAGCCAGTTGAGGCCGAAAAGCTCGCAGTCGTTGTAGCCCGCGGCCTTGAAAGTATCGTAGACCGAGGCCACGCCGGTCGCCGACGGGTAGTCCCAGTTCTTCGCCTCGTCCCCGTTGCCGTGGAGAAAGACGATGGGGGTTTTCGTCGCCGTGCAGCTCCCGCCCCCGAACCCCCCGTAAGAGGCATTGCCGGGGTTGAAGCCGCCCGCGAACTGATAGGCGTCCCCCGTATAGGTGAGCGCGCCGGCCGGGATGGCCAGGAGAAGCGTCAGGACCGGTAGAACAAAAGGTTTTCTCATCTCGACTCTCTCCTCGGATCGAAGGTTTATGCCCGAAAAGCCACGGCCGCCTGGTTGTAGCCCACGCCCGAGCCGACGAGGACGACCAGGTCGCCGTCTTTGATCTTCCCCTTCTCCCGCGCGTCGTGGAGGGCCATGGGCACGCAGGCGGAGCCGGTATATCCCCAGTCCTCCATCACCGTGTGGGTGCGCTCCATGGGAATCCCCAGGTCCCCCATGACGAGCTCGATCGAGGGCTTCCGCACCTGGGTGAAGATCAGGAAGTCGATCTCCTGAAGGCCGAAGCCCCCCTCTTCGGCCAGACGGCGCACGAGGCGCGGCCACCCTTCGTGGTTGATCTCCGGGGGGTAGCGCTCGACGAGGCGGACACAGGTGCGGCCGGCGCGGATCGACTCCTCCGTGGCGGGCTCGGCCGTACCCCCGGAGTAGATCCCCCAGTGCTTCGCGTAGGTGCCGTCGGCCTGGAAGGCCGCGTTCACGAACCCGGGCTCGGAAGACGGCTCGAGCACGGCCGCTCCCGCGCCGTCCCCGTAGAAAAAAACCATCGGATCGTCAGGGGCGGCCAGCCGGTGCATGAGGTAGACGCCCACCACCAGCACGGTCTTCAAGGACGGGTTCGCCGCGATGAGCCCCGCGCCCGTGGCAAAGCCGGTGGGGAACGACGCGCAGGCGCACCCCACGTCGAAGGTGCCGGCCCGCCGGGCCCCCAGCTTCCCCTGGAGGACGACGGAGGTGGCGGGAGTCACGTAGTCGGGCGAGTCGGTGCCCAGGATGATGAGGTCGACATCCTCAGGTCTGCGGCCGGCGGCTTCCAGCGCCTGCCGGGCGGCCCCGAGGGCGAGGTCCGAGGTGGCCCAGTCGTCCGGGGCCCAGAAGCGGCGGCGGATGCCGGTCGAGGCCTCCATCTTGTCGACGAACTCCGGCGGCTCGGGGAAGCGCTCCCGCAGGAGGTCGTTCGAGATCTCCCGCTCGGGAAGGTAGAGGCCGGTGGACACGAGCTTGGCGTATCGGGACATGAAGCTCTCCAGCGAGTCGGTTCAGGACAGGGGCTCGAGGAACTCGCGCAGCATCTCGGCCACGCGGGCGGGCTCCTCGACGATGGCGCCATGGGCGGCGCCCGGGAGCATCACGAGCTTGGCCCCGGGAATGGACGTGCCCAGGGCCCACGAGTGCTCCGGCGGAAAAACGCGGTCCTCCCCGGCACCCACGACCAGGGCCGGGGCCTCGATGCGCGGCAGGACCGGCCGCAGGTCGAGCCCTTCGAGCGCCGAGAGGATGCCCACGACTCCCCGGAACCAGACCGCCGGCATGAGGGCGATCTGCCGGCGATAGAGGGCCAGGGTCGCGGCGTTGGCTTCGAGATAGGAGGGCGAATAGGTCGCGGGGATGAGCAGATCGTAGACGACCCCGCCGTCCCCGCCGTCCGCCGCGGCCAGCGCCGCGTCCCGAAGGCGGGCGGAGCTCTCCCACATCTCGGGCAGGATCCGCTCGGTCGCGGTGATGGCGGAGATCGACGCGACGCGCTCCGGGTGCCCCGCCGCGAGGAGCAGCCCCACGAGCGCGCCGAAGGAGGCGCCGGCCACGTGGGTGCGCTCGATCCGCAGCTCATCCAGGAGCGCGATCACGTCGTCCACGTGCGCTTGGAGCCGGGGCTCCGGCTCGCCCGGAGACAGGAGCTGGCCCTGGAAGTCGCAACGGATCACCTTCCAGCTCTCCCCCAGCGGGGCCGCGATCGGCTCCCAGGCGGCGATCGTCATGAGGCCGCCGTTCAGGAGCAGCAGCGGCGGGCCGCTCGGATTGCCGGTGACGCGATGGGCGATCATCCCTTCCCCTCCAGATAGCGATCCCGAAGCTCCCCCTTGACCACCTTGCCGTACGGGGTGCGCGGGAGGGCGTCCACGAAGACGAATTCCCGGGGGATCTTGTATTTCGCGAGCTTCTCCCCGAGGAAAGCCGTGAGCTCTTCCGCGCTCGGAGGCTCCCCGTCGGCCACGACGAACGCGATCCCCACCTCGCCCCACATGGGGTGCGGGATGCCCACCACGGCGGCGTCCCGCACTTCCGGGTGGAGGAGGAGCTCCCCCTCGATCTCGGCCGGGTAGACGTTCACGCCGCCGCTGATGATCATGTCCTTTTTGCGGCCGGCAATATAGTGAAACCCGTCCGCGTCCCGCCGCGCCAGGTCGCCGGTGTGGAACCAGCCGTCCGCGTCCAGAGCGGCGGCGGTGGCGTCGGGATTCTTCCAGTAACCTTTGCAGACGTGCGGTCCCTTGAGGAGAAGCTCTCCCACCTCCCCCACCGGAACCGCGGCGCCGTCCTCGCCCACGAGCCGCGCCTCCGTGAACATCAAAGGCTTGCCGATCGAGCCCGGTTTCGCCACGGATTCCTCGACCGTCATGGCGAAGCAGTTCACCCCCACCTCGGTCAGCCCGTAGCCCTGCTTGAAGGCCACTCCGCGCCGCTGGTAGGCCTCGATCAGGTAGAGCGGGAGCGGCGCGCCGCCGCTGATCAGCCAGCGCAGGTGCGAGAGGTCGGCCGTCGCGAAGCCCGGGTCGTCCATCAGCATCTTGTAGATGGTGGGCACGCCCAGGACCACGGTGCAGCGCTCCTCTTCGATCACCCGCCAGACCTCGGCCGCCTCGAAGCCGCGGTGGAGCACGACCGTGCCGCCGATCGTGAAGACCGGCACGAGGAAGGCCGCGAGCCCCCCGGCGTGGTAGAGCGGGGTGAAGACCGGCGAGACGTCGTCCGCCCGGAGCTGCCAGCCGATCACGGTGTTGTAGCCGTTCCACACCACCATGCGGTGGGGGATCATCACGCCCTTGGGCCGGCCCGTGGTGCCCGAGGTGTAGAGGAGGCACCAGAGATCTTCGGGATCGCACCGCTCCCGCTCCCA
>DATHUD010000002.1:0-13819 GCA_035462575.1 Thermoanaerobaculia bacterium | reverse complement strand
CCCGCCTATCCGCGCGAGCGTCTCGCCTGGCTGCTCGCGGACTCCGGCGCGCCGGTGCTCGTGGCAGGTCCGGGCGCGCCGGACGGCCTCCCGGCCGGGCGGGTCCTGCCGCTCGCGGACGATCCCCAGGGGCGCGACGACCACCCGGGCGTCCCCCTGCCTCCCGAGGCTCCGGCCTACTTGATCTACACGTCCGGCTCGACCGGCCGGCCCAAGGGCGTCGTCGTCACCCACGCCAACGTGGCGCGGCTGTTCGAGGCCACCGACCACGGGTTCGGCTTCGGGCCGGCGGACGTCTGGACGCTCTTCCACTCCTACGCCTTCGACTTCTCGGTCTGGGAGCTGTGGGGAGCGCTCCTCCATGGCGGCCGGCTGGTGGTCGTCCCCTATCTCGTGAGCCGGTCGCCCGAGGCCTTCCGCGCGCTGCTCGCGGAGGAGGGGGTGACCGTCCTCAACCAGACGCCCTCGGCCTTCCGCCAGTTGATGCACGTCCCCGGCGGGCCGCTCGCCCTGCGCCTCGTGATCTTCGGCGGCGAGGCGCTCGATCCCCGGAGCCTCGCCCCCTGGGCGGCGCGGCACGGCGTGGAGCGGCCGGCCCTGGTCAACCTGTACGGCATCACCGAGACCACGGTCCACGTGACTTGGCGGGTCCTCGGCGGGGAGGACGTCGAGGCGGGCGCGGGGAGCGTCATCGGGGTCCCCATTCCGGACCTCCGCGTCTTCCTGCTCGACCGCGCCGGAAACCCGGTGCCGGTGGGCGTTTCCGGAGAGCTTCACGTGGGGGGCGCGGGCGTGGCCGCGGGCTATCTCGGGCGGCCCGCTCTCACCGCCGAGCGCTTCGTGCCCGACCCGTTCGGGGGCCCGGGGGCGCGCCTCTACCGGAGCGGCGACCTCGCCCGCTGGCGGGCTTCCGGCGAGCTCGAATACCTGGGGCGGATCGACCACCAGGTCAAGATCCGCGGCTTCCGCATCGAGCTGGGGGAGATCGAGGCGGCCCTCGCCCGGCACCCCGGCGTGCGCGAGGCCGTGGTCCTGGCGCGGGAGGAGCGCCTCGTGGCCTGGATCGTGGGCCGGGACGGGGCCGTGCCCACGGTCGAGGAGCTGCGGCGGCACCTCGCGGCGAGCCTGCCCGAGCCCATGATCCCCGCGGCCTTCGTGGCGCTCGACGCGCTGCCCTTGACTCCCAACGGCAAGCTCGACCGGCAGGCGCTTCCCGAGCCGGGCGCCGGGCGGCCGGAGCTGGGGGAGGAGTACGCCCCGCCGCGCGGCGCGGTCGAGGAGGCGCTCTGCGAGGTCTGGGCGCGGGTCCTGAAGGTTGAGCGCGTGGGCATCCACGACAACTTCTTCGCCCTGGGCGGTGACTCGATCCTGAGCCTCCAGGTGGTCGCGCAGGCGGGGGAGCGGGGCCTCGCGATCGAGCTCGCCGACCTCTTCCGCGGCCAGACGGTCGCGGAGCTGGCCTCCCTCGTCAGCCCGTCCGGCCGCGTCCGGAGGCCTGAGCGCACGGAGCCGTTCGATCTCGTCTCCGCCGAGGACCGCGCGCGGCTGCCGGAGGACGCGGAGGACGCCTATCCCCTCACCTTCCTCCAGGCCGGCATGCTCTACCACATGGAGCTGTCCCCGGAGGACGCGCCCTACCACAACGTGGACAGTTGGCGCCTCCGCGGCCGCTTCGAGGAGGAGCCGTTCCGGGAGGCGGTCGCCCGCGTGGTGGCGCGGCACCCGGTGCTCCGCACCTCCTTCGCCACGACGGGCTTCTCGGAGCCGCTCCAGATCGTCCGCCGGCGGGCGGAGCTGCCGGTCGGGGTGGAGGATCTCCGGAACCTCCCCGCGCCGGACCAGGAGGCGGCCGTGGACGGGCTCGTCGCCCGCGAGAAGCGGCGGCTCTTCGACTTCACGGCCGCGCCGCAGCTCCGCTTCCACGTCCACCGGCTCACGGACGGCGAATTCCAGCTCACCCTGACCGAGAACCACGCGATCCTCGATGGCTGGAGCCTGCACTCGACGCTCTCCGAGATCTTCGACGTCTACTTCGACCTGCTGGACGGGAAGCCGGTCTCCGAGCCGGAGGAGCCCGGCGTCACCTTCCGCGACTACGTCCACGCGGAGCGGCGGGCGCTGGAACTACCCGAAGCGCGCGAGTACTGGGACCGCGTCCTGGGCGACGGCGACGCCCTGGAGCTGCCGCGCTGGCCGGACGCGCCCGCCCCGGAGGGGCCGCGCGCGCGGGTGCGCACCGTGCCCGTGGCGCCGGAGGTCTTCGAAGGGCTCAAGGCCCTCGCCCGGGGGGCGGGGGTGCCGCTGCGCACGGTGCTCCTCGCGGCGCACGTCAAGGCGCTCTCCGTGCTCTCCGGCCAGCCCGAGGTGATGACGGCGCAGGTGACCAACGGGCGGCTCGAGGAGCCCGGGGGCGACCGGGTGCGCGGGCTGTTCTTGAACTCGCTGCCGTTCCGTTTCCGGCTCCCTGCGGGCTCGTGGGCCGGCCTCGCCCGCGCCGTGCTCGCGGCCGAAGAGGAGATGCTCCCGTTCCGGCGCTACCCCTTCGGCGCCCTGCAGCGCGACCGGGGGCAACGCCCGCTCGTCGAGGTCGCGTTCAACTACATCCACTTCCACGTGGTCCAGGACCTCCTGAGCTCGGGCCGCCTGGAGGTGCTCGGGATGCGGCGGGCCGAGGGGACCAACTTCAAGCTCACGGCCAACGTCTCGCAGAACCTCGCGGGCACCGGCATCGAGGTCGGGCTGGAGCACGACGCGCGCGCCCTCCCGCCGGCCCAGGCCGCGGCGATCGGCGAGACCTACGCCCGCGTGCTCGCCGCCATGGCGAGGGAGCCGGCCGCCCGGCACGACGCCGTCCCCCTCCTCTCCGCGGCCGAGCGCCACCAGATCGTCCTCGAATGGAACGACGCCGGGGCCGCGTTCCCGGCCGGCGCCTGCCTGCACGAGCTGTTCGAGGCCCAGGCGGCGCGCACGCCCGGCGCCGTGGCGCTCGTTTCCGGGGACCGGCGGTTGACCTACGCGGAGCTGAACGCCGAGGTCAACCGGCTCGCCCGGCGCCTCCGCCGGTCGGGCGTGGCCCTGGGCTCCCGGGTGGGGATCTGCCTCCCACGCTCGATCGAGATGATGGTGGCGCTCTGGGGCGTGCTCAAGGCCGGCGGCGCGTACGTGCCGCTCGATCCCTCGTACCCGGCCGAGCGCCTGGCGTTGATGACCGGGGCCCTCGGGGGCAACGCCGGCGTGCCCGTGCTCCTCACCCGGGCGGACCTCGCGGACCGCTTTTCGGGCACCGGGGCCGAGCTGATCTTCCTCGACGCCCACCGCGAGGAGATCGCCCGGGAAGACGCCGGAAACCTGCCGCCGGGACCCCGGAGCGCCCGGCCCGACGGCCTCCTCTACGTGATCCACACCTCCGGCTCGACCGGCGTGCCCAAGGGGGCCGGCGTGTTCCAGCGCGGCTTCGTGAACCTCCTCGCCTGGTATGTCGAGGAGTTCGCGATGACCGCGGCGGACCGGGTGCTCCTCGTCAGCTCCTTCAGCTTCGACCTCACGCAGAAGAACTACTACGCCCCGCTCGTCCTGGGCGGCGAGCTGCACCTGGCGGCCCCCGACTACGACCCCGAGGCCATCGCGGAGACGATCGCCCGCCAAGGGATCACGATCGTCAACTGCACGCCGAGCGCGTTCTATCCGCTTCTCGAGGAGGAGGGCTTCGAGCGGCTGGCATCGCTGCGCTGCCTGTTCCTGGGCGGCGAGCCCATCTCGCTGCCGCGCATGGAGCCCTGGCGGACCTCGCCCTGGGGCCGCGCCACGATCGCCAACACCTACGGGCCGACCGAGTGCACGGACGTCGTGTCCTACCACCGCCTGCCGCCGCCCGAGGCCGGCGCGGCCTCGGTGCCGCTCGGCCGGCCGGTCCGGAATTGCGTGCTGCTCATCCTCGGCCCGGGCCTCTCGCTCGTGCCTCTGGGCGCGGCGGGGGAGCTGTGGGTGGGCGGCGTCTGTGTGGGGGCGGGGTACCTGCGCGATCCCGCCCTGACGGCGGAGAAGTTCCTGCCCGATCCGTTCTCGGGCGTGCCGGGCGCGCGCCTGTACCGGACGGGCGACCTCGCGCGCACGCTGCCCTCCGGCGAGATCGAGTACCTGGGGCGGATCGACCACCAGGTCAAGGTGCGCGGCGTGCGCGTGGAGCTGGGGGAGGTCGAGGCCGCGCTGTCCCGCCACCCCTGCGTGCGCGAGGCGGTGGCGCTCGTGCGCCGCGACCGCTCGGGCGAGGGCCGCCTCGTGGCGTTCGTGGTGCCGCGGGGCGAGGGGCTCGACCGCGACGGGCTGCGCGCCTTCCTGCGCGACCGGCTCCCCGAGGCCGTGACGCCGTCGGCCCTCCGGGTGCTCGACGCCTTCCCGCTCCTGCCGAGCGGCAAGGTGGACCGCCGGGCCCTGGCCGCGCTGGAGCCGGCCCCCGAGCGCGCCGCGGCTTCAGGCGGCGCCGCGCCCCGCACGCCCGCCGAGGAGCTGCTGGCCGGCCTCTTCGCCGAGGTGCTGGGGGTCGAGCGTGTGGGGGTGGGAGACGACTTCTTCGACCTGGGCGGTCACTCGCTCCTCGCCACCCGGCTCGTGGCGCGCGTCCGCGCCGCCTTCGGCGTCCAGCTCCCCCTGCGCGCGGTGTTCGACGCGCCGACCGTCACGTCGCTCGCGGCGCGCCTCACGACCGCGGAGGCGGCGACGCCCCCGATCGAGCGGGTCTCCCGGGAACGGCCCCTGCCGCTCTCGTTCTCCCAGCAGCGCCTCTGGTTTCTGGACCGGCTCGAAGAGGGTGTCGCCGTCTACAACATCCCGGCCGCCTTCCGCCTGAACGGGCCGCTCGACGCGCGGGCGCTCGCGGCGACCCTGACCGAGATCGTGCGGCGGCACGAGGTTCTGCGGACGACCTTCGCGACCGGGCAGGACGGCGAGCCGGTGCAGGTGATCGCGCCGCCGGCCCCCTTCCCTTTGCCGGTGGTCGATCTCGGGGGCCTGCCCGGTCCGGCGGGCGAACAAGAGTCCCTGCGCCTGGCGCGGGAGGAGGAGAGGACCCCGTTCGACCTCGAGGCGGGCCCCTTGCTGCGCGCGGTGCTCGTCACCCTCGGACCGGAGCGGCAGGCGGTCCTCCTCACGATGCACCACATCGTCGGCGACGCCTGGTCCACGGGCCTGCTGGTGCGCGAGCTGCGGGTTCTGTACGGGTCCTTTTCGCGCGGGCTCCCCTCGCCGCTCCCGGAGCTGCCGGTCCAATACGCGGACTTCGCCGTCTGGCAGCGGCGGTGGCTCTCGGGAGAGACGCTGGCCGCCCGGCTGGCCTGGTGGCGGGAGCGGCTGGGAGGGCCGGAGGGCGGTCCCCCTCCGCTGGAGCTTCCCACCGACCGGCCGCGGCCGGCGCTCCAGAGCTTCGAAGGGGCGACGCGGCCGGTGGCGGTCCCCCGGGAGCTCGCGGACGAGCTCCGGCGCCTCTCCCGCCGCGAGGGGGTGACCCTCTTCATGACGCTCCTCGCCTCGTTCCAGACGCTGCTCTCGCGCTACACCGGCCAGGAAGACGTGGCCGTGGGCACGCCGATCTCGGGCCGCGAGCAACTCCAGACGGAGGATCTGATCGGCTTCTTCGTCAACACCCTCGTGCTACGCACGGATCTGGGAGACGGGCCGGAGGGGGCGCTCTCCGCGCGCGGCCTTCTCGCCCGGGTGCGCGAGGTGGCGCTCGGGAGCTACGCCCACCAGGAGGTGCCGTTCGAAAAGCTCGTCGAGGAGCTGCAGCCCGCGCGGAGCCTCGCGCGCTCACCCCTCTTCCAGGTCATGTTCGCGCTGCAGAACCAGTCCGTGGAGCTCCTGGAGATCCCCGGGCTCACGCTCGAGCCGCTGCCGGTCTCAGGCAGCGTCGCGAAGTTCGATCTGAGCCTGTCTCTCGCAGACGCGGGCGGCGGGCTCCACGGGGAGCTGGAGCACAACCGGGACCTCTTCGAGAGCGCGACGATCGAGCGGATGGCCGGTCACTGGCTGCGGCTTCTCGAAGGGATCGCGGCCGATCCGGACCGGCGGGTCGCGGAGCTCCCCCTGCTCTCCCCGGCCGAGCGGGAGCGGGTCCTGGCCGCGGGAAGGGCTCCGCAGGAGGAGCCCGCGGAGCCCCGCACCCTCCACGGTCTCTTCGAGGACCAGGCGGCACGCTCGCCCGAGGCCGTCGCGGTGGTCCTGGACGGCTTCGGGCTGACCTACGCCGAGTTGAACGCCTGGGCCAACCGGCTGGCCCGGCGCCTGCGGCGTCTGGGGGTCGGACCGGAGGTCCCGGTCGCCCTCTGCGCCGAGGGGTCCCCCGCGCGGGTGGCCGCAGTCTTCGGCATCCTCAAGGCCGGCGGCGTGTACGTGCCGCTCGATCCGGCCTACCCGGCGGAGCGCCTGGCCTGGATCGTGGAGGATGCCGGAGCCCCCGTGCTGGTCACCGAGGAGAAGCTCCGGCCCCTCTTCGCGGGATCGGCTTCGCGGATCCTGAGCCTCGACGGCGACGCCGGGGCCATCGCGACGGAGAGCGGGGAGGGCCTTCCGGACCCCGTGGCTCCGGAAAACCTGGCCTACGTGATCTACACCTCCGGCTCGACCGGCCGGCCCAAGGGGGTCTGCGTCTCCCACGGCGAGATCGCCCACCACCTCCGGACCGCGGCGCGGGAGTACGCCCTGGTCCCGGAAGACCGGATGCTCCAGTTCGCCTCCCCGGGGTTCGACGTCTCGCTGGAGGAGATGTTCGGGGCGCTCCTCGCCGGCGCCTCCCTGTTCCTGCGCGGCGAGGCGCTGTGGAGCAGCGCCGACCTGTGGCGCGCGATCGCCGCCCGGAGGCTCACCGTGGTCAACCTGCCGACCGCCTACTGGCAACAGGTCTCGCTCGACCCGGCGCCGGACGGGGTGGACCTGGGCTCGATGCGGCTGCTGATCACCGGCGGAGAGGCCATGCCGCCGCACGCCGTGGCTCCGTGGTGGGAGAAGGCCCCGCCGGGCTCCCGGCTGCTCAACGGCTACGGTCCCACGGAAACGCTGGTCACCGCGACGATCTTCGAGGTTCCGGACCGGCCCGGCGGCGGGGCCTCCTCCACCTGGGTGCCGATCGGGCATCCCTTCGCCGGACGGGAGGCACACATCCTCGACCGGACGGGCGAGCCGGTGCCGGCCGGGATTCCGGGGGAGCTCTTCCTCGGAGGGCGGCTCGCCCGGGGCTACCTCCACCGGCCGGACGCGACGGCGGAGCGGTTCGTCCCGGATCGGTTCGGCGCGTTGCCCGGAGGGCGTCTCTACCGGACCGGCGACCTGGTCCGCCGGCTGCCGGACGGCGCCCTGGATTTCCTCGGGCGGGTCGACCAGCAGGTCAAGATCCGCGGCTTCCGGATCGAGCCGGGGGAGATCGAGGCGGCGCTCGCCGAGCACCCCGGGGTCCGGGAGGCGGCGGTCCTCGCCGTGGCCGACACGGCCGGCGGCCGGCGCCTCGCGGCCTGGATCGTCCCCGGCCCGGAGGGCGCGCCCGCTCCCGCCGAGCTGCGCGCCTTCCTCGCCCCTAGGCTCCCCGAGTACATGCTCCCCTCGGTCTTCGCAGAGATCGCCGAGCTGCCCCTGACGGCCCACGGCAAGGTGGACCGGCGCGCGCTGGAGCGCCTGGAGGTTCCCGTCGAAGAGGCGGGCCCGCCGGCCGGAGCACCGGGCGATCCGGTCGTGGAGCTGCTCTCCGGGATCTTCGCCGGCGTGCTCGGGGTGGAGCGGGTCGGGGCCGGGGACGACTTCTTCGAGCGGGGCGGCCACTCGCTCCTCGCGACCCGGCTCGTCTCGCGCCTGCGCGAGGCGCTCGGGGTGGAGGTGCCCGTGCGCGCCGTGTTCGAAGCGCCCACCCCCGCCGCGCTCGCGGCGCGGATCTCGCGGGCGGACCGGACCGCGGCCACGGCGCCCCCCCTCGAGCCGGTCCCCCGGGACGGGCTCCTGCCGGCCTCCTTCTCCCAGCGGCGGCTCTGGTTCCTCGACCGGCTCCAGCCCGGGAGCCCGGCCTACAACTTGCCCGTCGCGGTGCGCCTCTCGGGGGATCTCGACGCCCCGGCCCTCGCGGCGGCCTTTACAGCGCTCGCGGGCCGCCAGGAGTCCCTGCGGACGGCCTTCGCCGAGGCCGACGGCGAGCCGGTCCAGGCGATCGCGCCGGCCGGGCCGTTCCTGCTGCCCCGGATCGACCTCTGGGCCCTGCCGGAGGCGGAACGCGCCCGCGAGACGCTGCGCCTCGCCGGGGAGGAGGCGGGCCGCCCGTTCGAGCTCGCGCGCGGACCGCTCACCCGGGCGGCCCTCCTGGTCCTGGGGGAGCGCGAGCACGCGCTGCTCCTCACCATGCACCACATCGTGAGCGACGGATGGTCCATGGGCATTCTGGTGAGCGAGCTGGGGGCCCTCTACACGGCATTCTCGGCGGGGCGGCCGTCGCCGCTGCCCACGTTGGGGGTCCAGTACGCGGACTTCGCGGCCTGGCAGCGGAAGTGGCTGCGGGGCGAGGAGCTCGAGAGCCAGCTCGCCTGGTGGCGCGAGGAGCTCGCCGGGCTTCCGGCCGTCCTCGACCTGCGGCCCGACCGGCCCCGGCCGGCGATCCTCGGCACCCGGGGAGCGAGGGTCCCGGTCCACCTGTCTCCGCACCTCGCGCGGGACCTCCGGGCGCTCGCCCGCCGGGAGGGCGCGACTCCGTTCATGGTCCTCTGGACCGCCTTCCAGGTGCTCCTGATGCACAGGAGCGGGCAGGCGGATTTCGCGGTGGGCTCGCCGGTGGCGAACCGCACGCGCTCCGAGACCGAGCCGCTGATCGGGTTCTTCGTCAACACGCTGGTGCTCCGGGCGAAGCTCGCCGGAGACCCGCCCTTCCGCGAGCTGCTCGGGAGGGCGCGCGCCACGGCTCTCGGGGCGTACACCCACCAGGACCTCCCGTTCGAAAAGCTCGTCGAGGAGCTGGCGCCCGTCCGCAGCCTCGGGCATGCGCCGCTGTTCCAGGTGATGCTCGCTCTGGACGGCGCTCCGGCCCCGGCGGTGGACCTGGGGGGCCTGCGGCTCGAGGCGATCGGAGCCGGGGGCGCGGAGGCCAAGTTCGATCTCCTCTTGTCGCTCTCCGAGGAGAGGGAGGGGATCTCCGGCTCGCTGGAGTACAACCTGGAGCTGTTCGACGCGTGCACGATCGAGCGCCTGCGCGGGCATCTCGAGGTTCTGCTCTCCGGAGCGCTTCTGGAGCCGGAGCGCCGGATCTCGGACCTGCCGCGGCTGACGGTCGAAGAGAGGCGCCAGCTCCTCGTGGAGTGGAACCGGACGGAGACGGACTGGCCCGAGGACGTGCTGCTCCACGAGCCGTTCCAGGAGCAGGCCCGGAGGCACCCGGGGGCCGTGGCCCTGATCGCGGGCTCCGAGCGGCTGAGCTACGGCGAGCTCGCCGCGCGCGCCGGCCGGCTGGCCCGCCGTCACCACGCGCTGGGAGTAGGGCCCGAGGACCGGGTGGGGATCTTCCTCGAGCGGACGCCGCGGCTGCTCGTGGCGCTCCTCGCCGTGCTCGAGGCGGGCGGGGCCTACGTGCCGCTCGATCCGGCCCATCCGCGGGAGCGGCTGGAGACGATCCTCGGGGACGCCGGAGCCTCCGTGCTGGTGACGGAGGAGGCGCTCCTGGCGTCCGTTCCCCATGGAACGGGGGTCCGGATCCTGCGGGCCGACCAGGAGGAGCCCGTTCCCGGCGGGGATCTTCCGGACGCGCCGGTGCGCTCGGACCGGCTGGCCTATCTGATCTACACCTCCGGCTCGACGGGGCGCCCGAAAGGGGTGGCCATCGAGCACCGGAGCGCCGCGGCGCTGGTCTCCTGGGCCCGGGAGACCTTCCGGCCCGGGGAGCTGGCGCGGGTCCTGGCCTCGACCTCGATCAGCTTCGATCTCTCCGTGTTCGAGATCTTCGCTCCGCTCTCCTGCGGGGGCGCCGTGGTGCTGGCCGAGAACGCCCTGGCGCTTCCCGGCCTGCCGGCGGCGAGCGAGGTGACGCTCTTGAACACCGTCCCCTCCGCGATGGCGGAGCTCCTGCGGCAGGGGGCGGTGCCTGCGTCGGCGCGAACGGTCAACCTCGCGGGCGAGCCGCTGCGGGGGGCTCTGGCGCGGGACATCCTCGATCTGGGTACGGTGACGCGGCTGCTCAACCTCTACGGCCCGTCGGAGGACACCACCTACTCGACCCTCGCCCAAGTGGACGGGGAGGGGGAGCCCACGATCGGCCGCCCGCTCCCCAACACCCGGGCCTACCTGCTCGACCCTCACCTGCAGCCGGTCGAGATGGGGGTTCCCGGAGAGCTCTGCCTCGCGGGCCGCGGCCTCGCGCGGGGATATCTCGGCCGGCCGGATCTGACCGCCGAGCGGTTCCTGCCCGATCCCTTCGGGGAGAGGCCGGGGGCGCGCCTGTACCGGACCGGCGACCTCGCCCGCTATCTCAGGGACGGCCAACTGGAGTTCCTGGGCCGTCTGGACCATCAGGTCAAGGTGCGCGGCTTCCGCATCGAGCTGGGGGAGGTCGAAGCGGCCCTGATGGGCCACCCCTCCCTTCGGGACGCGGCCGTGCTGGCTTTGGGAGAGGGGACGGACCGGCGGCTGGTGGCCTACGCCGTCGCCCGGGAGGGGACGGACGCGCCGGACCTCGCCCGGCTCCGGACCTTCCTCCAGGGCCGCCTGCCGGACTTCATGCTGCCCTCGGCCCTGGTGCTCCTCGGAACCCTGCCGCTGACGCCGAACGGAAAGGTGGACCGCCGGGCCCTGGCCGCGATCGGGATCGAGGCGGGGCCGGGGGAGGCCCGGGCCGCGCTGCGCACGCCGGTGGAAGAGCTGCTCGCCGGGATCTGGGCCGAGGTGCTGCGCCGGGAGGGGATCGGAGCTCGCGATGACTTCTTCGCCCTGGGCGGACACTCGCTGCTGGCCACCCGGCTCGTCTCCCGGGTGCGCGAGGCCTTTGGCGTCGAGCTGCCGCTCCGGACCGTGTTCGAGGCGCCGACCGTCGAGGCGCTGGCCCTGCGGATCGAGGAGGCCGCGACCGGCCTCTCCCGGCCGCCCGTCGGGCGCGCCGACCGCTCCCGGCCCCTGCCGCTCTCCTTCGCCCAGCAGCGGCTCTGGTTCCTCGACCGGCTGGACCCCGGGAGCCCGGTCTACAACCTGCCGGAGCGGGTCCGCCTGCGCGGTGCCCTGGATGCGTCCGCGCTGGCCGCGGCGCTCCGGGAGGTCGTCCGCCGCCACGAGGCGCTGCGCACCACCTTCGCCCTGGTGGATGGCGAGCCCGTGCAGGTCATCCACCCCGAGGTCCCCGTCCCCCTGCCGCGGGTCGACCTCTCGGATCTGTCCGATCCCGGCCGCGAGATCCTTCGCCTGGCGGGCGTGGAGGCGCGCCGGGGGTTCGACCTGGCCCTGGGCCCGCTCCTCCGCGCGACCCTCCTGGCGGTGGGGGAGGAGGAGCACGTCCTGTTCCTGACCCTCCATCACGTCGTCGCGGACGGCTGGTCCATGCCCGTGCTGGTGCGCGAGATGGGGACGCTCTACGGCGCCTTCTCCCGGGGCCTCCCCTCGCCGCTCCCCGAGCTTCCGGTCCAGTACGCCGACTTTGCCGCCTGGCAGCGGCGATGGCTCGCCGGCGAGGTCCTGGAGCGCGAGCTCGCCTACTGGCGCGGCCAGCTCGGCGACGCGCCGCCGGTGCTCGACCTGCCGACCGACCGGCCGCGCCCGCCGATCCAGACCTTCCCCGGCAGCCACCGCCCTTTGAGGCTCCCGCCGGAGCGGCTCGCGGATCTCCAGGCGCTCTCCCGCCGCTCCGGGACGACGCTCTTCATGACGCTCCTCGCCGCGTTCCAGGCCCTCCTCGCCCACCACAGCGGCCAGGACGACCTGACGGTGGGCACGCCGATCGCCGGCCGCAATCAGCTCGAAACCGAGGGCCTGATCGGCTTCTTCGTGAACACCCTGGTGTTGCGCGGCGACCTCTCGGACGCGCCCACCGTGCGCGAGCTTCTCGCCCGCACGCGGGAGACGGCCCTCGCCGCCTACGGCCACCAGGATGTGCCGTTCGAAAAGCTCGTCGAAGATCTCCACCCGGCGCGCAGCCTCGCCCACGCGCCGCTCTTCCAGGTGATGTTCGTGCTCCAGAACGTCCCGCCGCCCCTCTCGGGAGAGGGGACGGGCCTCGCCCTGGAGCCGCTGGCCCTCGAGAGCGACGTGGCCCGCTTCGACCTCACCCTGTCGCTCGCCGAAATCGGCGGCGGGCTCTCCGGCGCGCTCGAATACAACACCGACCTTTTCGACGACACCGCCATGGAGCGGATGGCCGGCCACCTGCGCCTCCTGCTCGAAGCGCTGCCCGGAGATCCCGGGCGGCGGACCTCCGATCTCCCCTGGCTTGAGGAGCCGGAGCTCGCGCAGGTGATCCGGGAGTGGAACGACACGGCTTCCGAGCCGCTCTGGGACGGTCCCGTCCACGCCGCCTTCGAGCGCCGGGCCGAGGAGTCCCCCGGCGCGCCGGCCCTCGTTTTCGAGGGAGAGACGACGAGCTACGGCGAGCTCGACCGCCGGGCGGACCGGCTCGCCGCCTATCTCGCGTCGCTCGGCGTGGGGCCGGAGTCGCGGGTCGGCGTCTGGCTGGAGCCGTCGCCCCGGATGATCGTGGCGCTCCTGGGCATCCACAAGGCGGGCGGCGCCTACGTCCCCCTCGATCCGGCCTATCCGGAGGACCGCCTGGCGCTCATGCTCGCAGACTCCGAAGCGTCCGTCCTCTTGACCGAGGAGCGCTTCCTCCCGGCGCTCTCCCGCCACGCCGTCCGGCGGGTCTGCCTCGATTCCGAATGGGATGAGGTCGAGCGCGCCGCTCTACCGGCCCGGCCCCGGGTCCACGCCGGGAGCGCGGCCTACGTCATCTACACCTCCGGCTCGACCGGCACGCCCAAGGGAGTGGTGGCCACCCACGGCGGGCTCGCCAACTTCACCCGCGCCATGGTCCGCTCCTTAGGGCTGGGTCCCGGCGACCGGATGCTCCTTTTCGCCTCGCTCTCCTTCGACGCCTCGGCCGTGCAGATCTTCCCGACGCTCGCGAGTGGAGCGGCCCTGGTGCTGCATCGCAGCGCCCGGAGCCTGACGCCCTCCGAGATGATCGCCCTCGCGGCCGGGACGGGGATGACCGTCCTCGACCTCCCGGTGGTGCTGTGGAAGCCCCTCGTGGCGCACGTCCGCTCCACGGGGGAACGCCTGCCGGCGACAATCCGGAGGGCCATGACCGGCGGCGAAGCCATGGCCGACGCGCTGCTGCGCGATCTCGCGGCCGGCCTCTCTCCGGAGGCGGAGGTGGTGAGCTCCTACGGCCCGACCGAGGCCACGATCACCGCGACGGTCTTCCGGATCCCGGCCCGCGACGCCGCGGGCTTCGACCTGCGCGAGGTCCCGCTCGGCCGGCCGCTGCCCAACGTGCGGGTCCACCTGGTGGATCGGGATTTCCGGCCCGTGCCGGCCGGGGTGGTGGGGGAGGTGGTGATCGCCGGCGCCGGGGTGACCCGGGGCTATCTCCACCAGCCCGGCCTCACCGCCGAGCGCTTCCTGCCCGATCCCTGGGCCCCCGAGCCGGGAGCGCGCCTCTACCGCACGGGCGACCTCGCGCGGGCTCTGCCCGACGGCCGGCTCCAGTTCCTCGGCCGCCGCGACCACCAGGTGAAGCTGCGCGGCTATCGCATCGAGCCCGGCGAGATCGAGGCCGCGATCGCCGCCCTCCCCGGCGTGCGCGATCAGGTCGTCACCCTGCGCGAGG
>DATHUD010000001.1:0-8453 GCA_035462575.1 Thermoanaerobaculia bacterium | reverse complement strand
GTTGATCCGGATGAGCTCTCTTTCGTCCACTCAGTCCGAGTTGTCAAGCGTAAGCTTATGACCGTCGTCGCATTTCCCCCCTCAGGTCACGAAGAAACTTCATGAGGCCGTGCTCAACGAGATCCTTGAGAGCCGAGTCGTGTCCAGCCGGGGACGCCACAACCCTCGCGCGGTGAAACGGAAAGTCAGCAAATTCCCTACCCGCAGCCGGTCTAAGAGAACCCCCCCGACTCGAACCCCTGTCGGCATCGAGATCGTTAAATGAACAGCATTGCACCTAACTCAACTCAACTCAACTCAACTCTAACCTAACTCTAACTGCACCTGATTAAGTTTCCTTGTCAACTCCACGCGCTTTGTGAAGGAAACTCTCTGCCGCTGTGAGAGCCGAGCTATGAGGAGCGCCACTCCATCCTGGCACAAAGAAAACAATAGGTGGTTTGAGAGACTCATGCTGAGTACGCCTTGCGTATTCAGGGAATACGTGGATCACATGCTCCCATGTCTCCTCCCTCGGTCGAGCGATGACAAGGGCGATGCGCTCACGCTTCGCTATCTTCAATGCTCCGCTCTCGAATCGAGAAGTCGTGATAAATATTCCTTTGTTGCCACCAATATCTCGCAACTTGTAGGCGAACTCTGCTATTTCATCGACCCCAACCGGTCTACTATAGCACTTGCACTCGACAAGAAATAGTACCTTTACTCCTGCCACCTGAAGCTCGAAGGAGAGGTCGATTTCATGGGACTGACCTGAAGCTCCCCGTATTTTTTGCCGGCTTAAGATTCCTTCGGAAGCTTCTCGCTCAGCCCGAATCCGCGAGGCGAGAATCTCCTGGATCATGAGCTCGTATCTCTGTGCGTCTGATACCATCGCCCCTCATTATTTAGGACTTTTGCCAGAGATTGTATCTTTAATAAACCTAGCCCCATACTCATCTTTCTTAATCACAGGATGCTGATAAGAACGAATCGCTTCCCATATCCCTCGATTTTGGGTTTCGAAAAGAAATCGTTGAAAAGAATTATACATACCAAGAGTAGCCTTATCATCCTTCTTTCCAAAAGCATTAAGGATCGTTCCACATTGAGCAAAGCGATCGATGATAGCGGGATGCGTTTCCGATTCTTTTTGAGAGTCTGTTATTTGTCCAAGAACAGTCAGCGTTAGGGCCATTCCACTGAAAGCATCACCAGTGATTCGAAGATTTGAGAGCCGCTGCTGTTCCATGAAGGCACCCGAGTTAAGTGCAAGAGATATCAGGTCAGCTTCGTACTCCTTAAGCACGCTAGGCGAAGGAGCGGTGAACATGTGGTCAGCGAAAATCTTTGAGAGCTCGAAGTAATTATCTTTCACTTCAAGATGGCCGAGAAGATAATGAGCGTACTCATGGCCGATAATAAACTTATGCGCGAAGGAGGCGAAGGCAACGGCGAGGTTTGCCACAGGCTGGGGCGCTTCCCAAAACATTTCAACCTGATAATTTAAATCGGTCTCATCGATTGCTAAACGACCACGTTCGTTCCAGCGCGACTGCAGCTTCCCAAGATTTTTTGCATATCGGTCGATCTTTTCCTTAACAATAACCTCTGTCAATCGGGAGTTCTTCACCTTGAATGTCGATCTGTGCTCTATTCCTTGTCTCTCGAATTCCATTGCATGGAAGACGAACCAGGCAAGGAGGACTGAATATAGGAAAATCGCGTTTGAAAGACCGTCCGCGAAGAAGATGATCTCTCCATCGAGTTTCTGCCTATGCCTGCTCACATAGGCCCTGAACTCATCGTTAAACTGGGTGACAACGAAACATTGCTCCAGCCTGGGTCTCATCCTAGTGTTGACAAGAGAAAGCATCTCGGAAATCATCATTTCCAGTTTGAGATCATTACTTAGGCGTGGTTTGAATGATAGCAATGTCTCCGTACCAGAACTCAGGTACTTCTCATGGATAGGCCCCTCATAGACATAATGCTGCTGCATGTCGATACTTCTCCGCCCTCGTAAAAGTCATAATAAAAGTCCTTTGCAGATTTTCTCTTTCGAAAGATCATTATTACCCCCTTGGCTTCTGATCACGTCAGCCCTACGGGCTTCGGATGCTCTGCCAAAGTGGCCGCACCTCAGCCTTGGGTATTCCACCTCTAATCCTCAATCCCCAAATACGCCCTGAGCGCCCGCCGAATGATCTCGGACTTGGAGGTCCGCTCCTTCTTCGCCCGCTCATCGAGCGCCCGAGACTCGTCCTCATGGACGTAGCTCACCTCACGAACGAGGTTCGTCCCGGCAAACCGCTTGCGCTCCGAACTACCCTTGTCCCGCTCCTTCATGCAAAGAGGATATACCTAAATTGCCTGTCTACCCTAGATCTAGGCTAGACACAGAATACCTTGGGGGAAGAGTTTGCGCACGCGGCCACGCTCCCAGGCAACCACGGTCGAGACATTGAGGCCGAGCTTTTCGGCTAAGGCTCTCTGGGACAGGCCTTGCCGCTCCCGCTGCATCCGAATCCGGTTACCAAGCTCTCCAGCCTCCTCCCGGGGGTTGTACCCGAGAAATGCCACCACCTTGGGAAGGAAGCGGTTCGCCACCCTGGTGTGGTTCATCTCCCAGTTGATGACCGTCAAGACCGAGACACCAAACTCTGCCGCTATGTGCTCCTGCCACAGGCCCCGGAATAAGTTCCAGGTAACTCGTGGAAGCACCGGGGAGACGATTTTAATCGTCTCGCCTATGCCACCGTCGAGATCCTCACGCTCGATCCCCTTCCAGCTTGGTGGGTCCGGACTAGGTGCCAGGTAAAGCGTGGGCGTGGCCGTGGCCGTGGCCGTGGCCAGGTAAAGCGTGGCGGCGGCGGCTGGCCGTGGCGGACCACGCCTGATGGCAGGCGGTGGCGATGCTGATGAAGGCCACGGCCGTCCACAGGTCCTTCGCCACGACGCCGAGCGCCGAGATCGGGAGCCCTGCCGCGAAGAGCGCCATGGTCGCGAGGCGGGCGCGCGTCCCGGACCAGCCGCGGCGGAGGAAGAACGCCGGCAGCCAGCCGCCGAAGACGCTTCCGAGGTTGGCGGCGAGGTAGATGACAGCAGCGCCCCGGCGGCCGGCCCGCCAACTCTCGGCCGCCTCCCGGATTCGCAGCTTGACTTAGGATACGGCAATGCCGTACAGTCCCAACTGTGTACACGGTCGTCGAAACGCCTCTCTTCCAGCGGCTTGCCGACGACCATTGGACCGAGGAGGAGCGCAGCTCTTTTGTGTACTTCATCGCAGCCCACCCCGAAGCCGGCGAAGTTGTCCCGGGCTCTGGGGGCGTACGCAAGGTGCGCTGGGGCAAGGCAGGACGTGGCAAGCGAGGCGGGGTACGCGTGATCTACTTCAACCGCCTCTCCGTTGGCGAGATCTGGCTTCTCGTTCTGTCCGCAATATCCGAGGCAGAGAACATCCCGGTTCACGTCTTGCGCCAGATCAAGGAGGAAATTGAGAATGGCTAAGGCTGTCAAGAGATCTAAGCTCGCTGCCTCTGGCGAAGAGCTGGGGGAGCAGCTTCTGCAATCGGTTCAACAAATGAAGGCCGGAGTGCGAGGCCGTGTGCACAAGCCCGAAGTGCCCAGCATCGTTGAGGCCCGACTGATTTCGGGTCTCTCACAAGCATCGTTTGCTGCTCTGATGGGTGTGTCCGTGCGCACGCTCCAGGACTGGGAACAAGGCCGCCGGGAGCCGTCGGGCGCGGCGAAAACGCTCATCAAGGTGGCGAGACTGCATCCTGAAATCCTGCAGGAACTGACGTAGCGTCCGCCACGTCCGGCACAACCGACCTGCTGAGTCCCTGTAGCTTCGGCGATCACGCCGCCGAACGGGCCGCACCGAGCCACACTTCGCGGCTCGCGTAGACCAGCGCAAGTCCCATCAGGGCGAGCAAGCTCGCGGCGGCAGCGGCGACGGAGTTTTTCGTCACCGACAGGATGTAGCTCCAGTTTGCGAAGACGAGCGCGGCCAGGGTGGCGCCCACGGCCAGGAGCCCCAGGTCCATTGCGAGGAGCGCGGGGCTTTGCGCGGTCCGGAGGCCCTTGTCGAGATCGATCTGCGCGATGTTCTTCCCCACCAGCGCGCGAATCGCGATCCAGGCGAGGGGGTGCATGACGCCGACGAAGATGAAGAGCGGCGTGAAGTTAGACCTCACCTCAAGCGATCAACGTCCGGGCCGGACCTGCTACTCGCCTCTACCCAGGCACGAAAGGCAAAGCTGGTGGGAAGCACCCGGGCGGGAAACCGACGTCGCGGTCGCCTCGTCGGAGCTTCTCGGCCGCCTTCCGGAACTCTCCGACGAACCAGGAGTAGGACTGATAGAGCGCCAGGCGGGCGGCTTTGGTCGCGGCGTGCACGAAGGGAGCCGGCGACCTGTCGAGCTTCTTGGGACGGTGCTGTGGATCCTGGGCGAGGATGGCCCCGGGACCGAGGACCGGAATCCCCGACCTCTCCCGGTCCGCTGCGGCTTCTTCTTCGACCTCCTCCACCAGGTCACGGACGCGGTCGCGGTACTCCTCGGCCGGGAGGTGCTCCCAGCAGGGAATCGGTGAGAGGACCACCGTCTCCTCCGTTCGCGTACTCCAAAGGACCGAAGTCTTCTCCCCGGCGTCGGGCTGCGGATTCGTCCTTTCGGCTGGTTCGAGATCGTGGTCCTCAGGTTCTTCGCCTCCACTTCCATTCCGAAGGGGTGAGATCTCCTTCCGTGGAAGGGAGCCCATCCGCTACGCAGGCTCTCCTCTCATTCAGGATGGAGCTGCCAGAACAGAAGGGAGCGGTAGGGCATTTCCCTTCCAACAAGCCGAAGCCGCTCGAAGTCCCGGCAATGGGCCTTCCGTCCCGTTGCGCTCCTTCAACGCAAGAGGATTCTTCCATCCGGAAAGACGGCTTCAAGGGGAATCCCGAGGCTTTGGCTGCGAGTCCCGCGGCCTTTCTCCAGGGAAGCAGGCTTGGCTCCGGATGAAGCACGTTTCCCCTCAAGCCCCGGGACCAGGTTGTACGTTCCGCGAGGTCGTCCTCCTGCAAGAGGCTTTTGCTTTCCTTCCGGGCAACTCGGCTTCGAGCTCCGGGAGTTTGACAAAAATCCTACGAGGCGGCTCGGGCGGATGGAAACCTGGCTGTCGAGAATCGGAACGCGCCTCAAATTCCGGGATTCGCTCTCTCGTGCCGCTCTGGTGTGCCGGCGCGAGGGGGTCTGTGCGGAAGGAGACGGATTCCCCCGTCGATTGCCGGACCGGGACCGGGCATTGCGGGGCTTCGGGGTCGAGGAACGAGACTTTTCCTCAAAGAGGCGGACTGCGTTTCAGGTCCCGGGACCGGGCGACGATCTCGGAGGACTCGGCTTCCCGGGAAGGGGACCTTTCGGCTGTCGAGGGGGACGTCTCCTTCGGCGGCGGGACTTTGCCCTTCCTGCCGGAGCGGCGTGCTTTCGGAAAGGAACGGCTGCTTCCCCAACGGGACGTGAAGGCGTAGTGGAGGACGGAAGAGGGGCTTGGCTTGAGCGATCGGGGCTTTGGGGAATCGGAAGCGGGGGGAGTAGAATGAGAAAGGGGGCGTGCGGACACACGCCCCCCGGAAGCGATTCTACGCGTTGGGATCGACAGGAGCCGTCGGCACCGCCGGCGGCTCCGGCTTCTGCGGAGCTTCCGGCGCGGTCCCCTTCAACTTCCGGCCGCGGAACGGCTGCAGCCCATATTCCGCCAGTTTCTCCGAACGGACGCCGTAGGTCTCCTCCAGGAGCTTACGGAGGCCGCTCGCCAGCCGCAACGCCTCGCTCAGTTGGGTGTTGAGCCTTTTGGAGGCCTCCTGCTTGCTCGCCGTGAAGGCCGTCTGCTGCTTGGCGGTCTCCTGGGCCTCTCCCACCAGCTTGTCAAACCGGGCCCGGATCCCCTCCAGGTGCGGGAGATCCGGGGCGTTGGCGTTCAGGGAGGCCGAGAGCCGCACGAGGCTCCCGAGCTTTCCGGCGTTCGTCGTCTCTTGTCTCGGCATGGGACTTCTCCTTTTCTCTGCGCCCGCCCCGCACCCGGCCACCCGAGCCCGCCGCGACGGCCGCGGAGGCGCACTCAGGAATTCCGGTGAAGCGAGCGACGGGGATTAGCATTTATCGACAAACCCCTCCGAGTCAAACGAGCTGTTCCTTCTCCACCGGCCGCAGGACGCGTCCGGACGTTACGGCGCTGGCCTTCCAGGAGGGCGAAGTCTCCCCCGTATGCCACGAACGGCACGGACCGCGGGGTGATCTTCCGGAGTCCTGGAATCATCAACCGGCTGCAAATTGGTTCCAAATCGGCACATTTCGGCCCATTTCCGTGCCAGATTAGACCAAAGAGGGGAGCAGAATGGGCCCAGACTGGGGCAGATTCTGCCCCCCGGAGAGATCAGGACGGCCCTGGCCCCAGTAGGCTCCGGGGGATTAGGTTTAGGTTCCAGGTAAAAGCCGTGAGCTGCGTTCGGGGGAGCGGAGCATCGATGCACACGCCGGCCTTGATCCGAGCACCTGCGGTGCGGTATATCCTTGTGCCATTCGGAGAGGGGCGTCCTCTCCCAGGCCGCGGCGGCCATCAGCGCCGGATCCGCGGGCACTTGAATCCTCCTAGCGAGCCCCCCATCATGGCTGAAGAGATTCCCGAGTTCCCCGACCGTCTTTCGCTCGACCCGAGCAGCCCTTACTTTAATGAGGCGATCCTCAGCCGCGGTGTCGGCATCCGCTTCAACGGTCAGGAAAAGACCAACGTCGAGGAATATTGCATTTCGGAAGGATGGATCCGGGTTGAGGCTGGGCGCAGCCGCGACCGCTACGGCAAACCGATGACGATCAAGATTAAGGGTAAGGTCGAGCCCTATTTCGAAGGTCCGCCGGCGGGCGAAGAGGGCGTCGAGAGGCTGCCGTAAACCACTACTTGAACCGAAATGGCGGAGGGGGTGGGATTCGAACCCACGGGGCCCTTGCGAGCCCGGCGGTTTTCAAGACCGCTGCTTTAGACCGCTCAGCCACCCCTCCGGGGGTGCCCAACAGCTTACTTCGGCGCGGTGATTCGCGCGAGGCCCCCGGTGTAGGGGAGGAGGGCCTCGGGGATGACGACCGAGCCGTCCTCCTGCTGGTAATTCTCCAGGATCGCGACGAACGTGCGCCCCACGGCGAGCCCCGAGCCGTTCAAAGTATGGGCGAGGCGGGGCTTGCCTCCCTCGGCGGGACGGAAGCGCAGGTTCATGCGGCGGGCCTGGAAGTCCTCGCAGTTGCTGCAGGAGGAGATCTCCCGGTAGGCCTGCTGGCCCGGGAGCCAGACTTCAATGTCGTAGGTCTTGGCCGAGCCGAACCCTAAGTCGCCGGTCGCGAGGCTCATCACGCGGTAGGGGAGCTCCAGGAGCTGGAGGACCCGCTCGGCGTTTCCGGTCAGCTCCTCCAGGGCCTCGTAGCTCGTCTCGGGGCTCGTGATCTGCACGAGCTCGACCTTGTTGAACTGGTGCTGGCGGATCAGGCCCCGCACGTCCTTGCCGTAGGAGCCGGCCTCGCTCCGGAAGCACGGGGTGTAGGCCGTGTAGCGGAGGGGGAGGCGGGCTTCGTCCAGGATCTCGTCCCGGTGGAGGTTGGTGACCGGGACCTCCGCCGTGGGGATCAGGTAGTAGGGGTAACCCTCCAGCTTGAAGAGGTCCTGCTCGAACTTCGGGAGCTGCCCCGTGCCGATCAACGTCTCGCGGTTGACCAGGAAGGGCGGCAGGATCTCCGTGTACCCGTGAGACTGGGTGTGGAGGTCCAGCATGAAGGAGATCAGGGCCCGCTCGAGCCGGGCGCCGGCTCCGGCGTAGACGGTGAAGCGGGCGCCGGTGATCTTGGCGCCGCGCTCGAAGTCGAGGATGCCCAAAGCCGGTCCCAGGTCCCAGTGGGCCTTGGGCTCGAAGTCGAAGCTCCGGGGCTCGCCTACCACGCGCTCGACACGGTTGGCGCTCTCGTCTCTCCCCGGCGGGACGCTCGGATGCGGAAGGTTCGGGAAGCTGTATTCGATCTCCAGAAGCTCCTGGTCGATCTGCGCGAGCCGGCCCTCCAGCTCCTCGATCCGCGCCTTGAGCTGGCCCACGGCGGCGATCTCCGTCGAGGCCTCGCCTCCGCGCTTCTTGACCTCGCCGATGGCGCGGCTCGCCTCGTTTCTCTGGCGTTTCAGCTCCTCGACCTCGACCAGAGCGGCACGACGCTCGGCGTCCAGCCGGAGCCAACCGTCCAGGAGGGAGGGGTCCGTGTTGCGGCTCGCCAGGCCCTGGCGCGCCTTTTCGGGGTTTTCGCGGAGGATCTCTCGGGACCGCATGACGGGGGAGTCTATCTCGCCTCGCGGGGGAAGGGGAGGGGAGCGACGCCCGAGGCCCGGCCTCCGTAGAAAAGACAGCGAGCCGCTGCGAGAAGCGATAACATCCAACCCGCCGTCCCGGCGGGACGCCT